>NC_018656.1:338181-676362 GCF_000299395.1 Candidatus Nitrosopumilus sediminis
TCCATCAAAAGAAAAACTGCAAGAAGTTGTAGATATGTTCAGAGGCGAAATTTTCCAAAAACCTCCTCAACGTTCTGCAGTTCTCAGACAAACTAGAACCAGAACAATTTACGAGTTTGAAATTATAGAACAAAAAGAAAGACTGCTCTTAACGAGAATCCTATGTGAGGCTGGAACTTATATCAGAAAACTATACTATGACATTGGAGAAATACTAGGGCCTGGTGCCACAATGGTTGAGCTTAGAAGAACCAGAGTTGATCAGTTCTCCGAACGCGATGGATTAGTAACACTACACGAACTTGCAGATGCATTTGCATTGTGGGAGGAGAAAAAAGATGATAGCAAACTAATGAAGATGATCAAACCTGTTGAGCTAGCACTAAGTGAATTAAAGTCTGTGATAATTCGCGATTCTGCAGTTGATGCAATGTGCCATGGTGCACAACTTGCAATTCCTGGAATCTTGAAAATTTCTCCTAATTTGAAGAAAGGAGATATTGTTGGAGTTTATACCCAAAAAGGAGAGGCAGTCGCATTAGCTGAGGCAACAATGTCTGAAGAGGAAATTCGTGATGCAACAAAAGGTTATGCATTTGAAACAAAGAGAATCATTATGGCTCCTAACACATATCCTAAAAAGTGGAGGACAAAACCCACTCCTCCAAAGGATTAAAAAATCAAATAATTATTCTAAAGAAATTGTTAGCAAAAAGCCTTGTAATCTTTATTGGAATTGGTGTGATTGCAGCTCTTGGATTTGGAGTTTATCTAATCGATGTTAAAAATACCGGCCAGCTAGTTTTTGTTGATGGTCCATCAGTTTCTATAGTTACTGAAAAGTTTGATTTTAAGAAAGGTGAAGAGATAACCATTCGAATTGTAAATTCTGGAACAGTCCCGTTAACCTTTTCTGATGCCTCATATGGACTACGAATTACCGGCTTGTCTGGAATACTGATGTATACTCCTGTATCTGCTCAGGTAATATCTAATTTGGATCCTGGTGATGAAATTGAATTTTCATGGAATCAAATTAAAAATGATGGCGACACAGCTTTAGAAGGACTCTACAAAATCTCTGTGAAAGGAATGGATGATGTAGGAAAGAATGTCGAAAAATCTACAACGATAACAATTTGGAAATAACTCAGTAACATAATTTATAATCGCATTTTCTTCAATACAATTGTCGCAAGACTTGTGCCGGGGTCGCCTAGCCTGGTAGGGCGCGCGCCTGGAAATTGTTTAACCATAAAGCGCGTTCTCGCAAGGGAACGGGAGTTCAAATCTCCCTCCCGGCGCCATTTTTTAAAGTGTTAATGCAATGTTACAAATCTCACTTTAGACTGCAAGAGTAAAAGGTTCGAAGTACTTATGAATATCATAATTTTAACTTGATTAATTGAAAACTAGTTGAAAGAATTAGAGTTGAGATTATTTTCAATAGACCAATGATTACATTATAGAGGTCCTGTTTAAAATAATGGTGCGAAAATACAAACCAACTATATCATACAGATTAAGAGAGATTCCAATAAAGCAGATCAAAATATGGAAAGAGGCACAGGCACGAAAGCTTGACAGAGAAAACATCGCAGAACTTGCAAAGTCAATAAAAAATGAAGGACTGTTGAATCCACCTTTGGTTCAAAAAGAAGGTAAAAACACGTTTTTGCTAATGTCAGGCCAAAGACGTTTAGCTGCATTAAAGAGATTAGGCGCCAAGAAAATACCAGTGCATGTGCTTACAAAACAGACATCATATGATCTTGAGAATGCAAAGGCCGCATCAGTAGTTGAAAATATACATAGAAAAGACATGAATCACAAAGAGATTGCAGATTCGTGTAAATTTTTGACAGAACATGTTGGAAAATCATCTGCAGCAAAATCAATGGGAATGTCTATTCCAACCCTTAACAAATATCTGGGATTTGCAGGAGTTCCAGACAAATTAAAGTCGATGGTGCCTCAATTGTTATCTCGAGATGAGGTGACAAAACTATATCTAATAATACCTAACATTGCAAAAGCACAAAAAATAGCAGATAGAATTTCCAAACTAGATTCAGGTTTACGAAAAAGATATCTTCAGGCATTATCCCAATCACCAAAATCATCGCATCAAAAGCTGATTAAACGAGCAAAGAACATGAGAATCAAACAGAATTTATCTATAAAACTATCAAAGACCAATGCAAGAAAGCTTGCATCTCGATCAAACAAAAAAGAATTGACACCAGACGAGTTGGCATTAAAAATAATTTCAGACTACCTTAAGCGCAAAAGAAAATAATTCATTATTTTTGAAATAATGCCACATAACCAAGAAATTTCTTGGAACCATGCTTTCGTTATAAATGAAAGGGCACGGCATCAAACTAATTTCATAAATCCCGCTCAAAGTACACAACCAAAAAGTTCTGTTAAATTAGTTTGATGCCCTCCTTTTGCTGTATGTCGTGCCTAACTCTTATTGGAGTGTCAATGTGATCTGACAAATCGCCCTCCCGGCGCGGGAACTCTACCACCATTATGGGATTAAAAGTGGACGCAAGTATGCGTGAAAATTGTAATTTTAAAAATTAGATTATGGTTTGTAATCTTCAGCTGTTTTTTTCATTTCTTCTGACTTTACCATGGCATCATCTTTGTACTCAACATCTTGTTTCTCTGTTCCTGTAGAGTTGGATTTATGATCTTCAGCTGTTTTTTTCATTTCTTCTGATTTTTCCATAGCATCAGCATAGTTTGAGAGTTCTTTCATTGCAATACCAATGTCTTTTTTAGAATTATCGATTATCACTTGGATTCTTAATTGTGCTTGTTCTGGAAGTGTGTCTTTGAGTTCAGTTAGAACTTCCACATGTTTGGATGATGCAGACACTATATCTTCAGTTAAAGATGCCTTGTCTGCAGCTTTTGATGCAGAGTCTGCAATTTTCTTTGCATCAGATACTTGTTTTTCATAGTCTTTTGTTAAATCGTCAACTTGTTCAGGCATTCCTTTTTGAACCATTGCATTTGCTTCACTTAGTCGAAGTTCTGCAAATTTCAGATGTTTTGTAACTTTATCGTTTTGATTAAATGTAAATGCCAAGTCTAATCCTTCAAATGCTTTTTTGAATCCATATACAAATGAGTCAGGAGTGGTTCCAGGTTCAGGTAGATCATCAATACTTTGAGCATAGATACTAGGAATTGTCATTATCAATAATGAAATAGTAAGTAATGCTGTGATGCTATATTGATTCATACTAAAGCAGTGTCTTCCTAATATGACTGAGTAGAAACCAATACTGCTAATACAGGAAGTATTAGAATTTGTTTTGTTCTCGTCATTGTTAATATAATTGCAAATAGTGTATTAAGCCGCGCTGACATGGATGTTATTTTTACTTACACATTTGTTACCATTTCTTAGGTTTTAGTTAGCATTGATTCCTCTTCTGCAAGTAATTTTTCTACTTCGATTTTGTGAGGCTTACAATACAATCCATTTTCTACACATTCGGGGCATCTTAGATATTTGTAATAATCAATCATGTTGCAACTCGTTTCTTATTTGTTATAATACATTTCACCTGATTCCCCACATACAACGTTGTGTGTTTTTGTCAAAAAATATATCCGCTGCTTGCGAAATAGATAGTCTAAAAAAGAAAAAATTATTTTTGGCGTAATGATTCTACAACAAGTCTGTTCAAATCAATTACAAGACATGCAGGGTGAGTAATTTTTTCTGCTTCTATTCCACATGTATGACAAAACAATCTTGTTGGCTCCTCACATACTTTGCATATGTGTTCAACTTCCAACTTTGACTCACATATTCTACAAGAATTACTATGCATAGATATACAGTAGATAAATTAACTTAAAAATAATACTAAAATTAGAAACAGCTAATTAGTCTGGACTATTAATTCTAATCTTATAGAACATGTTAAGATCTATTTTTAATCTCAGAATCAATCTTTATGTTGTTTGTATAATTTTTGTTTTTGTGAATTATTAATCACTATAACCTCTTCATCGAATTTTTTATTTGGAATAAGCATTATTCTTGAATCCTCTAACTCAACAATTGTTTTTGTCAATCCGATCTGAATTATTTTACCATTTTTTTTGTCAAACTCGATTTCACTTCCCACATTCATTCTTCTTCCTAGAGCAATACTCATACCAGAAATTGCATTTTGTAGTTTGTTCAAATATACAAATGTGAAAAACAATAAAATAACACTGAGGGATGTGACGACTTCTATTGCCGGGGTTAGAATTTTCAGTGTTGCAGAAACATACATGATTTCAGCTATTGCGATGATTATGAAAATTACTCCTGTGGCCTTTCCTGAACCTAATAATGTTCTAAATTTTGTGAATTCTACTATTTTAATAATGATGAAAACTAGTGCGGTAATTACAATTGAAATAATTGCATACATTACATTACTATCCATTTTTCTAACTAATTTGATAAAGAATAAAAGAATCTGTATTGTTTCTAGCTTAATTTACACACATTTGCTGACAAAATATTAACTAATTCTTTTTACAAAAGATTTCAATGACTGAAAATAACGATTTGGTAAAAAATCTAGCAGAATGTTTTCAAACTAATGGATTAGAAGTTCTAACTGCAAAATGTAATGGCTTTGAAGAGCCTCCTGACATTCAAGGTATCAAACCTGATGTTGTTGGATGGGATTCTAAAGACGAAGTATATCATTTAGCAATTGTTGCTGATTCTAATACGTTTGAACATGATTATATTACAGAAAAAATAACTGTCTTATCCAAACAAGCAATGGGTACCGGACCTTCTTATGGAAAACGTTTGCCATTTTATGTTGGTGTTACCAAAGATGCAAATGCTGTAGTTGATAAAAAATTGCAAGAAATCGACCAAGTATCTAGAGAAAACATCAAAAAAATTCTAATTTAAGGAAATGTCTTCAATTATTTTCAGAGAACCATTAGTAAGCGATGCTGATTCCATATGGAATTTGGTAAATTCTAACAAACCTCTTGATGAAAATTCAAAATATCTTTATGTTTTGCTTTGCCATCAATTTTCAAAAACCTGTGTAGTTGCAGAATCTGATTCTAAAATCATTGGTTTTCTTTCCGGCTTCATTTCTCCAAAAAATCCTGACACTCTATTTGTTTGGCAGGCCGCAGTAGATGATGAGTTCAGAAATAAAGGAATAGCAAAAGAACTTGTCTTAAAAGCATTATCTCAAACAGATCCCACTGTACAGTTTGTTGAGGCCACAGTCACTCCTTCTAACAAGGCATCCTTGAAATTTTTACAGAATTTTGCCTCTCAACTTGACGCTGACTTTACAAAATCACCTTTGTTTTCAACTGAAATCTTGGGACATAATCATGAGCCTGAAGATTTGATACGAATTGGCCCAATACAAAAAAGTCTTTTGGAGGTTACTGCATGAAACGAATCAATACAATTGAATCTCAAGTAAGATCTTACTGTAGATCTTATCCTGTAATGTTTGATAAAGCAAAAGGTCCGTTCCTCTTTGACAAAGATGAAAATAAATACTATGATTTTTTGTGTGGAGCTGGCTCATTAAATTATGGACATAATAATCCTATTTTGAAAAAAGAGATTATTGATTATTTGAATCAAGACGGAATAATTCATAGTTTAGATCTTACTACAAAATCCAAAGAAGAATTTCTGAATTCCTTTTCAAAAAATATCTTGGCAACTAGGAATCTAAATTATAAAATTCAGTTTACTGGACCTACTGGAACAAATGCAGTAGAAGCAGCACTAAAAATTGCAAGAAAAGTAACTGGTAGAACCAATATTATTTCATTTACAAATGCTTTTCATGGTGTAACTTTAGGTTCTGTATCTGCCACAGGAAATAGTCATCATAGAGGTGGTGCAGGAACATCACTAAATGATGTCACATTTATGCCCTATGATGGTTACATGGGAAAGAAAATTAACACCATTGATTACCTACGACGTGTTCTGGAGGATAATAGTAGTGGAATAGATATGCCAGCTGCAGTTATTTTGGAAACAGTCCAAGGTGAAGGTGGAATTAATGTTGCAAGCTCTAAATGGCTTCAATCATTACAAGATCTTTGTCATGAATTTGGAATCTTAATGATTGTAGATGACATTCAAGCAGGATGTGGTCGCACAGGTACCTTTTTCAGTTTTGAAAATTCAGGAATCGAGCCTGATCTTATAGTTTTGTCTAAATCCATTAGTGGGTTTGGATTACCGTTTTCATTACTTTTACTGAAACCCGAATTTGATAAATGGAAACCTGGGGAGCATAATGGAACATTCAGAGGAAACAACATGGCCTTTGTTACTGCCAGGGCTACTATTGATAATTTTTGGACTACTCAGGAATTAGAAGCAGAGATTGCAATAAAATCCAATATTTTAAAAACTAGGCTTGAAAAAATTGCTCAAGAAAATATTTCCTCTGATGTTGAAGTTCGTGGAAAAGGAATGATCTATGGAATTGATTGTATTCTAGAAGATCTGGCAAGTGCAATTCAACAAAGGTGTTTTGAAAATGGATTGATTCTTGAAACATGTGGGTCTGATGATCAAGTTGTAAAACTTCTTCCCGCCTTGACAATCAATGAAAATGATTTGATAGGGGGATTAAATATTTTGGAAAAAAGCATTAAACAAGTGATGAGTCAATCTGACTTTCAGAAAAAACTTGAAGATTGGGTTGTTCAAAAATGATAGTGCGAAATATTGAATCTCTTCGTGGAACAGAACGTCAAATTGATTCGGAAAATTGGTCTAGTATTAGACTGATTCTTAAAGATGATAACATGGGTTTTTCATTTCATGAAACAACTCTTTATCCTGACACTGAAACTGAAATTTACTACAAAAATCATCTTGAGACAGTATATTGTATCGAGGGAACTGGTCAGATACAAGAAGATGATGGAACTGTACACAACATAAATCCAGGCACAGTTTATGCTTTAGATAAACATGATAAACATGTTCTTAGAGCATTTTCAAAAATGAGAATGATTTGTGTGTTTAATCCTGCATTGGTTGGCCCTGAAAAACATGACGAGAATGGCGTTTATCCTTTGATCAATCCTGGATCTTGATAATGGCTGAAAATAAGTTTTATTTGGATTCTTATCCTACACGAACAAGTTCTGAATCAAAAATTATTCAAAGAACGAACTCTGTTGTATATTGTGATTCTTATGATGAATTAAATAAAGAACAAGTAGATTTTTTTGAAAAAAATGGTTATCTAATATTTGAAAATTTATTTTCTTCTGATGAGATAACTAAACTGTTTGATGAGCTTACCTCTCTTTCACAAGATGAAATAAAAAAAGATCTTCCTCAATTCATTTTAGAAGAAACACAAAGAGATGTACGTTCTATTTTTGAAATTCATAAAATTAGTAAACTATATGGCAAACTTTGTAGAGATAAGAGAATTTTAAAAATAGCACAACAACTTTTGGGAAGTAAGGTCTACATTCATCAATCCCGTGTAAACCTTAAACCTGGATTTGATGGTAAAGAATTCTATTGGCATTCTGATTTTGAAACATGGCACTCTGAGGATGGTATGCCAAACATGCGTGCTGTTTCATGTTCAATTAGTTTGACTAAAAATTATGAATTTAATGGACCCTTGATGGTAATCCCTGGTTCACATAAGGAATTTGTATCTTGCAGTGGGAAAACACCTGATGAACACTATAAGCAATCTCTAAAAAGACAGGAAATAGGCACTCCTCAAAAAGAATTTCTAGAACAAATGGTTGAAAAAAGTAAGATTGTATCTGCAAAAGGAGATGCAGGTTCAGTAATCTTTTTTGATTGTAATATTATGCATGGTTCAAACGGCAATATCACGCCTTATCCTAGAAGTAATGCCTTTTTTGTTTATAATAGCATCCATAATACCTTGGTTGATCCATTTTGTGGTTTAAATCCCAGACCTACCTATATTGCAGAAAGAGAATTTTTGCCTCTTGAGCCTGTTGATAATTTTCTTGATTCAAAATAGATTCTAATAAATCTAAAAACAAAACAACGCTTTATTCGATCTAATTATTTCTGATCATGTCTAAAACAAATGGCTCTGTTTTTAATTATGTGGTGCCTCATGTAGGGTAAGAACATCATGTATGTTGTCTAGATGATGCAAAATTGACTACATTATAAGATCCAATCTTTTCTGTTTTTACAACACGACCCTATGCACCAAATGTGGAATTACTTCCTTAATGCGGCAATGTAAGTTTTTTGTCAAAACTTTTTGTGTGTGGTGATAGAAGACGCAGCATAAGGAAGATTCCACATAAACAATATCAAATGTGTAATTCATAATACCTTTTTAGCTATTTAATTGAAATTAAGCTTATGATGATAAAATTAAGTATTGTCTTTATCATGATATGTGATCAAAAATAAAAGTCATTCATCTAAAAATATTTTTTTATATTAAAAATTATTTATCTGCAAAGGAAAGACTAGAATTTCAAAATTCATCAACATAACATTGGTTTTTATAAAATATAAACATCTGTAAACAAAAAAAGGTAATATCATGAATTTAGCTTATGAATTAATAATAATGATTTTATTGTAAGTGGTTTATGGGAGTTTCTTATTTGCTTCTTACATGTGCGATTCATAAAAACACTGAAGTTGCAAACACTATTCGTAAACTGTCTGGTGTACGAGAAGCTGTGCCTGTACACGGTGCATATGATTGTATTGTAAAAGTTGAAAAATCAACACCAGATGATGCCATCCAATTTATTTTGTCTAGTATACGTCCGCTAGATGATATACGAAATATTATTACTTTACATGATGCACCACCCCTGATTATGAAACAAAATGTTTGAACACTTGAAATTAAATATATTTGTGTTAGATGATTCAATAGTTGTACAAAACCAAAAATACAAGTCCAAACATTTTCCTCGTTGTGGAATTACTGAAGTGGAATCATTTGTTTTGAATATGGTTAAAGATGGACAATTAGATGATCTCTTACATTAGACATTCCAAAAAGCGTTAGAGCAAAACAAACTCTATAACCCTGTTTTTTATTTATTATGAAATAATTTGGCAATAACCTGAGCTGAAATTATCTATATTAGCTTATGATTTGTTATATCTTAATAATTGATAATAATCTCATGAAAAATCTTTTAGATCCTAATCATGATTATCTTAAAACAGAGAAAAATGTGCGTAAATATCTAAAATCTTTGCCAAATTCCCAAATAAAATTATTTTATGAAGCTATTGAATATACATCATTTCCAGTATTATTAGCTCATGAATACACATCCAGGTTTAAGAAAAAAAAATCAAAACCTAAAAAATAATTTGTGTGCTAATAAGGCTTTAAATTACATCATCATATAATTTGTTTATTATGGATAAATTTGAAATTGTGTCTTCTAATTTTTTAGAATTAGCAAGTGAACAAAGATTAAGAATCTTATCTGCTTTAAACTCTAAGCCTCATAGAGTAACCATGCTTGCAAAAAAATTAGATGTAACATCTCAAGAAATTCATAGAAATCTAGAACGATTATCAAATTCTGGATTCGTAATTAAAAAACCTGATGAGCATTATTACATTACTACTACAGGACAATTGATGTTGAGCCAAATGCCAATAATGTTTTTTGTAACTAAAAATCAAAAATATTTTTCAACCCATGATATTGGAATATTGCCAGCTAAATTTAGTCGTAGATTGGGGGTTCTTGAAAATTGTGAACATGTCAAAGGCGTTACTAATGTTCTAGATAAATGGAAAAAAATCTATCAAAATTCTACAGAATTTATTAATGATATGATTAATGAATCTCCTTCTGGAATGGATGAAATTCTGATAAAGAGGGTCAATAACGGTGTAAAATATCGTCATATAGTGACCAGTGATCTTGAGGAACCAGAAGATAGGGTATCGGATTTAAAAAAATTAGGTTATTATGATTTAATCAAGAATAACAAAATTGAGAGAAAGGAAATTACAACCACTAAAACAATATTGATTCTAAATGAAAAAGAAGCTGGAATAATCTTCCCTACTCTTGATGGTCAACCTGATCTTCGACATATGTTTTATGGAAATAGTGGTATGTTCTTAGATTGGGCTGTTGATTATTTTGAGTATTATTGGAAAAAGGCAAAAAATATTTCCAGAGTGAATAATCATAAATAATTACTCATTTGAATGACTTTTTTCCACATCTGATACATTGAGTTTGATAATCGACCAATCAAATCCCTCTGTAATTCAGTTTCTTATATTATGTCTAATGGTAACTGTCTCGCCTTCTTTAACTTTCAATCTCGGTTTGTTATCTGAATGATTCGTTACTACCATTAATGTCTCACAGTTTGGACAAAGTAAAGTGTCCATTCCAGATTTTTCAATAATTATGTTTGTTTCTAAATGCGCTTTTCCACAATTAACACATGTTTCTGATTTATCATTGACGGTGTTTATTTTTGATACATAATATGTCATATCATAAATCTCCTGATTCCAAATTAACTATGTGTAATCCTAAGATATGCTTCATGGATACTATTTTTACTAATGTTTTATTATGACTCGTAAAATAATTAGCTGAAAATCATATTTGAAGCTGATTGCAGTTACTGTTTTGCCCTATTTGTTACTTTTACCGTCTTTTACCTGCAATTCTTGGCATTATGCTGTTTCTGAAATTAATGGGTTATGATTCATATCTACTAATCTGCATAATGAATGAATTTGCTCTTCTGGTTCAAAATAGCATTCTTTACAATTGAACTTGTTTGGTTCATTACAAATTGAACATTCTTGTTTGATTGTTAGTTCCATTCCACATTTTCTACAACTATCAACTCTCATAATACAAGTACATCAAAATTTGCAATATATCTTGGTCAGCTGCATAGCTTACTTGTAATCTACTAGTTTTACCTGATTCTATCTATAACTATCACTAAATATGATCATGAAATCACAACAAATCTCAAACTGGGATAAAATGGTTCATGCCCCTTTCAAAAAGGTCGTAAAATTCGATCTTATCTGCATGGGAATCGGTGTGGTGATGGGAGTTGGCATTGGAGCATATTCAGTTGCTAGCGGTATCTTAAGCTAGCAACACAACTCTTTTTTATAAAAACTTGAAACTGTTTTCTTAGTTACAGCTTATTTCCCTCTAGTTTTTATCTTTCAAAATTATAATGAGTTTCTAATGGGTGACTTGATTGATGAAACTGCTGACTATGTTTTGGAATTAGCTAGTTCTCAAAGATTGAATATTTTATTTAGATTGTCAAGCAAAAATTTGACTCCTACTGCACTTGCAAAAGAAATTGATGCAACAAAACAGGAAGTACACAGAAATTTCACAAGACTAGAAGAAAATGGGTTAATAAAAAAGAAAATTGATGGAACATACACATTAACGACATTTGGACAGATAGTGTGTACCCAGGTCCCATCGTTAGTATTTCTTACACAAAACAGGAAATATTTTGAAGAGCACAATTTTGGAGAAATTCCACACAAATTTCAAATGCGTTGTGGCCAATTAGCAGTGTGTCAACGTGTTAAGGGTTTTTCTAAAACAATAGAACAATGGAAAAATATTTACAAAAATTCTGATGATTACATATACGAAATATTATCAGAAGTTCCTCTAGATCTGATTGAGCCACTCATAAAGAAAGTCAAGAAAGGAATAAAATTTGATTACATTTTTTCTGAATCTGCAGTAGTTCCAAAAGGAAGGAAGGCACTTCTTAAGAAATTAGGGTTTGATAAATTAATGGAAGATGGATTGATTCAAAGAAAAATGACAAAAAATGTTCAAACAGTTCTTGTAATGAATGAGAAAGAGGCATGCATAATGTTTCCTACAGTAAATGGAGAGTCTGATATTAGTGAAATGTTCTATTCAGATGATCCAATGTTTCATGAATGGTGTCTTGATTATTTCAGATATTGCTGGTATGGCTCTGATGTTTTCAAAGAGAGCAAATTAAAAGAATAAATCACAATGATTTAGAACATTTCTCGCATAGCACAGGTTTATCTGTTGAATAAATTAATTTTGCATCTTTTTCTGTAATGCCGCATTTAAAACATTCAACAATTCTTACCATGTTACTGTTCTATTTTCATCATTAAAAAATCATATGTCTATTTTTTTAAATTTTATAATCACGAATAAGTTTAATAGTTAATTGAGTAATATTATTCATGTCTATACAAAGACCTACAATTAGAAAACCAAAAATCCCAAAAATAAAAAAACCTCTAATTTCTAAACGTAAACGTATTGTAAAAAAAGCCCCTACACTTTCAGTGGGACGAATCAAGACAAAAACATCTCATAAAAAACACATCACACACAAAAAACATACTACAATTGTGGGAACATGTTATCTTGAAGAAAATTGCAAGGGTGTCATATCTAGGAAAATTACAAAATCCCAATGCAAGCGTCAGGGTGGAAAGAGCTGGAAGAAAGTTGGTGGAAAATGTGAGAAATTATAGTTTCTCTAATTTAGCTTTTTGTAATATGGATATGCTTACAAAGAAATTATGCGAGTAATTATGCTCAAAACAACAAAAATAGGTATTGTAAATATCATATGATGTATTCAGGTTAAAATAAAACCGCTCCTCAAATGTTTAACATTGCACATTTAACACTAACATAAATATGATTTACGGTGCTATCGTGGTAAATTTTTTCAGGACTGACTTTAGAGGATTTACCCATAACAATTAGATCGATTTTATGGGATTTTACATAAGATATGATACATGTTGAGGCAACGTTACAACTAGAAATTTTTGAATTACATTGAATGTTGGATTCTTTTGCTATCTGTTCTAATTCTGATAACTTTTTTTCCATTACTTCATTTCTTTTCTTCATGTCTTTTTTTTCGGATTTTGTATCAAAAAATCCAAAGGTAGAGTTTTTTTCCATACAAGCAAGGATAGTGATTTTAGAAGAAAATTTTTTTGCAAGTTGAATTGCACTATTAAATGCCTTATCTCCAGGCTTTGTTCCATCATAGGGTACAAGAATATGTCGAAAGAGTAATTCCATGTGTTAAAACCAACTATGTTGCATGTTGAATATATCCCATTGTTTATTTTATGAAATTTTCTTTATTAACTCCTGATATGATGGTGTATTTGACGTACAAACATGATGATATAGTAGACATATTGGTAAGAATTGTAAAATAATTAGATAATTCTTGCAATTATTTTTGCAAAGTCTCTACCATCTTTAGTTAATGAGATGTGGATTTTATTATCATAAATTGTAGATTTAGCAAGGCCTTTTTTTTCCATCCAGACAACATGTTTTGCAAGTCTTGCATAGTTTAGTTTGGTATCTAATGCCATCTGTGTTTTTCCTTCTGAAGGATGTTCAAGCATAAATTTTACTATCCTCATCAGAGTTTTCATACTGGGATCAAAAGTAGGTGCGATGGATTTGGATTTTATGATGTCTAACACTTTAGGATTGACAATTTTACTCAATATTGGCCCAATTACCTTTCTAAATGGTAGCTTATAATCCATATCTCCATAGACAGGCATATCTAATCTACAGTTTGAGAGATAACTTGCTTTTGGTACTAATTACCACTATACTTACAATTGACACAACCAAAATCATCATTGCAATTGTTCCAAATTCAGGAACCACTTTAATCTCAAGAGATTCTCCATGAGGTCCAGTTATAGGAATATTTGCTCCCGTTCCTTGCAGTGTTATCTTGATGTTTACATTCTCATTACTAGGCAATTCTTCAGTAAGATGATCTCCGATGCCCATTTGTTGGTTAACCATAGTTTTATCCAAAATAATTTGATCGTCTTGAGTTACAATTATGTCATAGTTTACATCTGTTATTTCTTGTCCATTTTTATCTGTAAATCTTACATTGATTGTCATATGTTCTCTCTCTACAGGTTCTGTAGATGTAACGAATATCCAAGTAGAGCCATCATCTGAAACAGTTTCTATTTTGATCATTGATCCCAGGTGATTTGCACCCAGACTAAGAGGAGTTAAAATAATCTCTTCTTGAGCAAAAACATTCACACTAAAACTAGATAGAACAAATAATGAAACTATAACAATAGAGAAACCATGAATAAACTTCATTTTCTTTGGGTGTATTTTAAATGATTTTGACAATACATTATCTCATGTTATAGATTATTAACTAACGCTGACATGAATGTTGGTTTAATGTACATATTTGAAATTAACATGGACAAAATTGTCAATGTTGGAATTATTAAAAATGGACATCCGACATTGAAGAATAAACATCACATAGAATGAATTATCAAAAGTCTAGTTTTCATTTCCTAATCTCAAGTCTAATTTTCAATTCTAAATAAAAATTAGTAGAGGGTTCCCCATCCTCGTGTTTCAAGAGATATCGCAGTTAATGGTTCAACGCATGCAACTGAATCTCTGTGGTTGCTCTGAACTAGCATGTGCTTATCCATGCAAATAACTTGTGCAGCATTTGTACCTAATTCAATTTGTTTCAAGGGGGTCAAATACATCCCTGTTGATTGATCATGTACCAAGTCGTTAATTCCAATTACAATTAGGGCTTTGTTAGTTGCAGACACATGTGAGGCCTCAATTCCGTAAACTCCTTTGTCAAACGAGCCTAAAGGACCAGTGATCAAGGCAGAAAATTTACCATCCTCTACATTGCTTCGGTCTTGAATTATTTTATTACCATTTGAGTCATAGACTACAATTGTAACTAGTTCATAGAATGCATCTCCCGGAACTACTGTACCTGTAAGAAATATTCTCGCAGTTGGTTCAAAAACAGTTTTTTCTAAAACTAAAGTTATTTCAGATTCTGCTAATGCATAACCATGACTCAATGACGATGCGATTATTATTGAGACTATGATCATACTTAGTTTGTTTATTTTATTGTTCATGTATTGTATGTTTTATGATATTTACAGTATTAACTGACGCTGATATTACGGTGTGTTTGATGAACATATCTAATAATATAATTGACATATTGGTAAGTATTGTAAACTTACTAGATGATTATCAAAATTATATTTTGTTAGAAAAAATCTAAAGGTGATCAAGCTTCTCGTCCATTAACTGTTCGTTCTGCTGCTTCACTGAAAGCTTTTTCTGAAACTTCTTTTCCTTTTTTAATAGGTTTTTTAGATAGTGTTTTTGGACCTTTACCACTAGGGGTGACTGTTCGCTCTGCTGCATTATCGTAAGCTTCTTTTGTAATGGCCTTTCCTTTCTTATCCGCAACTGTTTTTTGCGGTATTGGTTTGTTTTCTGCTGCTATGACAGTTCTTTTTGCAACAGTATTCCATGCTGATTCTTTAGATTTCTTGATTTTTTCACTCATAATTTTTTATGGTGAAATAGCTAATTAAGAAGAACGGATGTTTATGTAAAGAAGATGTACAGAATTGTCAGCGTCGTTTAATGTATTATTTTAGAAAATAAGATCATGATAAATTATCTACAAAGAATTTTATGTATTTCTGCATTATTTGTTTTCATATTAAGGATTTCTTCTATACCTAGTTCGTATGCTGATCATACTAATGTTAATGTGAATATCACTATGGGATCTTCAGTACCAGCATATGAAAATTGAAATAATTGAAAAGATTTTGATAAGTAATGAGTAAAACAAATCCAGATAAGATTCAATTTTACATAGGCATAAATTCTATTGTCATGGTAAGAGAAACTGTATGAATATCGATTCTCATATTGAAAATGCAACAAGAGCAATTCATAATGCAAAAATAGTTAGAAATACATCCAAAAAAATTCTATCAAAAAAATCAAACATTCACCCTGAACATATTGTGGAATTAAGTAAGATTATGCAAAGTGTAATTTCAAGTACAGATAAGGCCATGAAAGGAGCTAAATTGGCAGAATCTAGAGCAAAATCTCGATTAGCTGCCGTAAAAAAAGAAACATCAAAAACAATCACTCATACTAGAAATGCAAAACATGCTGCAATAGCATCAAGAAAATCAGCTAATTCAGCACTGATTACATCAAAGAAAATGACAAATCCGCACCTTGTAAAAAAATATCAAAAAACATACAATATACAAATAGAGTCATCAATTCGTGCAGCTAAGATGGCAGAAAATGAAACTGCAAAAGCACTAATGGCATCTAAGACTGCCCGAATTGCAGCAAGAATGGCTCTAAAAGAATTACAAATTTAATTAAAACCCGTCAAGTATTTGCTAAATTCCTATTTTGGTACAAAATAGAATCTTAAAATCAAATTTTGTGTGTAGAATAAGTAGACTTGAATTCTTTGTTTATCTGACTATTTTTGTAAAAAATCAAACAAATGTTTAGAATTTTCAAACCACATTCTTGTATAAGTGCAACGCAATAATGTTATGGTATACTCTTATGCAATTTATTTTACATCCGAATTTGATAGATTAACTGATGTGATACTTTCAAGTTTTTATGTAAAACAAAAACGTAAATAAAATTTTCAAATACTCTGTTGTTAGGCTAGAAATACTATGAACAAAGAAAAAAACATGAAACATTTTATAAAATGCACCTTTTGTGGCAAGTCTGATCGTGTCGAATATTTGGGTGGCCTTGATTGGTTTTGTAATAAGAGATGCCATTACAATTTTAGACATAAAAATATAATCTAAAATAGAAAAAAATTATAATTTATGTTTGAGAGGTCCAAAATCCTAAAAATTTGAACCTACGATAAAACTATTGTTTAAATTAAATAAAATGCTAATTGTTTTGTGAAACCTCAATCATGTCGAAATTGTGGAAAAGAACTTTTTCAAAACCAAAGAACATGTCCTCACTGTGGTAGGGAAAGTGGTTATGATGATACTGAAATTTAGATCTTAAAATAATTCCATGTTCATCTACTTTCAATTTATTCTCACAATCATAGGCAAACCTATGTCATCTTGTTTCTCACCCTTATTTGCTGTAATACGCACTAATCTACAATTTATTCAAGAACAAATTACTCGTCAAGTTTTTATCTATGGATTTGTGTCTTGTTTTGCCGTTACAAGGTTTGTAGGCAAAACCTAGTTGGTAAAGTCCATACGGAAAGAAAAACCTTCATCTATTAAGACAAATTAGATTTTGATGGCAAAATCAGAATTGCTTGTATGTGATTAATTTTCATTTACTAGTTTGCCTGAAACCTTGAAATCTAAATATTGTAATATCTATGACAATATGTTATTTATGGATGATTTCTGCAAAAAATTTATATTTTGTAATCCCTATTACATTAATTCGGTGATTAAAAGATGTTTGATGACCAATTCGAAACAGCATTTCGAAGATTGTCAAATCCCTTTTTTTCAGTGGGTGATGTCTTCGAAAATCCCAGAGGAGGCAATATTCAAACTATTGGGCCCTACTACTATGGTTATGTAAAGACTGTAGGAGAGGACGGTATTCCTCATGTAACTGAATGGGGAAACACAAAACCTTCAAACTCTCTAACTGATTCTACAGTAAGAGATCCATATGTTGATGTTTCAGTAGATGAAAAAACCAGTACTCTCAAGATAGTCTCTGAGATGCCAGGAATTGAAAAATCTGACATTAAGTTAAATGTGTCAGATAAACTCGTCTTGCTCTCAGCAGAACATGAAGACAGAAAGTACGAAAAGAAAATCCCACTACCATCAAAAGTAGATGAAAACTCTGCAAAAGCCAAATACACAAACGGGGTTTTACAAGTGACTCTGACACTTGCAAAAGAAAAACCCAAAGGAAAGATGGTTACTGTAGAGTAATTTAGGAGGGAAGAAGATGCGAAACAATACGCCAATAGATCAAATCAAGTCTTCTGTAAAATCTTCTGTGGAAAAAATTTCTTCATACTCTGAAGAAGTTATTTCAAAATGGAAGATTGGCAGGAGAAATTTCCCTTGAGGTGGTGATAAAAATGCCAGACACTCTGTGTAGACAATGCGGAGGAGAGTTGGATGTTGAAAAGCAATGTTTTCATTGTGATCAACCTATCCAACTAGTTTGTACAAAATGCACAAATCCTACAGAAATCAGATTCCACAGTCAATGCATATACGGTGAGGAGAACATATGTCATACAGTAGCAGCTCTTGCATAAGTCATAAAACACCTAATTCAAACATGTGGGGGATTTCATCCTCTCCACATGTTCCAACTTTTTTGGGGCTGTGCCATAAATGTTGGACAAGCAATACTGTTGTATACCTTACAGAGTCTGATGAAATTTTGTGTAACAAATGCTTTGGTGAATACTCAAAATGCTAAAACATACTGGCAAAACAAAAAGGGAGATTTGACATTGAATATCAAAATCCCCAAAATTATTTTTGGACCTATAATCGCCGTTTTAATAGCTATGCTTCTTAGTTTTGTTCTAAGTGATACAAGCATTGAATCGCTAGCTCCTGTGGATTCTAGGAATTTAGAATTTGAAAATATTGGAAAAAACTCTGAATCTGAAATATTTTCAAAAAATTTGTATTCTGGACCATTTGCTATTTTAGATGGAACATATGGTGTAGATGATACTGTATTTCTAATTGGAAGTGAAATTCCGGTGAATTCAAAGGGCACAATTGATTTTATTCGTCCTGATGGGAAAATCCACCATTCATTTCCTTTTGATGGATCAAAAAGCGCAGTAAACCACTATTTCACTCCTGTATCATCAAGTGATTTACGAGAATGCCTTGACTGTGAATTCTTTGGAACATGGACAATTTCTTTTAGAAGTGATGAAGGTATTTCATATTCTTCTATTAATTTTGAAGTAATTGATGAATAAAACATAACTATGTGCATTTGGTAAAAATAATGATTCGAGTTGACATTTAATTATACTGTAAAAACCCAGAAAAATATCGATAAAGTAATTGAAGAAATTACTGCCAAACTTTCAGAAATAAAATTTGGCGTTCTTGGAATATTAGATTTTAAGGCAATTTTTGCAAAAAAAGGAGTAGAATACCCACATGAGTACAAATTATTAGAAGTATGCAACCCTCAGGCAGCAAAACAAGCCTTGGATTCAGATCCAAACATTGGTCTTTTACTTCCTTGCACTATTGCAGTGTTTGAGAAAAACGGCGAAAATTATATCAGCTTGGCAAAGCCTACCGAGTTACTTTTTGTTGCATCAAATGTTGAATTAGAATCGATGGGAAAAGACATTGAAACAAAATTAACCAAAATCATCGATGATGTAAAATAATTAATTTTATCTCTTAAGAGTAAAGTTAGTATTTGTAAATTTGAAAATAAAAAGTGATAGAGATTATGGCTGAACCATTTCAACTCTATCGTTTAGTCTGTCATAGTATCCATTAACTTCCATTGAAGGAACATAAAACGTAGCAGATACTATATCTCCAACTTGAGCATCACACTCAGACACGACTACGCTGACACCATATTGAGACTCTCCAACACAACCGTATTCTGTAACTGCTAGTACTGTTACATCTTCAGTAATTTGAGTTGGAATAATGTTCCAAGGCGTTACTGTGAATACTGTAATTACAGCTATTCCTGTTATCATTATTGCCATTAGTGTACGTCGTGACAATCTTTTTTCTGTTTGTTCTGTTAACATTTCCTTTCACTGTATTTACGCGTTCACCAGATAAAAGGAAAGATATTTTTTTAGATTTGAAATCACAAAATAACTTCTAAATTTTCATCTTTGATTTACAATCATTGCAATAACCATGCAATTCAAAATTGCTCTTTAAGATTAGGTATTTTGATTTTTTAGCAGCTTTGATCTGAATGTCTTTTAGAGATGCTTCATCAAGATCATCTATTTTTCCACATTTTAAACAGACAAGATTGATATGCTCATTAGTATGTGCATCAAATCTTGTTTCCCCTTCAACTTCTATTTCGTTAACAAGCTTCTTCTCTCTGAGTAACTCTAATGTTTTGTATACTGTAGACAGGCTTACCATTGGGTATCTTTTTCTTACAACCTTGTAGATAAGCTCTGCACTGGGATGGTCCTCTGTTTTTAATAGATAGTCTACTATTGCCATTCTCTGAGGCGTAATTCTAAACCCTTCATCTCTTAATGATGCGACGATCTGTTCTATCTGCTGCATATACTATTATTCACATATACTACTATTTAATAACTATTCCTTATTGATAATAATTCCTAATTAATAATAACACTTAATTAGGAATAATTCCTAATAATATTATGCAAGCATTTCAAGATACACAACTAGAATTAAACAAAAAGACTGTAAACAACGCAGTTAGAATTTGTATTGACTGTGGCAATATAGCCGTCAAAATACAAAATCATGGCATCTTTTGCAAGGATTGCGGTTCATTCTTTGATATGGAGAAAAATTATGATGAGTGAGCATTCTTGTAGAAGTGTTTGTGGGTATTATGATGCAAATGCTGAATTTCGAAATTCAGGAAATAACACCTTTAAAAAATACTGCAAGATCTGTGATTTAGAACTAATTTCAAAATACTCTAGCTGTCCTTGTTGTCACAAATCTTTTGAGGAGATTGGAGTATAATGGGATTTGTTTGTAAAGGAGTATGCGACAGTCTCAAGGGAGAAAAAATTCCCAATGGCTCCAAATATGGATATGGCCAAAAGAGATGCACATTGTGTAGTATTTTTATGACCGTTTCCGGGTTTCGTTGTCCTTGTTGTAGTGCTCTTTTGAGAACAAAATCAAGGAGTAAAAAATAATGGCAAAAAGAATCACTGTGCTATTAAGTGATGATAATCTAAAAAAACTATATTCAAAACAAGCAGCGGAGATTAAAAAATCATCAAAATCTGTTAGTTTCTCAAAAATAGTTAATGATACACTCCGAAAATCTCTCTAAATTCATTTTAATTTCTAATATTGCTTAGGTAACTTGGGATTTAACAAACAGGATGCTTTATGACTGGTTATTTTCTAGAAAAAGCAAATGAAAACAACTCTTGGGCCTATAGAGATTACCCCGCTTGAGTGGATATCAATTAACCAATTTCTACATGAAATAAAAAAGATTGATTCTCAATGTGTATCAGTGTATTATCCCTATGGAAAGGGGCAAGACACAATATCACTACTCCAGGAAACAAAGCGAAACGAAACTCTGGAAAGAATAGAGTCAAAAATTGAAAACAAAATTGCTGAACTTAAAAAAAATCCTGTCTCTGTAGGGAAATTTGCCAAAACACTGTGCATCTTTGGATGGATAAAAAACGGCAAAGTCGATATCAAAGTTATTGGCACTTCAAAAAAATTGCCATACGTCTACATGGCAAGCAAAAAGCCATTTATCAAACCATTCAATGATATTTTGGAAACTAATTATGATGTCTTACTGGTAACGCTAGATCAAAAATCTGCAAGAATTCAAAAATTTCATGGCAGTCAAATAATTCAAGAGGCTAAGCTTGGAATTGATTTGCAAGGCAGGCATCGCAAGGGGGGACAGAGTCAGGGAAGGTTCCTCAGAGCAAGACAAACCAAAATCCATGTTTTCTTCAAGAAGGTGGCAAACAAAGTCAAAGAGATGGATTCGAATTCTTTGCTAATTTTATTGGGTGGAATTGGACCTGCAAAAACCGAGTTTTATGATGAACTCAATTCAGAATTGGTAAAAAAATGCCGATTTGTAGAAAACTTGTCCTTTTCTACATCTATGAAGGAGATTAACAAAAAAATAATTCGGCATTTGTATCAGCACAGACGAAAATATGTTACAGAACTAATTGAAAAATACGAGACTCTAGTCAAAGATGGACTAACTGCTAAAAGAAATGATGTAATTTACAAAGCATTAGAAATTGGCGCAGTAGATACCCTAATTGTTTCTGCAAATTATCATACAAATTCACAATTCAAGAAAATAATGAAGATGTTAGAGATTGCAAAAAATACCTCCTGTAAAATAGAGTTTGCAGTTTCCTCAAAAATAATAAAAAAACTAGACATTGACAACTCTGTCCTGGCCATACTTCGATACAAAATAACATAATTTTATTCATGATTGTACATTAAATACAGATACTCAAAAATTCCTAGAATCCACTTTAATTCTGTGATTTCTTTATGTAAAACAATAATTATCAATAATAAGAATTAGAATTCATTTGAAATAAGATCAATATGTGTAAATTTTTATGGATTTGAATCCCGATAAACAATCAAAATCAATTAATGATAAGGAATACACTATTTCATTATGAACAAATATGATGTTGCTATAATAGGTGGGGGGATTTTAGGTACATCAATCTCCTATTGGTTGTCTACACTGTATGATCTTAAAGTCTGCGTAATTGAAAAAGAAGATGATGTGGCAAAGCACACTAGTAGTAGAAATACAGGAGTGGTCCATTCGCCTTTTTACTTGGATCCTTCAAAAAGAAAAATTTCATCAGTATCTTCTTTAATATCTCATGATTTATGGGAAATTTTTGCAAAGAAAAAATCCTTACCTTGGTTTGAAGTTGGAACAATTGAGGTAGCATCTGATGAACATCAACATAAAACATTAGAGAAATATCTTAAATGGTCTAAACAAAATGGCATTCCTGATGATCAAATTGCTTTGCTTGATTCAAATGAACTTTTAAAAAAAGAGCCTAACCTTCATGCATATTCTGGACTTTATTGTTCACGAGATGTATCAACTGACTATGGAGTTTTTACAAGAGAGTTACATAAAGAATCTGAAAAACATGGAACCGAGTTTCTATTCAACAAAGATGTACTAGATGTTAATGATGATTCAGAAGCAGAAATTACCTTTTCTGATAATTCAACTTTGACTGCAAAATTTATGATAAATTGTTCTGGTGGCAATTCATTAGATATTGCTAAAAAATGTAATCTTGCAAAACAATACGATGATCTTCATTTTCGAGGAGAATATTGGGTATCTGATAAAATTCATGCAGATTTAGTTAAAACAAATATCTACACTGTTGCAAGATTTCCTGAATTTCCATTTTTAGATCCTCATTGGATTAAAAGAGCTGATGGTACAACTGAGATTGGTCCTAATGCAGTTCCTGTGGCAACTCCTGAAACATATGAGGGCTATACAGGTGAACTAAATGTTGCAGTAGCTAAAATTCGTGAAATATTTGGAGGAAATGTTAGACGTCTTCTCACAAATCGCAGTTTCTTATCTATGCTGTCTAAAGAATTCCTTAGCTCTATTTCAAAAACAAAAATGGTTCACCGAGTTCAGCAATTTATTCCAAAAGTTCAACCTGAATACTTTACTCGACACGGAACAGCAGGAATTCGAACTCCTGTAATTTCTCCAAAGGGCGAGTTTGTTAAAGATATTTTGGAGATTGTCGGGAAAAATTCATTTCATATTGTAAACTATAACTCTCCAGGGGCAACTGGCGCTCCAGCTTATTCTGCATTTATTGTAAAAACATTACAAGATAAAGGATTCCTGGATTATCCCCAAAAACCCAAAGAATCATTTTGGGATTTTGATGAAATTATCGATCTTTTTTAATTTTCATATTCTGTTATATCTTCTGATAATAAACTCAAACAAATATCCCAAGGCGTGATAATTTGATCCTGGAACAATACGCATGGATGTTCCATCTCATACATGATTTTTGAAATTTCTTGAATTCTCAAATCTTCTGTAATGTTCTTTGCTTCTTCAAGATTAAATTCACTAGTTGGCAAATCCATAAAATTTTCTGTTTCTTTAAGACATTTCAACTCCTCTGTGATTTTTTGAAGAATTATTCTATCATTGATAAATTTGTTAGAATCTGCAAGAAAAAGTCTCCTCGCATTAATTTCTAGCATGGAATTCAAAACCTCCCCTATTGTGTCTTTTTCATTAAACGTAATTGTTTTCTTTTTAGGTAATTTGGAAATAGATCTTTCCGTCCTAACTTTAATTCCCACTTCTAGAAGTTTTTTTGCAGACAATGCTGAATAATCTGAAAACTCATTGGGTATTGCAGCAAATGCTCTTCTTGTGTCTTTCCAAAAACCCACCAATTCTTTTAGTTTTGATTTTCCTGTTACTGTTGGAAATCTTTTTTCCATTACATTCTCTACTGTAGTATTGTAGAACAAACTTGAATTTGGATTCTCTACTAAAGGAATTATGATGTCTTTTCCACCCACAATTCCAATCGGTTTATCATTTTCACGTACAACTACAGAATCAGTAAATGATTCTAATTGCTGTACAAGCATCCCTGTCGCAACCCATGTTTCAGTACCTTTCTCAATATTGACACAAAGTGATGCTGTTAAAGAATCTCCAAACAGTGATTCAAGTGACATTTCAGATATTGGCGTCGTACTCATATCTCTACACTAGCTATGATATTCACATTAAATAAAATCAATTATTATTTTCAAACCTGAATCTCTTCAAATTAAGCTTAATATCATACAAAAATTCAATTCATTCTATGCTGCCTGACAAGTGTTCTGTAAAGGAGGAGGGAAAAGCATGTGTAAATCCACCTGAATTTATTATATCAATTGTTTCCGGAGATGATGAATATATGGTGGGATTGACTTGTCAGAAACATAAACAGATTGTCTCTGGCAAAATAGGCATTTTACAAAATGAAGGCAAGATGCATGATGGAAAGGTTAGTTTTTCACCTGTAAAGGCAGTAGGTACTGATTGTGTTCATGGTGATTCTGATGATTTTGTTCAGATTGACATGAATCGCTCAAAAAACTGAAATAATTTCAATTATAATATTTTGTAATGCTTTTAGAATTGTTATCAGATCTAGTCAAAATTGATGATCTCTTACTTATTGTAAAAAACAGCGGTGCGGTAAGCGAGGTTCGAAGCCCTCTTAGCATAAGGCAGAAAGAAAAATGGATTATTATTGGCGAAAACGATGGTCCTGCGCACCTCCATGTCAATTCAGAACTGATAAAATCTGCAGAATTTGTGGAGGAAAAAAAACCTGAACGTACAAGTTTCAGTGTTCGTTTCTTTGATGAAAAAGGTGATAGAATTGTTGCAGTGTTTTTTACAAAAATGTATGATGATTCTAAGCAGCTAATTCCTGAAAGACAAATAATCTATGATCAATTAAAGCAAAAATTCACTTCTAAAATTCAATTTTAAAAAAAAACCTTGTCTGAAAAAGACAAGGAAAAAAATCTTTTATTGAGACTCTTTCTTCTTCTTATCTTTTTCAGTTTGTACCTTAGCTAATTCTAATTCTTCATTTGTATGCTTGAATTTTTTCATTCTGCTTTAATGCACCCATTTAGTTATAAAAACTGCACATTTTATGCGATGTCGTCTCAAGCGTAAAAGTCAGTACCCTACAGAGTAAATTGGCTTCTTGCCTTTCATTCCAAGATCCAGATTTTTAACAGTAATTTGTGCCATTTTAGCTCTTGTCTCTTTTGATGAGCTTCCTATGTGTGGGGCAAGCACAATGTTTGATAGTTTGACAAAAGGATGTTTGCCACTGATCGGCTCAGTCTCAAACACGTCTAATCCTGCACCTGAAATAACCCTCTTCTTCAAAGCAACTACTAAATCTTTTTCATTGATTACCTTTCCTCTTGATGTGTTAATTAGAAATGCCGTTTTTTTCATTTTTTTCAAAATTTTCATGTCAAACAACTTGTCTGTTTCCTTTGTGTGAGGCACATGAATGGAAATAAAATCACTTTCTGTAATCAGTTTTTCAAATGATACGTATTTTGCATTTAGTGATTTTTCCTTAGATTTTGAAACATGTTTTCTGTTATGATATGTTATTTTCATATCAAATGCCTTTGCTCTTTTAGCAAGTGTACTTCCAATTCTACCCAAACCCAAAATCCCAAGTGTCTTGCCCTGAAGATCAACTCCGACATAATCATATGCTCCGTAGATTTCTTTCCATTTGCCATTTCGAATAATCCTGTCCCCTTCTGACACTCTTCTTGAGATGTCAAGTAATAATGAGAATGCAAGATCTGCTGTTGCGTCTGTTAATACTTCTGGAGTGTATCCAACACGAATCTTCTTTTTCTTGGCATGCTCTGTATCTATATGATCAAAGCCTACACTGTATGTGCTAATCACTTTAAGATTTTCAGCACAATTGATAACTTCTTTGTCAATCTTATCATATGGAAAACATACGAGTCCGTCAATCTCTTTAATTTTTGATCGCAATTTTGTTTTAGGTATTGGAATCTTTCCAGAGTGAATTTCAACCTGATATCTTTTTTTCAACTCTTTTAGTGCAAAGTCGTGTAAGGTTCTTGTTAGAAAGACTTTGTTTTTCATCAGTCTTGACATTAATCTCAAACCATTTATACGATTTCTTTGTAATTCCTGTGATGTCTTCAAAGGCTGAAGGAGAGGAACAAATAGAAGAATTTGCTATTTGTGTAGAATGTGGAAATTCAATTGAAAAATGTGTATGCGTATGTCCTTATTGTGGTGAGCGTGATAAATGTGAATGTGCTTTGTTTGATGCAGCTACCGGAGGTTAGAAGAAATGAACTATCATACTATTAAAATTCAGGAAATGAGTGAAAATCTGTGAGTTCAGTAGATTTTACTTGGTTAATTGGAGGCCCTCAAGGCAGTGGTGTAGAATCAGCTGCCAACATATTTTCTCAAGTATGTGCAGAAATGGGATACCAAATTTTTGGAAAGAGAGAATTTTATTCTAACATCAAAGGTGAACACAGTTATTTTACGGTAAGAGTTGCTGATAAAAAAATCAATTCAAATGTAAATGACGTAAATCTTATGGCGTCTTTTGATGCTGAAACAATTTTTCGACATTATGATGAATTGATTTCTGGTGGGGGAATAATCTATGATTCTGATTTGGAGGAGACAAAAACAGATGCTGTACATACGCTTGATGCTCCATTCAAAGAAAGATTGCACAAAGAATTGGAATCAAAAAACAAACCCTTTACAATTGCAGGTGTGTTGGAAATTGCCAAGGAAAATGGCGTAAAACTATTTCCAGTATCTTTTAAGACAATACTTGAAACTCTTTCTGAAGAAACTGAAAATCCGCGTTTCCGTGGACTAGTCAGAATGTATAATGTAATTGGAGTCTCGTTGTCATTGGGATTAGTTAAGATGCCGCCAGACTCTTTACGAAAAACTATAGGATCAATATTCTCAAAAAAGCCTGAGATTGCAAAGATCAACCAAGAGACTGCAAACTATTCGTACAATTATGCAACTGCAAAATTTGAAAATTTTAATCATACTTTACCTGAAACAGAAAAAGAACCTCAAACAATTTTGGTTCAAGGTTTTCAAGGAACTGCTTTAGGAAAAATGGCATGCGGTTGTAGATTCCAACCATACTATCCTATTACTCCTGCATCTGATGAATCTGTTTTCTTAGAAACAAATGAGATTTTAGATGTTGTTGATGATAGGCCTGGTTCTATTGCAGTAATACAAGCTGAAGATGAAATATGTGCAATGGGTATGACTATTGGCGGTGCACTAACTGGAACTCGTTCTGCAACTTGCACATCTGGTCCAGGATTTGCGCTGATGATGGAAATGCTGGGTTGGGCAGGAATGAATGAAGTTCCTATAGTAATCACTAATTATCAAAGAAGTGGGCCTTCAACAGGTCTTCCTACAAGACACGGTCAAGATGATTTGCTTTTTGCAATATTTGCAGGCCATGGTGATTTTCCAAAAATTGTGTATGCATCTGGTGATATTGAAGAGAGTTTCTATGATACTGGCAATTGTTTTAACTATGCTGAAATTTTCCAGGTTCCTTTAATTCATCTAATGGACAAGTTTCTTGCAAGTTCTGTTATTACATGTAAGAGATTTGATCCACAAAAAATCTCCATCAATCGAGGAAAACTCTTAGAAAAAATAGATGGTGATTACAGGCGATTTGAGTTCACTGATGATGGAATATCTCCTCGTTCTAGATTAGGACTTGATAATGGGATATTCTGGAATACTGGTGATGAATCTGATGAAACAGGTCATATCACTGAAGATCCTATTTTACGTGTAAAAATGATGGATAAGAGAATGTCCCGTCTAGATGTGATTCTAAAAGAGATTCCTGATGATGATAAGGCAAAGTCATTTGGCATTGAGGAGTACACTATAATTTCATGGGGATCTGCCAAAGGCCCAATACTTGATGCATTAGAGATGCTCAAAAAAGAAGGCATCTCAATTGGGTTTATCCAATTAAAATTACTACATCCATTCCCAAGTGATTACGTTAATTCTCTGCTAAACGATGTCAAGACCATCATTGACATTGAAGCAAATCATTCAGGACAACTGGGAAAACTCTTCAAACAAAATATTGGACGTGATGTTGATTACTTTATCTTAAAATACTCTGGCAGAGCAATGACTAGCACCGAAGTCTATGACTCACTTAAGAAAATTGTTGAAAATAAAGCAAACAAACGAGAGGTACTAATGCATGGCGCTTAAACTAGCTGATTACAAAACAGATGTCCATAACGATTGGTGTCCTGGTTGTGGAGACTTTGGAATAGTCAATGCAATCCAAATGGCATTAGCTGAGATGGGAATAGAACGAGACAAGGCTGCAATGTTTTCTGGAATTGGGTGCTCTGGCAAAACTTCTCATTTTATCAACACGTATGGAATTCATACATTACATGGAAGGGTATTGACATTTGCGCAAGGCGCAAAGATTGCAAATCCTGAACTTACTGTTGTCGCAGTAGGGGGAGATGGTGATGGTTTAGGAATAGGTGCCGGCCATTTTGTTGCTGCTGGAAGACGAAACGTGGATATGACTTACATAATTTTTGACAATGGAGTTTATGGTTTAACAAAGGGACAAGCTTCTCCTACTTTGAAACTCGGTGAAAAGACAAAATCACTACCATCTCCTAACACAAACTCAAATGTTAATCCAATTGGATTGGCAGTTGCAAGTGGTTTTACATTTGTAGCTCGAGGGTATTCATACGATGTACGACATCTCAAAGATTTGATAATTCAAGCAGTAAACCACAAGGGCTTGTCATTTTTAGATGTCTTACAGCCATGTCCAACTTACAATGATCTAAACACTAGAGACTGGTATGCTGGAACCGATTTAGTTGATGAAGCACAAAAAAGACATTCTAGAATATACAAACTAGAAGAGCAAGGGTATGAGCCAGTAGTCCACTATGATTCTGAAGTTGAAGTCAACGAGAAGCTATCTCAAGCTTTGATCAAATCTCTCGAATGGGGAAACAAAATCCCTATAGGTGTATTTTACAAAAATGAACTGGTTTCACCTTATACTCAGAGGGTAAAAGATAAGATTCCAAACTATTTGGAAAATCCTCCTGCAAAACAAAATATCTCCAAAAACGGTCACCCTAATACTGATATTTCAAAGATTTTGGATTCTCTAGAAGTATAGTTTTTTGTTTTAGACCTAAGAAGTTATAGGCAAGTTTCATTGAATATTATTTTGCATTTGAATATTAATGAATCAAACAAAATATTTAGAAAATCTATCATAAAGGGTTTTTTTGAACCTGAGCTTTTGAATTTAGATTTTCAAAAGTCTTCTGTAAAACATCCTTTAATCAATGATGGTGGTCTGATGCAATCTGATTTGCTTCATGTGTTTTTTGATGTAGAGACTGGCTCTGATTATCCTGATGGAGATGAGTGGTTTATTGTTGAATTATTATTTCCCCATGATGTTCAACTTCCTGATTCTATGAAAGGGACTGATTATTTTACAACTCTGTCTGTTGAAGATGGCAAAACGTTCTGGCATCATCGTGAACTAATTCGTTACAAATATGGAAAGTCTAAAAAATTAATTGATGCGTTAGAATTTTTAGAATCAAAATACAAAGAACTTCATGAATTACTTGAGCCTTTGCAAAAAGATCTCAAATAATCTCTTTCCACGAATCTCCTCTGAATGTATACTTTTTATTTTCAGTTGATGCCGTGTCTAAACGCCATCTGATTGATTTAGAATCAAATTTGTATATTATTTTTGTAATCTCTGATGGTAGTTTCTCCGGATCTAGGTGAAATGGTAATAATTCCAAAACAAAATCAATTTTTTCTAGTGCGTTATCAAACCATTGCTTGTCTTCAATGTCTACGGTGAAAACTATTTTTGGATTCCCTGAAAAATTAATTACAATTTTCAAAGCATTACCGCTGCCTCTTCTTCGCTTCATTTCTTTGAAAACAGCTTTGATTTTCTCCCAACGTTTGAACTCAAACCATTGAAAAAACTCTTCATTGAATTGTAGTGGAATATCAATATCTAGAAAACTAACAAAATTATCGTCATTTGCTTCAATTTCGTCCTGAATTATGGTAAAATGGGAATTGAGAAACCCATAAAGAACTTCGATCTCCCAAGGTGAAATTCCATAATATCGTAATGTCGTTTTCACATTTTCTGACAATGATTTAAAATCCCAAAAATTGTAATTAAAGCTTCAAATCTGTCTAAACTAGTACAAATCAACCTTAAAATTAAAATTATGTGGAATTAGAGGTGAGTATAGATATGAAGAAAGAATTTGTAGTAAAAAGCATTGATTCTGCACCTGATGGAGCACCATATGTTGTAGTGTCATTATCATCTCTGAAGGATCTCAAAGAAGGAACTCAAACTCAACAACCACCTTTTGGTAGCCCAAAAGTTATGGGGTTCTCAAACATGAATGACATGATGAAAGATTTGAACAAGATGATGTCTGGAATGGGCGGAATTGGTATGCAATCTGGTATCACTCAATTAAAACTAGAAATGCATGAATACAAAGAGTTGGGTCTTTCAGTTGGGGATAAAGTCTTTTTAGAATTAAGTAAGGCTGAAACTTTGGGTGTCTAGTCCTACCAGATTGTGTTAAAGTATTTCCAACCATAAAATGCTGCAATAGTTCCAATTACAAATAACATTGGTTTCCATGCAAACACTGGGATGCTTGGGGTTGCAAGTTTTACTTTGTAGTTATCTACAATGGCGTGAATATTTTTCTTAATTTTATCATGCCAAATACTATAGTCGATTTGGTATTTTTTCATAATCTCTTCCACTTCGTAAACAACTGGTGTTCTCTGTGAAAACAAATGTTGAAGATAATCCCTTGACACTTCTACTTCTGCGTGAATTCCGATTAGTCCTTTTTTCAAATCTACCATTCTAATATGCATCTCCCATGGTTTTTTCAATTTAAGATTAAGACCACTTCCAATTTGATCTGGTTGTTTATGTTCAAGTTTTACTTTGGTAAATCCCTCTTTTGTGAAAATTTTTGTTAGTTCTTCAAAACTTTTTTTTACTACAATGTGGAGTTGTTCTACGCCATCTTTACTATCTATATCGATTTTGTGTTTAATCCCATCAAAAAACGATATAGTTTTCGGATATGTGGTAAAGTACTCCATTTAGTTTTTTCAACAAATTCCTCTATTTAAAGCAGAACCAAGTTTCAGGCTAGATGCTTGGGGGATTTGATAGCCCTCTGACGTAAACACACTGATCTGGTGAAATTGCCATCTCCGACGGACTAATTTTCCTGTCCGTGAGCTTTGCATCTGAATTTCTAATTATTGCAAATGGTTTTGATTCGGCACCTTCCCCCATCTTGTGATTTGCAATAGTTGCAAGATTGTCCACTACCGCTTGAAATGTAACTTTTAGTGGATTTCCGTCAAGATCTTTTTTTGCTCTCATATCCAAGACTGGTTCTATTCCTGCACATGCAATTGCAACACCGGATGTACCAATTCTTGCAGGCATCAATCTGCTGTCTACTAGAATTACTCCTACGTGAATGAAGAATTTTAAGAAAATCTTTCTACGAATTTCTTCAGATGTCTGATACGGATTTGTTGGATATAGTATTGCTCTTCCCTTTCTTGCATTTGATTTATCGATCCCTGCATTTGGAGCCATGATACTATCTGATGACGTGATAACAAATCCTCCAATCCCTCCAAAAATTTTATCTGATTCTCTAATAATTATTTCAGCAATTTCTGATTTTAACTGGTATTTTTTTGAAATCTGTATGCCTTCTTCTGAAGCCTTAATTTTTTCTAAATCAACTATTCTTCCTTGAGAATTTGAGATGTATTTTGTTGAAATTACTAAAACATCTCCGTCTTTTAATTCTGCATTGTTTTTCTCCAGTGTTTTTAGTAAGGCCTCAAATACATCAAATTCTCCCTCCATCCTTTCAGCTAAGAGTGGTAAAACTGTTAATTGCACATTATTCTGAGTGTTCTTTTTCTTTTTTATTGTTCTGAAAAGCTTTTAATCTGTAGAACAAGCTTTTTTTATCATGAACATTGTTGAGAAGATTCTTGCACGTGGTGCTGGAAAATCTTCTGTTTCCCCAGATGATGTGGTTTTTGCTAATGTAGACAAGGTAATGATGCATGATGTGTCTGGACCAGGCGTGATCAAGGTATTTGACAAACTAAAGAAACAAGGATTTTCAGTAGACAAACTATGGGATCCTACCAAAGTTTGGGTAGCTGAAGATCACTTTGTCCCTTCTGCAGAAAAAGTATCTGCTGAAAATATTGTAAAATTATCAAACTTTACAAAAAACTATGGAATTGAAAAACACTTCAAATATGGAATGGGCCAATATGGAATTTGTCATACTATATCTCATGAAGAAGCCATGGTCTTGCCCGGTGAAATTTATGTTGGCGGTGATTCCCATACAAACACAACAGGTGCTTTGGGTGCTTTTGCTTGTGGTCTAGGACATACTGATATTGCTTATGTCTTACTGAATGGAAAAATTTGGTTCAAGGTTCCAGAAACTTACTACTTTAAGCTAAATGGGAAATTACCTGAACATGTCATGGCCAAAGATTTTATTCTAAAAATTATTGGTGATATAGGAAATGATGGAGGTGCATATAGAACTATGCAGTTTGGAGGTAGTGGAATTGATGAAATGTCTGTAGAAAGCAGATTGACATTATGTAACATGACTACAGAAGCTGGAGCAAAGAATGGTATTGTAGAGCCAGATCAAAAAGTATCTGACTATCTTTCTCAAAGAGGAGCTACCAACATGAATTTGATTAAAGGTGATGCGGATTCTGAATATGCTAAAGTGTTTGAATATGAGGCCTCTGAGATGGAACCGACTGTTGCAAAACCATTTTCTCCTGAAAACATCTGTGTTGTAAGAGAAGCACCTTCTGTAGAATTGGACAAATCATACATTGGTTCTTGTACTGGTGCAAAATACGAAGATTTGGTAGCTGCAGCAAGCATACTCAAAGGAAGAAAGGTAAAGATTAGAACAGAAATTTTACCTGCAGCAATTTCTATTTATCAACGAGCTATGGAAAATGGATTACTAAAGATTTTCTTAGATGCTGGAGTAACAGTTGGACCTCCGACATGTGGCGCATGTTGTGGAGCACACATGGGCGTCTTGGCAAAAGATGAAATCTGTATCAGTACAACAAATAGAAATTTCCCTGGTCGAATGGGACATGTAGAGTCTCAGACGTATCTTTCATCACCCCTAGTTGCAGCAGCTTCTGCAGTGACTGGAAAAATAACTGATCCGAGGGATTTACCATGAAAGGCAACGTAATAAAATACGCTCAAGATAATATTGACACAGATGTCATTATTCCAGGCCAATATCTCAAAGTACATGATTATGCAGAACTTGCAACTCATGCAATGGAGGGATTAGATCCTGATTTTCATTCTAAAGTAAAAGAGGGCGATTTTATTTTATCTGGGAAAAATTTTGGCTGTGGCTCATCACGTGAACATGCTCCTATTGCGTTGTCTCATTCTGGAATAAAGGCAGTACTTGCATTATCTTTTGCAAGAATTTTTTACCGAAACGCAGTTGATGGTGCGTTTTTGTTACCTATTGAAATTGAACAGGATGCATATGATGGAATTTCAGATGGTGATGAAATCACAATTGACGTATCTGTAAATGAAATTAAAAATATAACAAAAAATCAAACATACAAAATGAAACCTTTTTCAGAAATTATCGGAAAGATAATTGCTGCAGGTGGGCTCTTCAAGTACAAGCCAGACCAGGATTAAAATGGGAAAAACTCTTTTTGAAAAAATTTGGGAATCACACATTGTTGTTGAAAAAGAAAATAATCCATCCCTGATTTACATTGACCGACATCTTGTTCATGAAGTAACTTCTCCACAAGCCTTTGATGGGTTGCGCATGAATAATAGAAAAGTCAGACGACCTGATCTTACTATTGCTACGATGGATCATAATGTTCCGACAACAGACCGCTCACTCCCAATTTTAGATCAAACATCATCTATACAAATCAAAACCTTGGAAAAAAACTGTAAAGATTTTGGAATTAAACTATTTGATATTAACAGTCCTAATCAAGGAATAGTTCATGTGATAGGTCCTCAATTGGGAATCACTTTACCTGGTACTACTATTGTATGTGGTGACAGCCACACATCAACACATGGAGCATTTGGAGCTCTTGCATTGGGTATTGGTACTAGTGATGTTGAGCATGTACTTGCATCTCAAACAATGTGGCTAGAAAAACCAAAACCTTTTGAAATCCGAGTTGAAGGAAAAAGAAAAAACCCTCATGCCGTGACTGCCAAAGATATAGTTCTCTCAATTATCAAAAATATAGGAACAGGAGGTGGTACAGGCACAGTAATTGAATATCGTGGTGAAGGAATTAGTGATCTTTCGATGGAGCAAAGAATGACTATTTGCAATATGTCCATTGAAGCAGGTGCTCGTGCAGGTTTGATAGCTCCTGATGAAAAAACTTTTGATTATTTGAGGGGTAGAGAATACACTCCAAAAAACTATGAATCCCTAGTTGATTCTTGGAGAGACAATCTCAAGACAGACAGTGATGCGACATTTGAAAAACAATTTACTTTACACATTGATGATATTGCACCTCAAGTAAGCTGGGGAACAAATCCTGGCATGACATCTGATGTGACTGAATCTATTCCATCACCTGATGAATTCTCCAAGGGTGATCCAAATCAAAAGAAGGGAGCTGAAAAAGCACTTGATTACATGGATTTAGAACCTGGCACTCCAATCGAAGATATCAAAATCGATAGAGTGTTTATTGGTTCATGCACTAACGCAAGATTAGAAGATCTTATTGAGGCATCAAAAGTAATCAAGGGACAGAAAATCTCGCCTTCTGTAAAAGCTATGGTTGTACCTGGTTCTCAAATGGTGAAAAAACAAGCTGAAGAAATGGGATTGGATAAAATTTTCATTGATGCTAATTTTGAATGGCGTGAAGCTGGATGTAGTATGTGTCTTGGAATGAACCCTGATATCTTATCTCCAGGTGAGCGTTGTGCAAGTACATCTAATAGAAACTTTGAAGGAAGACAAGGAACTGGTGGCAGAACTCATTTGGTTAGTCCTGTAATGGCTGCAGCAGCTGCAATCAAAGGACATTTTGTAGATGTTAGGAAAATGGATTTGAATTAACATGGAATCCTTCAAACAAGTTTCTAGCATTGTTACTCCTCTTGATAAGGTCAATGTAGATACTGACCAAATTGTTCCAAAACAATTCTTGAAACTAGTTCAAAAATCAGGATTTGGGAAATTCTTGTTTTTTAACTGGCGATATGATGAGAACGAGAATAAGAAATCTGATTTTATCCTAAATGATCCAAAATATGAAAATTCCAAAATTCTAGTGACTGGAGACAATTTCGGTTGTGGTTCTAGTCGTGAACATGCAGTTTGGGCCCTGCTTGACTATGGTTTTTCTGTAATTATAGCACCTTCATTTGCAGATATTTTCCTCAGTAATTGTTTCAAAAATGGTATACTGCCAATTTCACTTGATCAAAAAATTGTAGAAAAACTACTCCGGGAAAATGAAGTGGTAACTGTGGATTTAGAAAACCAACTCATCAAAACCTCATCTGATGAGATATCTTTTGATATTGATTCTTACAAGAAAAAAATTCTCCTAGAAGGACTAGATGATATCGCACAAACTTTTCAATATGAGGACAAAATTGTAGAATTTGAAAAAAATTCTACAGTTCCATCTGTTTTATAATCTTCTTCACTGTTTTTTCATTTCTTTCTAACACCATCGGTGATTCTGCATCAATCCATTCAATCTCACCTATGTCAAAGGCACTGATTTTTCCCTCTTTTGATAACTGTTGCAAAACATCATATGACAAATTGATCTCTTTTTGCTTTTGTTTTGCTTTAATTCTTTTAATGATATCTTTTCCAAGCATGTAGATTCCTAAGCATTCTGATAATTGCAATTTCATCATCGGTTTTTCTTTGAATTCTTTTATGATTCCATCTTCTACTCTTGCAAATCCAGTTTCTTCTTTTCTTTTCGTTCTAGTTGCAATGCATGCTGAGCTGTTTTTTTCTTTGAAAACATCTCTCATTTTTTTCAGATTAATTGCACACAAATTATCTACAAACCATAACACAAACTCTGATTCATCTTTGAGTTTGTTTGCAATGTGTAACAAATCCCCCCCTGTCCCGCTTTGTGAGTCTTGAACAAATGTTATGCCTTTTTGTTTTTGATAATAATTTTTGATTTGTCCTCCCAACCCATTAAAATCTGAAATGACGATGACCTCACTTACAAAACTAAATGATTTTAGATATTTTATGATATAATCAATCATTGGCTTGCCGTTGATTGGGGTCATCGCTTTTGGAAAATATTCAGTATATGGTTTGCCTCTGGTTCCCTTGCCGCCTGCAAGAATTACAGCCTTCACAGCCTAACGGTATGATTTTTGCTTTCTTCTTCTTGCACCAGGTCCGCCAAATTTCTTTGGCTCTTTTCTTCTGGCATCCCCACTGACTAGGTATTTATCAAAATCAGTAATTCGTTTTCTGAGGTCTTCTCTAGTTGATTTTGGGAAAGGATGATCTTTTGGTTCTTTTTTAGATTTTGTCCATCCAGTTAGGGCTCTTGAAATTCCAGTTGCTATTGCACTGGCTTGACCCATAAAACCTCCGCCTCTAACTCTTACAGAAATATCAATTTTGTCTCTCAAATCACCTGTAATCTCTAATGGTGCTAAAATTACTTCGCGTGCTGTTTCCTGTGGAATCATTTCTACTGGAACGTTGTTAATTCTAACTTTGCCTTTTCCTTTTGTAATGTAAACATGAGCGCTAGCTGTTTTCCTTGTTGCAAAATAGATTTCAGTTTTTGGTGTTGTCATTCAGTCCACCCTATTACTCTACATAATTCCCCTAGTGCTGTATAGTTTGATGGGGTTTTTCTGATCATTGCTTTATCAAATTGAATTTTCTCAAGAGATTTAATTTCTTTAGGTGAACCAATGTAGGTTCTTAATCTTTGATGAGCTTCTTTTCCAGATGGCTTTCTATCAAATGGTAACATTTGACGAATCATTTTTGCCATTAGTGTGTCTGGTCTTCTATAGTGGACAGGTCCGTGTTTGTAATTGATGATACTGTTAATTTCTAAAAATTCTCTGTATTCTTTAATCTGATTACTTCTTGTTCCACTCATCATGATTTTCTCACAATTTACAACTGATACTCTATTTCCTTTCATTAGTAATTTTGCAACATTTGATGCTAGTCTGCCAGCAATGTGGTTTGTTGCATCTACTACAATTGGTCTGTCAGTTCTTACTACTGTTTCTTGCTTAGTCATTCCAGTAGGTTTGTTAATTCTTCCATTAGCCAAGTAGAACTACTCCTTTACCAGTTGGGTTTTGTTCAATCAAATCTGAATGTGTAATTATCTTTCCACCTTTTTCAATGATTTTGGCTGCTGCAGAATTTGAAATTGAAAATGAGAATAATGTAATTTTGTGAGAAATACTTCCTGTTCCAAGTACTTTACCTGGAAATACTACAACGTCGTTTTCCTTTGTTAGTTGGCCGATTCTATTCAAATTAAGATCTCTTCTTGCAATAGATGGTTTTAATGCATATTCTGCCAATTTAGCCCATATTGGTGCATCATTCTTAGCAGATGCCTTCTTTAGATCTTTGGCCATATGTATAACGACTTGATTAGTCATGTGAATAATGCGGTTTGAAACCCAAATATAATGTCTATGCTTAGATTATTCTTCAACTTGGTCAATCATCTCTTTAAATTGACCTATTCTATTGCTGACCTCGTCTACTCCTGAAATGATAATTTGTTCAGGTTTGAGTGCTCCTGTTGATTCCACTGTTAGTACTTTGACATCTTCTTTTTCGGTATCTGTAAGTGTTGATATTGTTGCAGAATTCCATTTGGCATGTTCTGTTCCACGTCCTAATCTTGCATAGCATTCTATTTTGATTCTTTGGCCTGGTGCTAGTTGGACTATGGGAATCTTATCTGAAGTTGGTTTAATCGAATCATCTTCTGATGACAATTCGTTTGATAGTACCGTTCTTGTGACATCTGAATCTCCTGAATCTAAAACTAACATTACTCTACAGTTAGAACAGCCTGTTTCACTTTGGCATTCACATTTTGATGGTTCATTAAATCTACTCAAATCTGTTGTTAATGGAATAAGTCCTAATCTGTGAGCCAAACCTTCATCTGGCAATACTGAGGAATTTTCAATAATGTCTACTGTGTCAATTGCAAATACTGGAACTCCATTAAGGCATACTCGTCTAAGTGCATTTGCGTATTGTAATGGGATGCCACTAAGTTTTACTGCAATCTTTTGATTATCTTTACTAATTACCTCTAAGGATGACAATAACGAAAATCTTCAAAATCCACATAAAAATCTAGCTGGGTTTAGGCATCATAGAAATGACATCGTGTAGTTTTATTTTGCTCCTTACCTCTAGATATGCTTAAGTTCACATTATGTGTGTTTGATTTATGGATTTTGACAAGTTGTTTTCTGATGTTCTAAATCTTGATCCTAGTATTCGTTATGCTGCAATTCAAAATAATGCTGGCAAAATAATTACTGGAGGTTTTCGAGAAAATGTTGTCCCAATTCTAAATGATGAAGATATCCAAATGATGCATTATTATGCATCTCAGAGATGGCAAACCCGAAAGAACATTGAACACAAAATCGGTCCTGCAAAATATGCACTAGCTGAATATGATAAAATCAAAAGAATTTCATTTCCAATTGATGAAAAACACTTGCTAATGGTTACCACTGAGATTAACTCAGATCATACAAATATCATTGCCCGAGTTCTTGAATTAATTAATAATTCAAAATCATAATTAAAATTCCCAAAATACCTTTTGATGTCTATACATTAGTACAGATAAATAGCAAATCCTCATAATAATTTTAGAAATGGCCGATTACACACTAGTGCGATATTCATTTGAAGGGGAAAAATTTGAGATTATGGTAAAGCCTGATCCTGCACTTGATTATCGTTTGGGTAAGAAAAAGGATATTTCATCAATCTTAGTATCTGATGAAATTTACACCGATGCAAGTAAAGGAACAAGACCTACAGCTGAAAAATTACAACATGCTTTCAAAACTGAAGACCCTGCAGAAATTGCAGAGATCATTCTAAAGAAAGGTGATCTAAATTTAACAACTGATCAAAGGCGAAAAATGATTGAAGAGAAGAAAAAACAGATTATCACATTTATTGCAAAAACATACGTGGATCCTAAAACCCATCTTCCACATCCGCCACTTAGAATTGAGCAGGCTATGAAAGATGGTAGAGTTTCAATCGATCCTCACAAAGCAGTAGATGAGCAAGTAAAGGACATTGTTGAAAAATTGCGTTCTATCATTGCTTTGAAATCTGAGACTCTGAAATTAGAAATTACAATTCCTGCACAGTTTGCATCTCAATCATATGCTGTTCTAAAATCTGTGGGATCACTAAACAGAGAAGAATGGCAAAATAATGGTTCACTAAAAGCAATACTTGAAATACCCGCTGCAGCAAGGCCAAATGTGATAGATAGATTAGGTTCTATAACAAAGGGCTCTGCCACAGTTGAGGTAGTTCAATAATGGATAATAAGAGAAAATACGTTATTCCAGGCGATGTGGTGACTACCGGACCATTTAGACCTGAACAAAATGTAATCTTAGAAGGGGATAAAATAATCTCTACAACTATTGGCATTTCCGAAATTTATGATGATTCTGTTAAAGTTATCCCATTAACTGGAAAATACATTCCAAAAATTAATGATCTTGTGATTGGAAAAGTAATTTCTCATTCTTCATTATCTTGGGAATTGGATATCAATTCATGTTATGTTGGATTCTTGCCTGCTCAGGATGTATTTGGACGAGACTTTTCAGCTCATGCAGATGAACTGACCTCCAAACTAAAATCTGGCGATTTGGTAGCTGCAAGAATAGCTAATTTTGATAGAACAAGAGATCCACTAGTAACGATTTCTGATAGGGATTTGGGTAAAATTGATTCTGGCGACTTGGTGAAAATCTCTCCTAGTAAAGTTCCAAGACTTATTGGAAAGAGAGGTAGCATGATTCAGATGATCGAAATGGCAACTAATGCTGCTGTGACCATCGGTCAGAATGGATGGGTAGTAGTTTCATGTGAGACGCCCGAGGGATTATTAAAGGCTAAAAAGGCAATTGAAATGATTAATGAAAAAGCACATGTTGCTAATTTGACTGATCAAGTGAAAGAAATGTTAGAAATAAAGGATGATGAATCATAATGGGCGGAAGAGACGCAACAATGGTCCTATTGGACGAGAATGGTATTCGTTGTGATGGTCGTAAAGTAGATGAACCACGACGAATTATGATTAAAGCTGGCGGACTAAAAAATGCTGATGGTTCTGCTTACATTGAATTTGGTGATAACAAAATCTTAGTTGGTGTCTTTGGACCAAGAGATGTACATCCAAAACACATGTCAAATACTGATACTGGAATTTTACGAGTTAGATATCACATGGAACCCTTCTCTGTTGGTGAGCGAAAAAATCCCGCCCCATCCAGAAGAGAAATTGAAATATCTAAAGTAATCAAAGAAGCACTTGAACCTGCAGTTATGTTAGAAAAATTCCCAAGAACTGCAGTTGATGTGTTTATTGAAGTATTACAAGCTGATGGTGGAACTAGATGTGCTGCACTTACAGCAGCATCTGTCGCATTAGCAGATGCAGGTATTCCAATGAGAGATATGGTTGCAGCAATTGCAGCCGGTAAAGTCGCAGATACGGTAATCCTTGATGTTAACAATGAAGAAGACCAAGCAGGCCAAGCAGATATGCCAATTGGTTACATGCCAAGTCTTAAGAAAATTACATTATTACAATTAGATGGCGTTCTTACTCCTGAGGAATACAAGAAATGTGTTGATGTTGGAGTTAAAGGCTGTGAACTTGTTTACGAATTACAAAAGAAAGCACTACATGACAAATACTTTGGAAAGGGAGACGAATAAAATTGACATCTACTTCTGTTATTGATGAATTAAAGAGAACCCAAATTCTTGAGCTACTAGAACAAGGAAAAAGAGTTGATGGGCGTGCACTTGATGAAGCACGTGAAATTAAAATTGAGACTAATGCAATTCCTAAAGCAAACGGCTCAGCAAGAGTTTTCCTTGGTGATACCGAAGTAATATGTGGAGTCAAAATTCAACCTGATAGACCTTTCCCAGATACTGGTGACAAAGGACTTTTCATTTGTACTGCTGAACTTTTACCGTTATCACATCCTACCGTTGAAACTGGCCCTCCACAACCACCTGTAATTGAATTAGCAAGAGTTGTTGACAGGGGAATCAGAGAAAGTCATATGGTAGATGTTTCTCAATTAGTAATTGAAAAAGACAAATCTGTAATTGGTGTATTTGCAGATAATGTTGTAGTTGATTATGATGGAAATCTATTTGATGCATGCTCTTATGCCGCTACCGCTGCTCTACTTACAACTAAAACTCCTAAATGGAATTGGACTGATGATTCTCCAGTATTAGCTGAAGGTGAAGATAGACCTTTACCAATTACTACAATCCCTGTGTCTGTGACTATGGGTAAAATTGGAAACTATATTGTCGTTGATCCAAATGGTGATGAATGGGAAAGCATGGATGCACGTGTTACAATTACCACTGATTCTGATGGAAATATTTGCGCTTTACAAAAAGGTGGAAGTGATGGCTTTACTCAGGATGAAATTAACCAATGCGGTGAAATCTCTGTTAGAATAGGCGCAAAAATAAGAGAAAAATTAAAAGCAGCTCAAAAGGACAGTCAATAAAATGGCAAAAGCAAAAAAATCTCTTAAAGGACTTGGTGCTCGTTACGGAATTAAGCTTAGGAAACAATATACAAAAATTCACTTACAACTAAAGGAAAAAAGAACTTGTCCTGAATGTGGTTCGCAAACATTTGGACGTGATGCTGTAGGAATTTGGTCTTGCAAAAAGTGCAGCTATAAAGTAGCTGGAACCGCATATGACATCAAACTTTAGTGCAAAAATTATCATAGATGCAAAAGACAAATCAAAAGCAATTTTTGATTCTGTAAACACTGATAACGAATTTTATCCTGAAAATCCTGTAAAAACCAAGATCACATTTGACAAAAAAATTACCATTTCCGTAGAAACTGATCAACTAGCTCACCTTAGAGCAAATTTGAATTCTACTCTTAGGTTGATTCAGGCCAGCTATGACTCAATTGAATCGGTAAAGATATAATGAAACAAACTTTTTGATCAAACATGTCATCAGGACAAATGCCTCCTTGGCTTCAAGAACAACTAATGAAATTACAACAATCTCAACAAAGCTTGCAATCAATTATGACCCAAAAACAACATCTGGAAATTGAAAAAGCAGAAACTGAAAAAGCTCTTGAAGAATTAAAAAAAGTCGCTGATGGTGATGCTGTCTTCAAACAAGCTGGTACTGTTTTGATTAAATCTAAAAAACAAGAATTAATTGATGAATTGGAAGAACGAATTGAGATGACAAAAACACGTTCTACTGTTCTTGAAAAACAAGAAACTCGTCTAAAAGAAACTCTCAAAGAACAAGAAACAAAAATTACTGAAATGATGAAAGGGGGTTCTGCAAACGCACCACCAAAATCTCCACCTGCTGAAGATAATCCAAGAAAATAATCTATTTTCCTGATTTCATATAAGATATTAACAATCTATGCCAATACTATTTGTGAAATTAGAAGATCTGAGAATTATTGTAGATGAAAGAGAACGAAAAAGTGGGATTCCTGATCTTTTAAAATCAGTTGGATTAAACCTTGAGATGAAAACACTACCAATTGGAGATTACATTGTTGCACCTGAAACTATTGTAGAAAGAAAAAGCATACGTGATCTTATGGCTTCTGTTTTTGATGGAAGACTCTTTGATCAATGTGCAAGGCTAAAAGAACATTTTGAACATCCAGTTGTACTCATGGAAGGTAATGTTGATGAAATTGACGAAATTACTGAAAACCCTCTGATTTTTTATGGTGCAATCTCTACTGTAGTTTTAGATTTTAAAATCCCTGTAATTCCTACCCCTAGTGCTGCTCATACTGCCAAGCTTTTGGTTTCAATGTGTTCAAGAAAAGACGCTCCTAAAGGACCATATCTAAAAAAGATCAAAAAATCATCTGACCTTGAGCGACAACAACTTTCATCTCTTTGTAGTTTTCCTGGAGTTGGAGAAAAGTTTGCTGTAAGAATGCTTGAAAAGTTTGGAACTCCTCTCAAAGTTTTTACTGCAACTACTGCTGAACTTGCAAAAATTGAAGGACTGGGTGAATTAAGGGCCAAGAAAATCAAAAAAGTTCTAGACACTAAAAGTAAGCATCTAAAAAAATCTGATCAAAAAACATTACATGATTCTTAATTTTTTCACATTCGAGTAATCATCATAATCATGGCAAAACCTCGCTTTCTTTTTATTTTCATACTAATCTGTCTCTTGAATCCCAAAAAGGTGCCTGAATACCTGTATGAATTTTAGTTTGAAACTTTTAGTCTTTGAGTAACTTTCTCTTTAACAGAGTCCCACAAGCAGGACACTCTGTTCCGCTCGAATGATTGGTTCTGCATCCAGGACAATAGTGAACCCACTTGCCCACATCTTTGATTCCTTTAGTCATGATTGGAAGAATTTTCAAACCCAGATTTTTGGCAACATTTGAAATTGCAAAATCGTCGCTGATTATATGACCATTCGTTTCGATACATAATGCAATTATTGAGATATCTTGTTTTGATAGTTGTGGAAAATCTCCTGTTTCTTTGGATGCATGAATTGCTTTTTTTGTTGATTCTGAATCTGGCTCTCTGATTTTTAATCTGTTTGTTTCAAGTAAAGTTCCTAACGCATCATGATTTTTTTTTATGTGTTTAATTTCATCATATACTAATGATGTTGTAAAACAATCATCTGATGATCTAAATGGTACTCCTGCATAAAATGCACTAGCGTCTAAAATTCTAAAATCCAAGCTTGCTCATCTGTCTCAGCCCTCTTTTCTTTAATCTTAAAAAGACTGCTGGTTTTTTGTATTTTTTAATGGTGATTGTTTCCTCATATCCTGCTGCTTTTACAACTTGTGCATCCATTGCAATGTTGCAATCATGTGAACAGGTAATTTCAATTTTTTCATCTGGAACAATCAATGATGCTAATCTATACACTGGTGCAACTGGTGTAATGATTAAGACGTCCAAACTTTCATGTAAAATTGGACCACCTAATGAAAACGAATGTCCTGTAGAGCCACTTGGTGTTGCAATAATCACTCCATCCATTTTTTGCATTACAGTATCATCTTGAAATTTTATCGTAATCTCTGCAGTTTTAGTCAAATTTGTTCTTGTAATGTATATTTCATTTAATGCTGGTGGGAATTCTTTTCCTCCACAAGACGCAACAACTCTGGTTCTTTTGTCCAAAAAGAAATTATCTTTTATAATTTGCTCAATTGCATCATCGATTTCTTCAATTGTAATTTCTGCTAAAATTCCTCTGTTTCCACCCACATTAATTGTCAAAATTGGTGTTTCATTTTCTAAATTCCTGAAAACTCGAAGCGTGGTACCATCTCCTCCAAGAGTGATCACCAAATCTAGTTTTTCTTTTTTTAATTCCTCCAAAGTCTCAAATTGTATTGCACCTTCAACTTCTATTGGAGAAATTGTAAATACCTTGGATTTTTTCGCTAAAAACTTTTTTGTGACCTCTTTGGCAGCTTTCTCTGATTCTTTAGATCCTACCTTGCTGACTACGGCCACTTTTTGTAATTTCAACCAGTTCTTCTGAATCTTATTTACTTAAAAATGATATTTTTACCACTTCTTGGAAAAACAAATAAGTATGAAAACAGATTCGTACAAATTATGAGTTACGCACATCCTGAAGTTTTGGTTGACACAGAATGGGTATCACAAAATCCTCCTAATGAAAATAGGAAATTAGTTGAAGTTGATTATGATCCTGTAAATGGTTATCAAAAAGGTCACATTAAAGGCTCCACTTTAATCTGGTGGAAACGAGACATTAATGATCCTGTTACAAGAGATATCATTGGCAAAAAAGAATTTGAAGCATTAATGTCAAAAAATGGAATTACTGCAGATACTGAAGTAATTCTTTATGGTGATTTTAATAATTGGTTTGCAGCTTTTGTTTTTTGGGTTTTCAAAATCTATGGTCATGAAAATTTGAAAATTATGAATGGTGGCAGAAAAAAATGGGAATTAGAAAATAAAGATTATACTACTGATGAACCTCAAATATCTCCAACAAAATATGTTGCACAGCCTCCTGATGAGGGATTACGTGCATATCTATTTGATGTTAGCAGAGCATTAGGAAAAGAAGATACTGTTATGGTAGATGTAAGATCTCCTGCAGAATTCACTGGTCAAATAACTGCACCGCCAGAATATCCGATGGAACATGCACAAAGAGGCGGACACATTCCAAATGCAAATAATATTCCATGGGCGACTGCCGTAAATGATGCTGATGGGACATTCAAAGCAGTTGAAGAATTAAGACAAAATTATGAACCAAAAGGTGTTACTCCTGACAAAGACGTAATTTGTTATTGTAGAATTGGAGAGCGCTCTTCACACAGCTGGTTTGTGTTGAAATATCTATTGGGTTACCCCAAAGTTCGAAACTATGATGGTTCCTGGACTGAATGGGGTAACATGATAGGAAACCCTGTGGAAAAATAAATTGCTTTTAGACCTTCCCGTTCTAAAGAAAGGCACTTTTTATTTTATCAAAGATGGTGAGTCTGACATTATCATGGAAGACAAAACAAAGCGAGGTCTTGAAATTAAAGAAACATCAATTGATGAAAAAATCAACGTAAAAGCTGATAAAGGCATGATCCATGATATGGATGGAATTGGACATTGGGTACCTATCAGATGGTATTTTCCAAAAGACTCCTATGATCTCTCACAAGTAGAGGTATATGCAGAATCTATGGAAAAAAAATACACTGAACTACGAGAACTCACATGTCCTGATGATGACGACTGATAACCTTTTTAAATAAAATAACTTCATTACAGACAGATGTCTTTACTTCTAAAAGATCGAGTATATTCAATGGAAGCACCTACTGCAAAACGTGGAGTATATCCATTACATGGATTCAAACTTGGACTTTACAGATTACCAATTAAACTCGAAGAAGTTGCTGAGATAAAATCTGTTCATGATGGTCTCAAAAAAGCATTTGAAATGGATATGTATGCTGATAGAATTTTTGCAACATATCGTTGGAAAGAACAAAACATGAATGATCCTGATGCTAAGGGATATGAAGAAGTTGACTTGTCAGTTACAGTTGAAATTGTAACAGGAGAAGTTGTAGATATAATTTATCAAATTTTCCCAATTGAAAAGTTTGGTGATACAAACTGGGTTAAAGATTATAGAAAAAAAGCAGACCATTTTGCAAAAATGGTAATTGATACAATTTTGCGAAATACTATTTTGGCTGATAAACTGATTTCTTATTTTGCTAAAACTGAAAAAATATCTGAAGTTGCTGCTATTCAAAAACTAGAAGAATTAACTCCTCTTGCAAAAATTGTTCTTGGTGCAAAGCCAAAACCAGTTGAGGCAACAGAAGATGAAGAAGAAGAGGATGACAGTGCAATTGAAATTCCAGATGGTGCAAAACCTGGACCAATTGATGTTGATTTCAAGTCAAAAATGAAACCAACTGCACCATATGAAGCTCCTGAACACACAATCAAGACTTGGGGTAGACGAGGAACAAGTAATGGAATCATGGGAGTTTGGGGAGAATTTGTTTCAGTAGATTATGATATTTGTATTGCAGATGGTGGATGTATAGAAGCATGTCCAGTAGGGGTTTACGAATGGTTTGATACTCCTGGAAACCCTGGATCTGACAAGAAACCCTTGATGTCAAAAGAACCTGATTGTATATTCTGTCTTGCATGTGAAGGTGTTTGTCCTCCACAAGCAATCAAGATCTTTGAACAAAAATAGTCTAAATCCTTTACAAGTATAAATAGCGATTCGTAATTATCTCAAATTAGGGATATGGCGTTAAACCCTTTTACTACATTTGTATTTGATCTGTTTATTATTTCAGCGATAATAATTACTGCATATACTGTAAATTTCTATTATCTTGCATTCCTTTCACGAAAAAGAAAAGACGTTCCTACAACTATTGATTGGGGAACTCCTTCAGTAACAATTCAATTGCCAATTTATAATGAAAAGTATGTTGCAAAGAGACTAGTAGATTCAGTTTGCAATTTGGATTACCCTAAAGATAAAATGAGAATAATGGTATGTGATGACTCTGATGATGATACTGTTGAATTACTTCAAGATGTCGTTGATGATTATAAAAAACAAGGATTTCAAATTGAACATGTAAGACGTGGAACAAGAAAAGGGTACAAAGCAGGTGCATTAAAACATGCGATGAAAACAACTGATACTGATCTTGTTGCAATTTTTGATGCTGATTTTATTCCTCCTACTTGGTTTCTTAAACGAGCAATCCCCCATTTTTCTAAACCAAACATAGGATTAGTTCAGTGTAGATGGGGGCATGTAAACGAAAATTATTCTACCATTACTCAAGTACAGGCCCTGAGTCTTGATTTTCATTTTCTTGTAGAACAAAAAGCAAAAAGTAATTCACATTTATTTATGAATTTCAATGGTACTGCTGGAATTTGGAGACGCAGTTGCATTGAAAATGCTGGAGGTTGGCATACCTCTACTCTTGTTGAAGATCTTGATTTGAGTTATAGAGCACAAATGAAAGGATGGAAGTGTGTGTTTTTACCTGATATTGTAGTTGATGCAGAACTACCTGCTCAAATGAATGCTGCTAAAAGACAACAGTTTCGTTGGGCAAAAGGTTCAATACAATGTGCCGTAAAACTACTCACCGACGTTGCTCTGAAACGTAAAGTTGCAGTTGAAGCAAAAATTCAAGCCTTTATTCAATTGACAAGACATATTGTTTTTCCTCTAATGCTGATACAATTTTTAGCATTACCTATTTTGTTAGCTGGCCAAATCAATCTTTATGTGGTAAGCTTTCTTCCTGCACTAACAATTGCTACATATCTTGCAATGGGTCCTGGTGCATACGTTGTAATTATACAAGGCATGTATAACAAATCCTGGAAATCAAAAGCAAAATTGCTTCCGGCATTACTAGTATATAATGCTGGAATGTCTGTTAACAACACTGTTGCAGTTTTCGATGCAGTACTAGGAAAGAAAAATGAGTTTCTTAGAACTCCAAAATACGGAATCATTACAAAAGATGATGACTGGAGAAACAAGGCATACAATTTACCTTTCACACAAACTACTCTATTGGAAATATTTTTTGGTGTATATGGAATAATGGGAATTTTCATCTCAATATTTTCAAACAATCCTGTGTTTGTCCCAATTATACTTCTACAAACTCTTGGCTTTTTTTACATTGCTTACATGAGTCTGTCTCATACTAGATTCAAGAAAAACAAATTTTCTCTTGATAAACCTCTTACAAATAAGGAAAAAAGAGCTAAGACAATTTACCGATTTGCAATGATTGGGATTCTTGGGATAATTGTTTTTGGCGGATCACTGGCAATTTCTGGTTATAACACTGACATTTACCCCCTAGATAGAATTCGAGGAAATCTTGATGGAGTTATGGCTTCTTCTGATCCTGATGTAATTCGTGATCATTTGGTTGCAATTCAATCTGATTTAGATTTGTTGATGGTAAATCTACCTGAAACAACTGATGAAAGTGGTAAAATCATTGCCAAAAACCCTGTTTGGATATTTGGCACCGAATCCACCAACTTTATTCGAATTCAAAACAATATAGATACAATGTTTGCCGGCCTTGATGAAGTATCTTTAATTTCTAAAGATAACCCTGCATATCATACAGGAATGATGGATGTTCATGACAGGGCGTCATTGCTTCAAATCAACATAATGGATGCCACTCCATACATGTATGTCAGTCCTGCAAACATGATGTTTAGTGCTATTTGGATTGCATCAATTGTTGGAATATTTGCTATGCTAAAAAGAAAGAAGGATCAACTCAAAAAAGTTGATTTAACAAATGAGATCCTTTCAAAGACAAACTAGTTCTCAGAAATTCCACTGAATTTTTATGTGTCTGAGCAGTAACTTATCTAATGCCTGAATTTGGTACAATTGCAATGGTGGTGTTTGCAATTGCAATCGTGGGAATCATAGCAGTAACTGCAAAATCACGACTAACTTCAAATAATACAACTTTGGATATTGGTGGTAAAACAACAATGTCTGACACTCTTTACAAACTAGCAATGATTGGGATTCTTGGGATAATTGTTTTTGGCGCATACATGGCAATTTCTGGTTATAACACTGACATTTACCCCTTAGATAGAATTCGAGGAAATCTTGATGGGATTGTGTCATCTTCTGATCCTGATGTAATTCGTGATCATTTGGTTGCAATTCAATCTGATTTAGATTTAGTGATGATGAATATTCCTGAAACAACTGATGAAAGTGGTAAAATCATTGCCAAAAACCCTGTTTGGATATTTGGCACCGAATCAACCAACTTTATTCGAATTCAAAACAATATAGATACAATGTTTGCCGGCCTTGATGAAATATCTTCTCTCTCAAAAGACAATTCTGCATATCATACAGGAATGTTAGACATTAACGATAGAGCACTATTATTAAAAACCAACATAATGGATGCCACTCCATACATGTATGTCAGTCCTGCAAACATGATGTTTAGTGCTATTTGGATTGCAGCAATAATTGGAATTATTGCTATCTTAAAAAGAAAGAAAGTTTTAACATGTCTCTTCCAATTGCATTTGTCAAAATTGAATATACGTCACTAAATCTTACTTCCCATTTATCTGCACAATCTAAAATTTTACTTACTGCCCACTGTCTGACTTCGTGTGGTAATGGAATTTTTTCTCCAGATTCGATTGAAACTCTATCAAACAAGTTTACAATGTCTGCAGTTTGTGATGCCATATTTTCTATATCCTTTGCAACCCCATATTTTGATTCAGCATTCATTCTGATGTTTGATTGATACTCTGATAGTTTCAACAATGCCATCATCTCTTTTGATGAATCGCTAGATGCCTTACTTGTGACCTCTTTGACTGATTGTAGTTCTTCAAAGAGTTTCTCGGATTTCTTGTGAAATTCAATTGTAGATTCGTCTTGTCTTTTTAGAGTATCTGAAACTGATGAGATTTTTTGTTCAATGCTATTTGTCTTATCAAATACATTCTGTTTGAAATTGGAAAATTCTTCCTGGACTGATTTTAGTCCTTCTCCAACAAATGCTGTTGAATCTGCTCTTTGTGATAATGAACTGATTTCAGTCTCGATTTTATCAATTTTACCTCCTAAATCTTTGATGGACTCTAGGCTCAAATTGTCCAAAGAATTTGCTTTTGATGCTACGGTATCAAATTGTTGTTTAAGACCGTCAATTACCCCTCCAAGAGAATCAATCTTTGATGCTTTAGCTGATATGGCATCAATTGTAACTTTGATTGCATCTAATTCAGCATTAAGATTTGCACTAGATGATATTCCTTCAGAAATTCTTCCGAATTCTTGTTTGAGGCTATCAATAATTTGTGAACCTGTATCTAATTTTGCAGTCTTTCCTGATATTTCCTCTATAGTATTTTTCAAACTATCCATTTCCGAACCAATTTCTAAAAATGAATCTGTCTTTCCAGAAACTTTTCTTAAATCTTCCCTTACTTCGTCAATTCTTTGAGCAATTTTAATAATCATTTGAGAATTGTTTTTAATCGAATTCATACTTTCCTCTACTTGTTGTGATAGCTCTTGAGATTTTGATGATTTTTGTAATTCTGAAATTCTACTGATCTCTTGTTCAAGTTTTGCTGTTTGATCATTGATCTTGCTTACAAGATTTGATTGTGTTCTTACTTGATTTAATCCCGCGTATAGTTTTTGAGTATCATCTTCTATAATGTTGATTTGTTTTGATTGCTTTTGAATATGTTCTAGTGTTGAGGTTAATGTGTCGATCATCCCCTTCATTGAAACTAACACTTTCTGATTTTCCCCAAAGATTTTTGTCATGACTTTGATCTCTTTCTGTAATGCTTTGTTAGAATCTGAAACTGATGCTACTTTTTTTAGTAAGACTGATGGACTGGGCTCTTTTTTAGTAGTTTTTTTTGTCTTAGATGTACTTACCTTCGTACTTTTAGCAACCATGTAAATTCCATTAAAAATTTAGAAATAAAAAAGTTGGGTGTAAAATAAAAAATGTAAAGAGTTACTTGTTTACAACTTCTGGTTCATGAAGTAATTCATGAAATGTCTTTTCAGCCAAACCATTTGCTGTTTCAATAAACCCTCGTGGGCAATATTCACATTGAATCATATAGTACGGTATGGTACCGTACTATTAATAGTGAGGTGATTACAAAGTAACCAATTATGCAGTCAGATACCCCAGGTCATATCTCTTCATTTAATTCAGATGACCTACTCATCACTCTGCATATCGTTTATCATATTTGGGCATAAAGAGGTTATAGATTTTGAATAGTTGTGAGCCTAAGATTTCTCAAGAAATATTTTCAAATTTACAATCCGCAATCATTTTTAAACAAATTTGTTGACAAATAACATGCAAAACATTCCACTTCAAATTGATTCAAGTGGAATTCAACATTCTCTAAACAACACAGTGTCTAGTTTAATTGAGCAAATTACTCCTGAACTACCTCATACAACTTTTGTCACTGATTTAGCATTCATTATGATTATTGGTGCTGTTGTAACTCTTGCTTTCTTTAAAATTAAACAACCTCTAATCATAGGATATCTTTTTGCTGGAATGCTACTTGGACCTCTTTCTCCATTTTGGTCTTGGGTTTTACCTGCAGGTGGACCTTCAACAGATGTTATAGGAGGCGTTGGAATTCTGTCCGATATTTCAGCATTGAATTTGTTTGCAGAAATTGGCGTAATCTTGCTTCTTTTTGTAATTGGCATTGAATTTCCTTATGCAAAAATCAAGAGTATTGGCAGAGTAGCTATTGGAGTTGGGACTATAGGATTATTTTCAACGCTTGGTGTTTTGTTTTATGCTGCTAGTGCACTTGGATTGGAATTCATGGATGCATTGTTTATTGCAGCAGCATTGTCTATATCCAGTACTGCAATTATTGTAAAACTTTTAGAAGAGATGGGAAAAATCAAAAAAGAATCATCAATTTTGGTTCTTGGTATTTTGATTGTAGAGGACGTCATAGCAGTTATTCTAATTTCCTCATTGCAGTCAATTGCTCTAGTTGGCTCTGTCTCCATTGAGTCTGTAGTAGTAGTTGTGATGGTTGCAACTGGCCTAATTGTAGGTACTTTTACTATTGGAACACGTATAATTCCACCTTTGATTGATAGGGTTGCAGCAGCAGAGCATCGTGAAATCTTACTTCTTAGCGTTCTAGGTGTCTGCTTTGGTTATGCATTATTAGCAAATATTGTGGGGTTATCTGTAGCAATTGGAGCATTTTTGGCAGGTGTTTTGGTTGCAGAATCTAAATCTGCTGAAGTTGCAAAATTACTATCAAGCCCAATCAAAGACATGTTTGTTGCAATATTCTTTATTTCCGTAGGTGCTTTGATGGATGTTTCACAACTTGAAAATTATATTTTTGTAGCTATTGCTTTGATTGCAGTTGCTACTGGAATGAAGTTTGGAGGCAACATGCTTGGAAATCTAATTTTCAGACAAAAACGTGGTAAGGCACTACGTTCAGCATTTACACTGGCTGCTCCTAGAGGAGAATTCTCCATTGTCATCGTCAAAGTTGGAGTAGATATTGGTGCCGTTAGTGCTTTCTTATTCCCGCTAGTTGGTATCATTTCTATAATTACTGCATTCATTTCTCCATTTTTGGTAAAGGCAGGTGATAAAATTATTCCTGCAATAGAGAAGAAAGATGTCTGATGAACTAAAGAGATTTTTGGATCAAATACATCCAGGAATAAGCACTTTTGATTTTGATGGTAAGGAAACCCCTTGCATCTTGATTGAAGAAAAAAAATATGAACTAATACGGGCTAAAATTGAAGGACAACCATTTTCTGTTAACACAGATCTAAATATTTTTCAAGATGGATTAGGAAGTGTTTTTGTTGAAATTGTTTTAACTTTTTCAATAGGTAATATTTCTGAAAAGTTTCTTGTAAATGCAAAGACTGATCTTAAATTTTTTGAAATTCTTGCAGACATATCCATGCTGGTATTATCTTCTCCAAAATCTCGTTATGGGAAAGACAATGTTGTGGCAATTCAATTACCTCGTCCAGAAAAAGCTCAAGATGCTCTTGAAATAATTAAAGATGCATTAGTTCCAAAGAATCAATGAAAAGTGGTGCAGTTACCGGGATTTGAACCCGGGTCACGTACTTGGCAAGCACGAGTACTAACCAGACTGTACTATAACTGCAACAACCCACAAGGCTGAATTTGGATATTAAACTGTTTTTAACTATTTCAACCAAGATGTATTGTGGATGAAACTCTTCTAAAGAAAATAGAGCAAAAAATTCAGGATTCTATTTCAAACAAGGATGAAATTAAACAACTGATCAAATCATTATCTTCCATTGATGGTTCCGAATCATTTGCTATGGGTATTATTGTGGGTCGACTCTATAACACATTTTATTATCAGTCCAAAAGAATCCTTAATAGAGATCCTTCGCCAAAAGAATTTGAAGAATTTTTAGAATTTGTAAAAAACAAGAAATCTGATTTTAAAAATTTATGGTGATAATTTATTCCATTCAACTACTTTGATTAGTGGTGTTCCTGGAAGTTTTACACATGAGCCGTGAAGTGCTTTTTTTGCTGCTTCTAAATGTGCTTCACCGTTAACATATAGTTCCATGATGCATTGACCTTGTTTTACTCTTGCACCTAAACTGACTGCTTTACCCCACGATCTTCTCATTCCTTCTGAAACCCTATCTGCACCTGCAGTTGCAATCTGTTTGTTCTCTCTAAGAAGATTATGTGGATAAATTCTGAGTCTTGAATAATAACCGGATTCACCAGTTGTTTTTTCTAGAGTTTTGTTTGCTGCTAATCTTGTGGATTCGATAGCCATATGTCTAATTTGGATTTTCTCATTTAGTAATAGTTGAACACAATATTGGTATGTGCCTCTTTTACCACCTTGAAATTTTGCAATTTTTATTTGTGGCTTACCTTTGATGTACTCTTTTCTTGTAAAGACTTGTCCCGCCCCATCTCTGTAATTAGCACCATGCATGATACACTCAAGCCAAAATGCCCATATTTTAACGGTTAGCAGGATGCTGCTCATATTCTCCAATGCTTATATGGAAATCCATTGATTTTCACTTCATAATGGAAGATGCCCCATTAGTAAAAGGAGAATTAATTTCAGATCAAACATGCATCTCTGATAAGAACATGATCCATGAATTAGGCTTGAAGGGATTTGGAGAAATTGAAAATGAAAAATTATTCCTCAAATCATTTGAAACTCTTTATCTGTTATATACAAAAAGACTGATTTTAAAGAAAAACAAAAAGCAAATTGATTTTGATTTTTTTATGAACCTATGCCAAATTGATGATTCTGAAATTCTCACCAAGTTTTTGATATATCGAGATTTACGAAATCGCGGGTATGTTGTAAAGGACGGATTTGGGTTTGGTTCTGATTTTAGAGTTTATGAGCGAGGTCACTATGGTGAAAAAGGAGCAAAATTTCTCATCTTTGGTCTCAATGAAGGTCAACAAGAAAAAATGGGTACTTTACAAAAAAAAGTTGAAGAGATTTCTCAAATGGGAAAAGAACCAATCATTGCAGTAATAGAGCGAAGAGGCGAAGTGATTTATTATAAAATTAATAAAATGAATTTTTACGAAAATAAATCTAGATTAGAAGAATCGTTTCAACTTTAATCTTGTAAAATCCAATTTGATGAATATTTTAAAAGACTATTTTCTTCTGCGTCCATGAAATCATACACTTCCACATATTTTGTTTTGTTTTCCCAAAGATCTTCAAAATCTTTCATCTTTCTTTCAACTCTTGATTTATCATTCCATGATGTAAAAACATCAACTGATTCAAAATCTCTGGTTTGAGTAGAAAATGATTCTCTGGACGTTCCAGTAAATGCAACTATTTGATCATATTCGTCTCTGAATATGCCGATTCTTTCTGAGAAAGAATTTGCAACTTGCTCTGAATTTGGAATGGCAATCTTCAGCTCTATCTGACCATTATCTACAATGTCTTGGAGTTTTTGAATTTTTGTATCTCTGATGAGTTTTCCTTCAAATGACTTTGTAAATTTTTCAGAAAAGAGTTTTGTAAATAGGGTTAGGTCTCTGGTTCTAAATCTGTGACCTGTGATCATTCTCAACTTTGCTTTACCTCCAGAAAAATTCTCAAATGCCATGGAAATTGTGGCTAAACTCTCAATGGATAACAAATCCACACATCTGTCATATTCTATACAATTGCTAAGACAAGGAAAGAAAAATTCTGTAACAATGTCATCTCTGTCTGAACGATATTCTTCTTTTAATTCAATTTCTCTAAGACTCAATGGTAACCCGCTGTGATTTTGATATTTAAAGAAATAATTTATCTCTTCAAAGATTCTGATTTGGTATGGAGTTTTGTTCGCTCTTGATTCTTGAATGCTTTAAGATCCAAATCCAATTCATCCAAAAATCTTTTCCTAATTGGTTAAAATCTATACTCGCATCGAATACCTTCATCTTTTCATTTCACAAATGATCCATGGCCTGAAATCATAATTCCTTTTGAAGATCACATTTCATTGATTTCTATCTTGTTTCCTAACAAATTCTTGCTAAATGACAGTCCTGATTGCTCAAAACCAAGACCTTTGTAGAACTTGTGAGATTCTTTTCTCTGATTACCTGATTCTAGACGTATTCTGTAGCAATTTTCTTCCTTGCCTATGCTAATGCACTTTGCGATTAATTTTTTACCTACTCCTGTAAACCGATGCTTCTTTTTTACAATTAGTTCTGGAACATACATCTCAAATTTTGCATGATTTAATCTTCTAAGAAATATAATGCTTACAAGTCCTACGATCTCTGAATCTATCTCTGCAACCAGAATTAGTTTTGTTGGGTCTGAAAAATAATCTTTGATTTTGTTTTTGAATACTATGATCTCCTTTTTATCAATTGGCTCTGGTCTGCCAAGCTCATAGAGAAGTTCTAAAATTGACGGAATATCTTTCTCTGTTGCGTTTCTAATAATCAATATCTTATATTATTATCTTTGAAATTTTTAAATTACTCGCTTTCTTGAAATCTTAGGTTTTGACATTTCATATATGCTGGCGTGGTATTGAACTAGAGATATAATGCTCCCATCGGGATTTGAACCCGAGTCTTTGGCTTGAGAAGCCAAAATGCTTAACCGGACTACACTATAGGAGCTTGATAAAAAACAAATCCAATCTTAATTTAAAGGAAATGTTTTGACTTTGCATGAATTTGTAAAACTTTGTGAGTTGATTCCTTTATAGAAAAATCATCGCTATCTTTCTCATGGACATCCCAAAATTCATTGATGAACATGGATTATCTGAATATCCTGTAGGACTTGGGGGATGCAGAATCTCTGATCTGTCTTTTGATTCTTGTGATTATGATATCTTTGTTTTTGATGAGAAATCAGAATCAGATCAAATTATCAAATATTCTGGAGACTTTGTGACTTTACACCATGCATCTCTGTCTGAAACTCAGTCCGATAAACTACTCCAATATGATCAAATGAAAATCATTCATGATGAATCTTGGGAACTGAGAATGATGCTTGCTAAAATTCGTAAAAAACATGTCTCTTTATTTTCTGATTTTGCAAAAAACTGTCTCATAGAATCCCAATTCTGCTGTCAAAAAACTAAAGAATCCATCGAATCATCTGATGTGTTTGCAGCATGCTGGCAAAAGTGTGCATCTTACTATCTGGCTAATGCAATTTCTGCAATCAATTGCCAACGTTCAAGCCCGTCTCATATGTTAGACTCGCTTCGAAAATTAGGAAAAAATGCTGTCAATGAACATATCTCTGTTGTAACTCAGACAGTTGGGATTGAGCGAGCCACTCCTACATTGCTTGAGCGTATGCTCAAATCGACAATAGGGTTTTCTGATTTTATTGAAAAAAATAATCGCTTTGAGATCATTCGACAAAAACATGATTTTTTTGTGAAAAATTCCATGCTTTCAGATTGTTATTTTTATCTGGGATATGTGAACAAAGAAAACTATGTTAAAATCAAGGATTCCCTAAATCGAGAACAAGACCTTATTCATATTCTCAAAGTCGCATTTGATGTTGAGGTTGATTCTCTTCTCCTTAAACAACAATCAGAACTAGTGCAAAAGTCTTGCAATGAAATCCTTGAGATTCTCACAAGTGCGTAAAATTCTATCTGGATGTACTAACCTTTTAAAATAAGTAAATTTACTAGTTTACCATGGTAGATCAAGCATGTGGATGCGAAGCTGACAGCGGCGATCCAGATTACTCATGTGATTGTGCAATGCAAGGTCATTGCATATGCAGTTCTGATTGCAAATGTAATACAGACGTTTGTAAAGAAGCAACTAAAGATATGTAATTGGATTAGTTCCAATACTAACTTTTTATTTTTTGATTATTCTTCTTCATCCTCAAAGCCCCAAGATTTTACTAATTCTTTTTGGAACTTGTCGGCTTGTTTTTCATCTAGTGCAAATCCACAGTTCTTATGAGTAGGAACTACTGTCATTCCATCTAGTTTGAATTCTACTTCAAACAAGTGTACTTTGGAACATTCGCACATTTCTGGAATTCTTGTATTTGTGCCTCTATATTTGCTTATTTGAATAGATTTTTTCTACTCCTCCCACATTATTCACATATTTGAAAAACGTTTAACTATCCGTTTTGCCAATTTTGTTCAGATTTGAAAGGATCATTATTACTATTTACTGCAATTTCTGCACTGCTTTTCGGTTCATTAGCAGCTCCATCTGCTTTTGCACAGTTTCAATCTGGAGGAGTCTCATCTGATTCAATTCCTGATGGCAGTTCTTGGTATGCTGGTGAAGGTCTCAAACAAGGTGATTTCTTTTCCTATTCAATGTGTCATGTAGATTACAAAGAGTGTACTAATTTTGAAATGGATTTGTGGATCAAAGGTGACAAGCAAGTTGGAAGCGAGACTAAATGGCTAGCTGAAGTTGCAGTTTTTGATGGAAAAAAGACAATTGTTGGTGAGATGGAACTTGGAAAAATTGCACCAGAACCAACTGGCGGTAGTCCTGAATTGGGTCTTTATCGTGGAGCATTCAAATCCTCTATTGTATGGCTATCTGCATTTGCAACGTCTGATGACAGCTCCGGTGGAAAAGGACCAAAAAAATTCTCTGCAACATCTTGGGGAAAAATTGGAAACATTGGTGGTGAACAAGTAGTTCCAATGAAAATTGAAACAATTACTGTTCCTGCTGGAACTTGGGAAACTGTTCAAGTTGGATGGAAAACTGGTGGTGTCACAAGCAAAGTTTGGATTGTAGATGATTTCCCATTTCCGATAAAAGCTAAAACATTCACACACGTCTCAGAAGGAATTCCTCCAACCGAATACGAATTTGCATTATTAGATTACAAAGAAAATGTACAAACATCTCCAATTGCACAATACACATCTTCTGCAGACCAATTTCTAGCTGCTGGATGTGATACTGATTTTGAAAAGGAAGTTAGCGTCAAAAAACCAACCAACAACTTTGATTACCAAATTCATATTTTCTATGGTCCTGAGGATCCCGTCAAGGGATGTGAAATGCAATGGCTAATCAAATTTATCAGTAAATACGATGACACTGAATTTTTGAATCAAGTTCAATTCGATTTCCTAGTAGTTGACAATAATTTGAAACCTCTTAGATCAATTGCACAAGAAGAGGGTAGAAACTATCTCTATTCTCCATCAGGACAATATATCCTTGATATGATTGTTAACGAGGAACCTGGTACTGCAAATTATGTGGTTTGGGTTTATGGATTAGCCCGTGAAGGTATTGTCCCAAATATTGCATCTGATTATCTAAAAATCCCTGTCAAGATTTATGCTCCTGATGGTTCTATTCCTGAACCTGTTAAAACACAAGAAATCCCATCATGGATTAAGAACAATGCTGGATGGTGGGCTGATGGCTCAATAGATGACAATTCCTTTGTCCAAGGTATTCAATTCCTAATTAAAGAGGGAATCATGAAGATCCCTCCAACCACTCAAGGCTCTGGTGGAAGTAATGAAATCCCATCATGGATTAAGAACAATGCTGGATGGTGGGCTGATGGCTCAATAGATGACAATTCCTTTGTCCAAGGTATTCAATTCCTAATTAAAGAGGGAATCATAAAAATATCTTCTTAGATTCATCTACATTCAAATTGTGATTATCTGTTAAAAACTCTGAAACATTATGGTTGGTCTTTTCAAACATCCTAAACGACATCTCAAAAAACTACTACGAGATGGAGAGTACGATGAGGCCGTAGCATTTGGAACTAATCTAGAATCTGATTATTCTGATGATCATGATTTTATGTTTATCATGGGCAGTGTATTCTTGATTGTTGATGACTTTAAAAGAGCATTACCTTACTTTCAAAAAGCCTTTGAATTAGATAATGACGACGTAGAAAATTTAACTCTGAAAACTAATGTTCATTTGGCTTTAGAACAAAAGGAAGAAGCAATTGATTGCTGTAGACGTATAATAAAACTTGAACCAAAAAACACAGAGGCCCAATCATTACTTGAAGAACTAGAAAGTCTTTAATTTTTTTAAAATTATTCTTTCTTTTTCATCTCATATGCATTTTCCATTAACCAATTACAAAATGCTGTTACTTTCTCATTGAATTCAGTCCATATGTGAACTGAATGCGGTAAGATATCAATTTTCCAATCATCTGTGAATACTCTTACTCCTTCTTTATTCTCATACATGTAGGCATCTTCTGTTTTAACATCTCCTAACATTTCTAATGCTTTTTGTTTGATAATTTCTCTTTTTATGGGAAATCTCTTTCTGTCATAGTCTATAATTAAACTCAAATCCCTTTTCCCATACATCTCAAATTCTTCTATCTTGCCTTGTTTTGGAAAATTTACAATTAATTTGATATTGTATGTTTTTCCAACTTCTTTTCCGATCTCTACAATCCTTGCATATGCCAATGCTGGATTTTTCTTTAAAAGGAATCTAATTTGTGCTAGATCTTTTTTTAACTCCATTTGCAAGTCTGCAACTAATTCTGAAAATATCATAATTACCCTTTGAAAAATTCCTATTATAATCATTAATTCTAGTCAGGATTGGTTTTTTTAGAACTTCATCTAGTTTAGAATATGGCAATGCCTATGGATTTTGATGGTCTGAGAACCGATGATGCTTCACTGAGAACTGATAATGTTGATGACTACAAGCGAACATGCATTGATTTTATCGAAGATATCTCTCATGATTATGAAGCCTGGGTTGATTATTACAAATTACCCGAAGATGAAGATAAACGAAGACGTGCTGGTATTCGTGCTACCATTGCTAGAACAAATGAATGGATTGCAAAAGTTGCTCAATCAATCAAAGCAGTAGATGTTGTGATGAATGATGGAATCCAAAAGATGGCAGAATCCACAGCTGGTAAGCCATTTAATATTGGGGTATTCATAAATCACAAATCAAGCTATACTGAAACAAAACCTGGAATTATTAATGTTAACGTAAAGGCAACTGGAAGAGATGGAAGAAAAACAAAGCTTGGGTTCCACTTTAAAGATGACAGATTTAGAATTGAATCTACTTGTAACGCATATTTAGATGAGTCTAATTTACCTACTTCAGAATTTGACATGCTTGATCTTAACTTGAAACTTTATGCAGAAAATGCTAAACCTCGTGATGTGATTTCATTTACTGTAACAATCAGTGAAGTTGAAAATGATGTTGAAATTGATAGAAGAGGACACACGACAATAGTTCACTTGGTATAGTTTAACGTATTATTTCCTCATCTAGGTATTCTATGAATTTTCCAGTATTTTCAAACTTGATTGAGTTTATCTCTTTTAATTCATCAAATGAATTCATTTTTAGATAGTCATTTGATGCAGTATACAACACATCATCGATGTAAAATGTCCTAGCATAATTCATTCCATAATATCGTGAACTGTCATCTGAATGAGTTACAGTCCCTTTGAGTTCAAATCCATTTGATTTATCCAAATCAAATACATAGAACCCACTCCAGCGATTATATTCTGGTGCAAACATCTTATCTGAACTCTCTTTCAGACTTTTGATATCTCCGCTAACTGGAATTGATAACACTCCTCTTGATTTGTCAAAGAAAAATGCCTTATGGTTGTATAGCGCTTCAGACTGAGTTGAACTATCACCAATTATGATATCGTCTGCAACTTTTGGATTATCCACATCTGCTACATTGAACAATGCTATTTTGATTCCTAATTGCTGAACCCTTCCGTTATCAATTTCTTTGGTATCCCTACCTACGCCAATAACATGCTCCTCATCATATGGATGCAAATAGTTAGAAAATCCTGGAATCTTCAACTCTCCTAGAATTTTTGGAGTGTCTGATGACAAATCAATCACAAAGAATGGGTCAATTTGCTGGAAAGTCACCAAATACAGTCTGTCTCCCATGAATCTTGCAGAAAAGATACTTTCATCAGGTGCAATCTCTTCTAATTCACCTACGATCTCCAAGTTCTCATTTAACACGTAGACTGCATTTGATCTAACTGTTCCTTCGTATTGAGTGTAAATTTCACTAGTAGTTGCAACTCTGAATCTATCCCCATTCTCATCCATGGAGAACTGGTTCAGTAATCTGCCTGGAACTGTGCCCTTTGCAACATATTCTATTTTATCTTCATCAATTGATATTTTGTGAATTATTGTTTTTCTAGTCTCTTCTTGAATTTTTCTATCATATTCGTTCAAGGCATTCCTAATTTTTTCAAATAACACTTCCTTGTCTTTTTTGTCCATTTCATTGTATGATTTTTGCATTAATTCTGATATTGCATTCCATTGTGCAGATGAATTCTCCCATTCTGAATTTTTAATATTTTTAATTTCATCTTGGATTTCTTTTGGTAACAATGGTACAACTACATCAAAGAATCTATCTCTTGATGAATTTTCATAAAATCCATATGGCATGTTTTGCTGATAAGTCAAGTAAAAGTTGTCTTTTGAAACATAAAATGCTCCCGTATATCCCATAAGGAAAGTTTCTGAATTTATTGTGTCATCAAAAATGTTAATTGCAGTTAATGTGTTAAAGTTTGAAAATTGCTCTACGTTATCAAAGTAGAATGCTTCTGGAGTCATGATTCTTACTGAATCCTCCATGATTATTGGCAATCTTGGATATTGGTAGTCTACATTGCTGTTTGTTACAAAGTATGCATAGTCTCCAATCATTCTTGCATCTCTAAAGTGACCATCAATCGAATAGTCTTTGAGAATAGTTGGTTTCTCTTTATCTGATACATCTACAATTAGCGCATGAGTAACAGAACTGTAAGAACGTCTTGGAATAAAGTCAAACTGTGGTATGATCTCCTCATCGCTTTGTCCATTGTAAAATATGACTAGTCTGTCCTCGTTGAGGAACATGTTTTCGATATGTTGCGATTCAATGTCAAGGGCAATTTTGAGAACTAATTTTGCAGATTCTGCAGGATATGCATCAATTATTGAAAGTTTGTTTTGTGATACAATGTATACATACTTTGAATCGTTTTTGAGATAATCTGGCTCATCTACATTTGCAACTTGTACATTAGTTGTTGAATAGTCAGTTCCTCCTGAAACTTTGTTAGATGCTCCATCCGCAGGCATTGGTTCTACTGAAGGAACTGGCATTCCTGTGGTTTCAGAAGATTCCATCATGACTGCATCATCTGCAAAATTTCTGAGTATTCTGGGATCAAAGCCTCCGTCAAATGATGAGGATGCTTCCAGAATGTTTTGTAGTTCTTGCTGTGATGATATCTTCTTTATTTCATTTGTTCCTTTGAGATACCCTGACACTGATTTATCGACATAGATGATTTCTGGTTCTGAAGTTTGCACAATTTGTGGTTGCTGCTCAAAACCTACCGTATACATTATTCCTGCCGTAACTATTACTGAAATGATTACTGTGATTGGAATTATTGTTTTTGGGTTCATTTTCTCTTTCTTCTTTAATCATCGAATTTAGCGATTACTATTACTTGATAGTTTGAGATAAAAGGATTAGTGAAATTTCAATTTTACCAAACAACTTACATAAACTGGGTTTCCACTATCATTTCTAATGATTGATGAAAATGATGAATTTACTGAAAAAATTAAGATTCTTGCAACTGATGATGAAAAAATAAAGTTATTTGGTGAGTTATTTACAAACGATTCTAGTCGTGAAATCTTACAATTGCTGTTTAATGAAGAATTAACTGCAACACAAATTGCTCAAAAAACCGGAATTTCTCTACAGCTAGTAAAATATCATTTGATCAAACTTCAGGATTTAGGAATTGTTAAAATATCCAAAATTGAGAAAAACTCAAAATCCCAAGACATGAAAATTTACACTGCTACAAAATTTAGCATTGTGATTGTTCCCCCAAAACTCTCAGAAAAAACTAAGGAAAGTAAATTACTTGTTCGTTCATTTCGTCATATTTACAAAGTTGCAGGATTAGGTATTGCAACTGGTCTTTCAGGATTATTCTCATTGTCTCAATTCCAAAACAAAACAATATTTGATGATTCTTCAGACGGAGAATTCCCTATTGAAGAATATGTCGATAATATGCAGTCTGCACCCATTGATGAATCTGTACGTTCACTACCTGCATCTGCACCAATGGTTGCAGAATCTGAATCTCAAGAATTATCTCAACGTGGTCTAGATGTTGCAGAAACTATAGTTGATTCAGAAATATCTGTAAGTTCTGAACTGTTTTTACCTTTTCTGATAATTACTATAATTTTGGGCGGACTAACAGTTTATTATTTCTGGAAATTTAGAAAATCTAGTTAGCTTGTAATGTGATTTCTATTGCAACTCTTTTTTCTTTAGATCTCTCTTCTCCGGGATACTTTAGATTAGAAATTTCCTCGTTTAGTTTTTCATCTGTAACTAGTTTTGCATTTCCTATGAGCATACTGTTATTGTATTGGATTTTCACTAGTGGATTTACCAATGCATTTTGAAACCAGTCTCCATCTGGCCTGTGTCTTGAAAAGTAAATTTTTCCGTTATGATTGACTGCTCGAAGCATAACTCTGTGCTCTCTGCTTGTTTTTCGCCCCTTTGTGATAAGGATTGGACGAAACAATTTTTCTTTAATTTCCATGCGTGATTTTTTGCAGTCAAGTAATTTAACCCCATTGATAGAAATTTCTGATATTCGGTGTGATAAGCAAATCCTAGGATTCACACACATGTCAGTAAAATTAGAAGGAATGCCTACGAATATAGCCACAGCAGATACCTTTACTGGAAAAAAAGTAATCGATAGAGAGGGAATTGAATACGGTAAAGTCAAACACATTCACATTAACCAAGACACACTTGCCGTATCTGGCGTAACCATCCACCAAGGATTTAACAAAGACTTTTTTCTGTCTGAAGATTACATTGACAAGTTTTCTGAGGAAACATTGCTTCTTAGCAGGCCTCCTGTGAGAACTGGGATCCCAGTAACTGATATTGATCGACATAAAATTGGTAAGGTAAAACGACTACATAGAAATCCTGATACCAATGAATTAGAATCAATTGAAGTATCTGATGGTTTGATGCATTCTAAAATCCTATCCAAATCTGAAATTTGGGGAGTTGGAGAAAAAGTCATTCTGAGAATGACTAAAGAAGAATTCAAATCTCTTGAATGATTCTTTAAACTTCTTTTTTCAAAATAGTCTTTTTTGATTACTCTGCTTTCTTAGTACATACTTCGCAGACTGGAATTCCTTCTCGAATCATTACATCTACATTTGATGAGTGACATTTTTGACATAATCCTTTCATGTCCTGATGTATTAATTTGGTCTTTAAATTTTTTATGAGGATCGATTAAATCAATACTTAGCAATTTATAATTGAGGTCCGCGATCAATTTATTGTACTCCATAGAGACAAAATCGCTCACAAAATCATTTGGAGATGTAGTTGCAGTAAACGATATTTCATTTTCAGTTGAAAAAGGAGAAATCTTTGGTTTCTTGGGGCCTAATGGTGCTGGTAAAAGTACTACAATGATGATTTTAACGACTCTGCTAAAACCAACATCTGGTGAAGCTATAATTTCTGGATTTGACGTAACAAAAAATCCCAAAAAAGTTAGAGAAAATATCGGATACGTTCAACAAGAATCGACAGTTGATGAGTATCTAACAGGTAGAGAAAATTTACTATTGCAAGCAAAGCTAAATCATATCCCAAAAAATGAAATCAACAAAAGAATTGATGATGTTTTAGAATTAATTGAACTCGTTGACAAACAAGATCAAGCTGTAGTGACTTATTCTGGAGGTATGAGAAAAAGACTAGATATTGCAGGAGGGTTACTACATCGACCCAAAGTCTTGTTTCTTGATGAGCCTACAGTTGGATTAGACATTCAAACTCGTAGGAAAATTTGGGAATATATCAAGAAAATTCATACTGAATTTGATATGACTATTTTTGTCTCAACTCACTATATGGAGGAAGCAGACCAACTGTGTGATCGAGTTGGAATTATTGACGGTGGTAAAATTCAGGTAATAGACTCTCCTGAAAATATGAAAAACGCAATGGGTAATGAGGTTATTTCAATTGTAATTGATGAGGGCAAAAATCATGATTCTTTTTTGTCTGAGATTAGAAAAATTGAATTTGTAAAGAAAATAAATGATGATGGAACTAAACTTACTCTTTTTGCATCCCATGGAACTGAGGTAATACCAAAAATTTTTCAAATCTCCTCTGAGCTTCAAATCAAAATTAAATCAATCTCCTTAACACAACCCACTCTTGATGATGTTTTCATTTCATACACTGGGCATGAGATCAAAGATGATGATTCTGGATTTAATAGAAAACGTGAACATGCAAAAATGAAGAGGTTACGTGCATGAACACTTTGCTATATGATACATATACAATTTTTTGGAGAGAGCTAAAAAGATACAAAAAATCTCGTAGCGGGGTTCTAATTAGATTAATTCAACCTGCAATTTGGATTATAGTTATTGGAAATACTTTCTCTGGAACTCAACCTCTAATTCAATCAGTTGGATTTGAGGGTGAATACATTGAATTTATGGCCCCTGGGGTCATTATTCTTACTGCAATTTTTACAAGTATCTTTGGCGGTGTGAATACTTTGTGGGATAGGAGATATGGTTTTATGAATAAGGCATTGTCTTCACCAATCTCTCGTTCTGCAATTGCCTTAGGGAAAATGGCAGCTATCTCTTTGATTGCTGCATTGCAAGCTAGTTTGATATTGGGAATTGCTTTAGCAATCGGTGTCAGTTTTCCTAATCCAATCATGATTGCACCAATTATGGCAATCGTAATTTTATTTTCACTAGGGTTCTCTGGGATCTCTGTAATGATTGCAGCTACTGCAAAGTCTCAAGAGACTTTTTGGGGGATGATCAACTTTCTTGGAATGCCTCTATTCATGCTAAGCCCTGCTTTGTTCCCATTGGAGTTACTCCCTGATTGGCTTGCAGTAATTGCCAAACTAAATCCAGTTACTTACACTGTTTTACTTGTTAGAGAATTGATGACCGGAGTCTCTGAAGGCGGCATCCCGATAATTTTGAGCCTCGGAATATTGATAGCCTTTGTGCTTGTCATGGTAGCATTGGCAAGCTATGTGTTCACACGTGAAGTGAACAAGCCGTTTTGATAAAAATTGACAATAATTGTAACATTAGCTAACTTTGGTTATGTTTCTCAAATTTTGCCATGATTAACTATTGAAACTATCTTTTTCAATTATCACAATTTCTGCAATTTTGTTATCTAGTTCATTTGCCCAAACATCATTTGGATCTGGGGATTATGATTTGTTGCACAAATGGGGTGAGCATGGTCCTACAGAGCCTAGCCATTTTGCACATCCTCAATTTGTTGCAGTAGGTGATGATGGAAGTATTTATGTCACTGATTTTGGTAACAAGAGAATTCAGAAATTTTCAAGCACTGGTGAATATTTGACCCATTGGGGAAATAGCGGAAAACAATTAGGTGATTTTTACAATCCTTCTGGAATTGCAGTAAATTCTGATTCTATTTTTGTTGCAGACCGTGATCTTAACCGTGTACAAAAATTTTCCTTGGACGGGGAGTTCATTCACACTTGGGGTAATAAAGGAACTGCTGAGGGACAATTTTTCTATCCTAATGGAATTACTGTAAACAATGATCTTGTATATGTGGTAGATACAGGCAATCAAAGAATTCAAATATTTTCTACTGATGGCGAATTTGTTTCATCATTTGGTTCTAGTGGTTTAGGCCCTGGACAATTTCTAAATGTCATTGGAATTGATTCTGATGAAAACGGAAATCTCTATGTCACTGATAAAGGAAATAATAAAATCGAAAAATTCAACTCTGATGGCAAGTTTATACAATCATTTCCTTTCTATTCTTCAAACTATGTCTTTTCCCCTGAGGCAATAACTGTTGATCCTTTAGGTGATCTATTCGTTGTAAACTCTGCCAATGATAGGATTTTGCACTTGTCTCAAAACTCTAGTTTGAAATTAAGTCTAGCTGATCAAAATGGACCTTACCCTGATTCGTTTGAGAATATTTCTGATATTGCAATCGGAATTAATGGCGAACTACTAGTAATTGATTCTCCAACGCATTCGATTCAATTATTTGAAACAGAATTTTTTGAACAACCTGCAGAATCATACTATGTCGTCCCTGCCGAAGTAAGACCTTTACCTGAAGATCAAACAAAACCTGTGGTTATTGCTCCTGACTCGATTGTTGTAGAGGCCGAAGATTTCCTAACTTCTGTATTTACTGGAGCTGCCACGGCTACTGATGAAAGTGGAATCAAAATCATAATTAACAATGCTCCTGATGCATTCAAACCTGGGATAACAAATCTGGTTTGGATAGCTTTTGATAATGCTGGACATAGTTCAAGTGCATATCAGCGAATTACTGTAAATACATGCGGAAACAATCACTCTGATTATAATCTCATAGAGGGAACTTCTGGGGATGATGTTATTTCAGGCACTGATGGTGATGACTTGATTTTTGGATTGGAAGGAAATGATCTTATTTATGGTGGATTAGGAGATGACTGTATTTTTGGCGGTCATGGTGATGATATTATCTCTGGTGGTGAAGGCAATGACACTATAAAGGGCAATTCCGGTAATGACATTATCAGAGGCCAAGTAGGAATGGATGTGTTATATGCCAATTCTGGTTCTGATGTACTTGATGGTGGTGAAAATTCTGATAGATGTTATGCTGATTCAGAAAAAGATTTGCTAATCTCATGTGAAGAGTAACTCTTCTATATAGAATTACTAGGGTTACTCTAGAATCCTGTTTCATAAATAGAAAACCATGTCATAGCTTATAGTACAAAAATTCATTTTAAATTTTAATGACTTACATGAACGCAAAAAACATTGCAACATTTAGTATTGTTGCATTATTCACACTAGTATCTTTTGGAACATCAAATGTATCTGCTGAAGAAAATGGGGGTTATAATATGGTTGAAGATATAACTCCTGTTCTAACATTTACATTTAGAGATGGAGTTGAAACATACGAGTTTCCTGTATTTGAAATGGGTGAAAACTTTGCAGATAACTCTGGTACATCGTTTTCCGTAGAAGGAACTGTTGCTAATTCTCCATTATTGCATAAAGCAATGGATGAGGCATACAAGTATAGATCTTCTAATGATGCTTATGACTATCAACTAAAACTTTTTGATGTGGATGTAGATTTTGTAAAAAACGGTGAATCAATACTGTTTCTGGATTACAACACTTGCAGAGTTGACAACTATCAAGTTGAGACGCTTGATTCAAATGATTATGAGAGCTATTTCAAAGAAGTTGGATTTGCTATTGTAGATAAGATAGACTTTGTATGCAGTGGATTAAACTTTGACAGTGATCTTGAAATAACTAAAAATAGTTCTTTTACTGATTTTGGTGAATCTGGATTTACATTTGCCAATAATATGAAAACTGCAGTAACCTTGATGTTTGAAAATGGTGCAGAAAAAATTGAATTTCCTGTATTCAATCTGCTTTCAGGCTATGCGGAATCAAATGATAACGTTGTAGCTGAATTTCAAGTAGAGGGTGTTTTGGAGTATTATCCGTTATTGTATCAGGCAATTGATAAATCAAGACAAGTATCTGGACTTTCAACTGCTTCAAACATTGACTTTGATGCACTAGTAGAATTTACAAATGGAACATCTACACCAAGAGGATTGGATTTTACGAGTTGTCGCATATCTGATGCTCAAATCACAACTCAAGCAGACAAGGAAGAAGGATTTACTGGAAAAAGTGGTTTTGTTCTAGTTCAACAATTGACTTTTACATGTTCTGGAATGAGCGGTATCAATCAAAACTTTGACGCACTAAGAGGTGATCTTCCTGTATGGAAAGCACCTTCAATCTCAAATGAATATGTAGAACCAATTCAAAATACAGACAAAGGCTTGAATGCAATTGCAACATTTACCACAGATAAGGGTGTAGAAAAAATTGAATTTTCTATGTTCAAACAAAGTCCTGTCCTAACTACAACTGAAGATACAGGAGATGAAACAATTACTCGTAAGGCTACTTATCCTACACTGGAGTTGCGTGGAATTGTTGGAGATTATCCAATGCTATACAATTTTGTAGATGAAAATCGTAAAATTCAAGGTGTTGCTGGAACTTCAAACAAAAACCTGGCTGATATTGACATCAGTATAACTTCTGGTGATGAAGTAATTCGTGGCTTTAACTTTGTAAATTGCAGAGCAACTGATTATGTCGTTGCCACAGATGCAAATACTGAGGAGGGTTATGTCAAAAACAAATTCGCACTAGAAAATATTTTTGACTTTGAATGCCAAGGATATCATCCAAACAATCCTGCATATGATGCAATGTTTAATGTAGAAAAATCAAATACTCAAAGTAGTTCTGATCTTAGAAACACTGACCAATGGAGATCAGGTTTCACAGTTCAGAAATAACTTTTTTATTCCATCATTTCTGTAATGCGATCAAATTGTGATCTGTTTGATGATCTTCTAACTATATAGAACAATAGGTTTTATGTTCACTGACCTTATCTTCAAACTTTCATTCAATGAATTATGGGACAATGGTTATCTTGGATAAAATCCAATGAAAAAGAACTCTTAAAAATTTTAGATGATTTAGCAAAAAAAGCAGTTGAAACCTCTGAGGCCGTAGTGGTTTTATTCGAAGATCTTAGTAATGTTGAACAAGCAAAAAAGATTCATGAACTTGAAACTGAAGCTGATGTTTTAACTCGTGATATCTTCTCTGAACTCAACAAGACCTTCATCACGCCTCTGGATCGTGAGGACATGCAAAGAATTGCATCCAAAATTGACGATGTCATTGATTTTATGGATGGAATTGCAGCGAGGGTTTACAGCTACAAAATAACCACTCCTCCACCATACACTATGGAGATGGCCCACGAACTAGTAAAGGCTACAAAAGAAGTAGAGTATATGATTTCAAAATTACAGAGAATCAAAAATCCAAAAGATATGATTGAGCATTGCAGAAATACCAGTGACATTGAGCACGCTGTAGATGATTTGTACAGAGAAGCTATACGAGAACTCTTTGAGACCAATGATGCAATCAAAATCATCAAACTAAAAGATATCTATGAAACAATGGAGACTGCATCTGACAGATGTGTTGATGTTGCAGATGTCATTGAAGATATTGTTTTGAAATACACATGAGATGATTAAATGATAGAAATAGCAATAGGCGCAATTATAGTTGCATTAATCTTTGATTTTGTAAATGGATTTAATGATTCTGCAAATTCTGTTGCTACAGTTATTGGAACACGTGTACTAAAACCATTACATGCAGTTGGTCTATCTGCTGCAATGAATTTCATTGGACCTTTTGTTTTTGGCGTTGCTGTTGCAACTACTATTGCAAAAGGAATTGTCAGCCCTGATGACATTACTGTATACATGATTGTTGGTGGATTGGCAGGAGCAATTGGATGGAGTACTCTCTGTACATATTTTGGATTGCCCATTTCAAACAGCCACTCTTTAGTTGGCGGAATTATGGGTGCAGGTATAGCCGGATTAGGATTTGAAAAATTAGTTTATGGCGGTCTAACCAAAGTCTTTGCAGGAATTGTTATCGCCCCCGTTGGTGGAATAATCTTTGGCCTTTTACTAACTACATTGATAATTACAGTTTTTGCAAGTAAAAAACCTGGACCAGTAAACAAAACTTTTGGAAAATTACAAATTATCTCTTCAGCATGGTTTGCTCTGACACATGGTGCAAACGATGGACAAAAAACAATGGGTATTATTGTCTTGATTCTGTTTTCAGCAGGACTTATTCCTGAACTTGATATGCCTCTATGGGTAATCTTGGCTGCAGCAAGTGCTATGGGGCTTGGTACTTTCTTTGGTGGATACAAAGTCATCAAAACATTGGGTGTCAAAATTACCAAGCTAAGGCCATACCAAGGATTTGCAGCAGAAACCGGTGGTGGATTGATGCTTGCAATATTTGCAATATTTGGAATTCCTGCTAGTACAACACACGCAATTACTGGAACTATAATGGGTTCAGGTGCTGCCAGAAGAAAACGTGCAGTTCGATGGAAAGTTAGCAGACAAATTGTATTTTCATGGGTAATTACTATTCCTGGGGCTGCTGCAATGGGAATCGGATTTACTTTTCTGATTCACTTGTTTGTTTGATTTTCAATAATGTCTTCATTTTTATTTCCGCAAAAATTTTTTGAAATATTCAAATGGATATTTTACAATTAATCTCATCAAATCTGCTTACTCCGATAATCCTTTTCTTTCTCTTTGGAATTATTGCTGCCCGAATAAAATCTGATTTGAAAATTCCTGAAGCAATTTCTGAATTTTTGCCAATCTATCTTCTTGCTGCAATTGGACTTCATGGTGGAATAGAGATGAGAAATACTGGATTTGAAAACATGTTGATCCCGATGTTAGTTGCCATTGGTTTGTCATTGATATTCACATTGAATCACTATCAGATTTTACGACGATTAGGAAAATTCAATATTTTTGACTCGTATGCATTAGCATCTACATATGGTGCAGTGGGTGCAGTTACCTTTTCAGTTGGTTTGTCGTTTCTTAAAAATCAAGGCGTTACATCTGAAGGATATCTTGCAGCCATTTTAGCTGTTCTGGAACCTGTTGCTTTCATTCTTGCAATCTTTTTGACAAACATGGCTGTATCAAAACAAATTCGTCAGAAAAAACAATCTTTCTCTAAAGACAATTCAGAAATTGACATTGGTCTACAAGAAACAAAAACGAAACTGTCTCGAGTATTGCATGAATCAATAACTGGCAAGGCAATTGTTATTCTTTTGGGAAGTATAGTTATTGGTTATATCATAGGAGAAGAAGGATTCAGTTCAATTAGAATTGTATTTGATGAAATGTTTACTGGAGCCATTGTAATTTTTATGATTGAGATGGGAATTATTGCAGGTCAAAGATTAGATGACATTAAAAAAGTTGGACTTTTCCTTACTGCTTTTGCCATAATAATGCCAACATTCAATGGTGTGATTGGGGTTCTAGTTGCAACAGCCATGGGACTAAGTCTAGGTGGAGCAGTCATGTTTGGTTTACTTTTGGCTAGTGCATCCTTTATTGCAGCACCTGCAGTACTGCGTCATGCAATTCCTCAAGCAAAACCTAGCTTATACATTACATCTGCATTGGGAATCACATTCCCATACAACATCATAGTTTTGCTTCCAATCATGTTTTCTATCTCAACTCTTGTTCATGGAGAAGGATCGATAGACTTATTCAATTACATCATAAAGGATTGGATATGAAATTATACGGCGTAAAATTACTTACAATTACATGTGAGATTCTAGCCCAGAAAAATATTATTGAAATTTTAAACAAGCACGAAATTACCGGATATACCACATATGAGGTAGAAGGTAATGGTGCACGCGGTATTCGTGGACAAGGATTCAAAAATGAAAAAAATGTCAAAGTTGAAGTGATTATGCATGAAGAAAAACTACAAGATGTTGTAGAGGAAATATCTAGAACACTGTTTGCTAATTTTGCTATTGTCTTGTATGTTAGTGATGTTGGCGTATTAAGAGCTGAAAAATTTTAACAGCAGTTATCTTCTGAACATAACCCTGGAATCTTTTTACTTGTTTTGGTAACTACTGAAATTAATTCAGATAATTGATTATTAGTTATTGTATACATTGCCTTTTTGCCCTCATCACGCGATTTGACAATTCCACATTTTTTTAATGTCTTTAGATGATGTGAGACTAGTGGTTGATCTTTTTCTAATTTTTCTACAAGATCATTCACACAAAGCTCTTTGTTTTTCTGCAATAATTCTAAAATCTCAAAACGTGTCTCATCACATATGCATTTTAAAAGACTGACTCCATTCATATCAATTTAAATTTATATAAACTAATATTTATGTGGTGGTATAGAAATGCCTGAAAATATTCTATTTGTATGCGTAGAAAATGCGGGTCGAAGCCAAATGGCTGAGGCTTTCTTTAGAAAATTTGCTCCTGATAGATTTCTTGTTTCAAGTGCTGGAACTTCACCTTCTTCACAACTCAACCCTATTGTAATCCAAGTAATGAAAGAAATTGGAATTGACATGGTAGACCAAAAACCAAAGATTTTGTCTGACTCTATGATAAAAAATTCTTCAAAGACTGTTAACATGGGATGTATGGACAAAGAATCATGCCCTTCTTTGTTTGTAAAAGATGTACTTGACTGGAACATTTCTGATCCAAAAGAAAAGTCTATTGATGAAGTCAGAGAAATTCGTGACAAAATAAAATCTGAAGTATTGAATCTCATTAAATCTCTTGAGGAAAAAGTCTGATGGCATATTCCAATTTGCAGATTTTTACAGTTGAATTAATTGGAACTTTCATTCTTGTAATGTTTGCAACTGGGTCTATAGTTTATGATGCTGAATTCTTTGACGGTGCCTTGGGAATTCCTTTTGCATCTGTAGCGCCATTTATTGCATTGTTAATAGGTGTGTATTCTTTTGGAAAAATATCTTTAGCTCATTTTAATCCTGCCGTGACTGTAGGTTACTACATTACAGGACACATATCAAAAATTCAAGTTGTATATTATTTTGCAGCAGAAATTATTGGTGCACTATTAGGATCTCTTTTTGTTTTATCATTTATCGGGGACAAAGCAAATCTTGGGGCAAATGCGCCTAACTATGATTTTTCAATCTTTGTAATTTTTCCCGTTGAAGTTTTAGCTTCTGCAATGCTTATGGGAGTTATTTTCTATGTTGTATATACAAAAGGACTAAGAGGATTCAGTGGTGTTGCAATTGGAGGTATAGTGGGATTAGACATTCTATTTTTGGCTTTTATTTCTGGGGCTTCAATGAATCCTGCTCGAGCATTAGCACCGGCATTACTATCTGGAACCTTTGAAAATCTATGGCTCTATTGGACTGCCCCCTATGTGGGAACTATGATTGTTGCAGTTTTGTTCAGAAAGAAATTTCAAGCACAAAGGGCCGCAAATTACGAATAATAATGAGCAAAAATACCCCTTGAATGGTGTCTGAATCTAAAAAATTATTCAATATTGCTAAAAAAGTGATTCCATCAGGAGTCAATAGCCCTGTTAGATATTTTGAGCCATATCCATTTTTTACAAAAAAAGCAAATGGAGCATACATTTGGGATGCTGACAATAAACGCTACATTGATTTTTGCAATGGTTACGGTGCTTTACTATTAGGGCATAAACGCAAAGAAATAATCAAATCTGTCTCTGATCAATTAACAAAAGGGACTCTCTATTGTACACCAACAGAATCTGAAATTGAACTATCCAAATTGATCATTGGTAACTTTCCGTCAGTTGACAAAGTGAGATTGATGAATACTGGCGGCGAAGCTACAATGACTGCAATACGACTAGCCCGTGGATTTACAAAAAAGAAAAAATAATCAAATTTGAAGGATGTTATCATGGTGCACATGATTCTGTTTTGGTAAAAGCTGGTTCTGGTTCTGCACATAATGGAATTTCTGTTTCTGATGGTGGGTTGGAAGAAGTATCAAAAAACACTCTAGTTGTAGAGTATAACAATATTGAAGATTTACAAAAGACCATTCAAAAAAATAAAGATATTGCAGGAGTCATTGTTGAACCTATACTTGCAAACATGGGGTTGATTTTACCTGAAAAAAATTTCCTTTCGGATTTACGAAAAATTACTAAAGAAAACAACATACCTCTGATCTTTGATGAAGTAGTAACTGGTTTTCGAGTTGCACCTGGTGGAGCCCAAGAGCATTTTGGAATAAAACCTGACTTGACTACGATAGCAAAAGCATTGAGTAATGGATTTACAATCTCTGCAGTTGGTGGGAAAAAAGAAATCATGGATCTGCTTTCCCCTGGAGGCAAAGTTTACCAGGCAAGTACGTTTGCAGGAAATCCAATATCTGTTAGTGCAGCAATTAGTTCAATTAAGACTATTAACAAAATCAAAAACAAACTATACTCCAAACTTGAAAGATTCAATCTGTTATTTTCTACTGCACTAGATGATATGGCAACTGATATGAAAATCCCACACCAGATCAATTTTACCGCCTCAATGCTCCAAATTTTCTTTACAAACAAGCCTGTTGTTGACTATAAAACATCAAAGAACGCAGATGCAAAGAAGTTTAAAAAAATGTTCCAAGTTTTATTGAAAAATGGTGTTTTCATTGCACCATCTCAATTTGAAGTAGTTTTTCTTTCTGATGCTCATACTGAAACTGATCTAAACAAAACACTTGATGCATATCATTTGGCATTAAAATCGGTGAAAAATTGAAGTACATAGTAGGAGCTAGAGGAAGTCAGTTATCAGTTGCACAAACAAATTGGGTAATTTCTGAATTAAAAAAAGTAAATCCTGACTGTGAGTATGAAATTAAAACAATCACTACAAAAGGCGATACTGATGCTAGACCGCTATTCACAATAGATCAAAAAGGAATTTTTGAAAAAGAGATTGACAGAGCAGTTACAAACAAGGAGATAGATTTTGCTGTTCATAGTTTGAAGGATGTTCCATCTGAACTTGATGAAAATTTAGTGCTTGCTTCTATTCCAAAACGTGAAGCAGTAAATGACGTATTCATTTCTTCAGATGGTTCTACATTAGATACTATCAAAGAGGGAGCAGTAATTGGGACTAGCTCACTGCGAAGAGCAGTTCAGATATCCAGAAAAAGATCTGATCTAGTTGTAAAACCAATTCGTGGAAACATTGAAACTAGAATTAAAAAAGCGTCTGGCGAAAACTATGATGGAATTGTTCTGGCACAAGCTGGAATATCTAGGTTGGAAGTTGATGTAAAATATACTCCTCTATCCATTGATGATTTTTCCCCCTCTCCAGGTCAAGGTGCTATTGCAATTGTTGCAAGAGCAGATGATTCTAAAACAATTTCAATGTTAAAAAAAATTGAAGATTCCAATTCACGTTTAGAAATAGAGGCTGAACGCGCACTTTCTGATTATGTTGATTCCGGATGCCGATTTCCATTAGGGGCATATGCAAGATCAAATGGCTCTGAGATGACTTTGACTGTATCTGCATTCTCTGTCGATGGAAAACAATCTTTGCATGTAAACAAAATTGGAAAGAAAGATGATCCTAAATCTCTGGGAAAAAGTGTAGGGGAAGAACTACGTGCAAAAGGAGTTAATGATCTTGCATTAAATTGGAGAGAAAAAGTGGAGGAATGGAATAAATCATGACTGGAAAAGTGTATCTTGTTGGCGCAGGGCCTGGAGATAGTAAACTAATCACATTACGTGCAGTTGAATTGCTTGAAAAAGCAGATGTTGTTTTGTATGATAGACTGGTAAGCAAAAAAATCATTTCAATGATTCCAAAAAAGGCAGAAAAAGTCTATGTTGGACGTGCAGTAGGTGATGACACAACACATCAAAACACAACTAATGATTTGATGGTACAGTATGCCAAATCAAAGAAAAATGTAGTTAGGCTAAAAGGTGGTGATCCTATTATCTTTGGGCGTGGTGGCGAAGAAGCAGAATTTCTCAAAGAAAACAAAGTAAAATATGAAATTGTTCCGGGAATTACTTCTGGAATTGGCTCTGCAACATATGCCGGTATTCCTCTAACTCATAGAAAACACGCATCATCTGTAGTCTTTGTTACAGGACATGAAGATCCGGAAAAGAAAAAAGAGATTGTTAAATGGAAGAATCTTGCAAAATCAGTTGACACAATAGTGATAATGATGGGGTTATCTAGAATTGATGTAATCTGTAAGCAATTAATCGCAGGTGGAATGGATAAAAAAACACCTGTCGCTGTTATTCAAAATGGAACTACCCCTAAACAAAAAATGATCAAAGGAACTGTTACTAATATTGCAAAAAAAGTTAAAGAAAACAAAATTACTCCTCCTACAAACATCATAATTGGCAAAGTTGTTGACTTGTCAGATACCATTGGGTGGAAATAATGCTTGATGGAAAGACCATAGCAATCACGCGTTCAAAAGATGATGCTGCAGAATTCATCTCTCTTGCTGAACAAAACAAAGCAACACCCGTTCCCTTACCTACCATAGAACTTGTTAGCAAGGGTGAGAAAATTGTTGATGAATTTTTAGAATCTGTTGAACAATACGATCCTGACTATTCAGTTTTCATGAGTTCAAAAGCTGTTAAACTATTATTTGATACTGCAAAGAATGCTGGAAAATTAGAGAAATTACAACTATCTGTTGCTAACACTATGGTGATGTCTGTAGGGCCTAAAACCACCATTGCACTTGAATCTGAAGGAATCAAAGTGAACTATCAGCCAACGACTTTTTCTTCTGTTGGTGTAGGTGAAGAGTTTACAAAAATTAATGCAGTTGGCAAAAAAGTAATTGTTCCACGTAGTGGTGCATCTACTCCGTTTCTGAAAGAATTGCTAAACAAAATCGGAATTGATGTGTTGGAGATTCATTTGTATGATGTGTGTGCATTCAGAGATACCACTCAATGGAATGCATTTCGTGAATTGTTTTCACAAAATAAAGTAGATGGCATTGTCTTTACTAGCGCCTCCTCTGTTAGAGGTTTCTTTGAGATCATGTCAAAAGATTATGATGTGAATACGTTACTTGACAATCTCGAAAAACTATCTGTTGTGTCTATTGGCCCTTTTACCTCAGATGAATTAAAAAAATTAAACGTCAAAAATACTGTTGCTGAAGTACATACAGTTGCTGGTGCTTTTGATGAGATGAAAAAGTCATTTTCAAATTAATTGATAAAACAATATGATTATCTGCATTATTTGCATTTTTTGTTATTATCAAATTTGACATTTATCTAATGTGTATTTAGTTGATTTTTGTATGTTCAATGTGTGGTATTTGAATTCGGAATTGTTGATTTTGAAATAGTTTTAAAATTATTAATTGCAGTTGGGTTAGGTGCCATGATTGGATTTGAAAGAGAATTAAAACATAGGCCTGCAGGATTACGAACACATATGCTTGTAAGTTTAGGTGCTACGATTTTTACTGTTAGTTCACTTTCATTTGATGTTGAACCTGCACGTATTGCTGCAGGAATTGTAGCTGGAATAGGCTTTCTTGGCGCAGGTAATATCATTGCACATAAAGGACATGTTCAAGGAATTACCAGTGCTGCAACATTATGGGTAGTTGCAGGAATTGGTCTAAGTGTTGGTATTGGAGAATACTTTATTGCTGTAGTTAGCTCTGTTCTCATTTTTGCAATTTTACAGTTAGGTCGATTTGAAAAAAAATCCCATATGGAATAATCCTTTATTATGTTTGATTAATTTTTTTTACTAAGGTTTAGCTGAAGCTATTTAGCTGTGCCTATTTTTCCTCATGTATTTATAATATAACGGGGTTATGATGAACATGACTGCTGAAAATCTAGATATGGATTATTCAAAATACGATTTTAAAGACTCTACAGAATTGTATGTTCACCTTAGCAAGAAAGGCCTGTCTAAGGAAACTGTAATTAGTATTAGTAAAATGAAAAATGAGCCACAATGGATGCTTGATTTTAGATTACGTTCTTATGAAATTTTTATGAAAAAACCAATGCCAACTTGGGGTGGGGATCTCAGTGTAATTGATTTTCAAAATATTTACTATTATGCAAAAGCCTCTGACAAAGTAGAAAAGAGCTGGGATGACGTTCCAGAAAATGTCAAAAACACATTTGACAAACTTGGAATTCCAGAAGCTGAGAAGAAATTCTTAGCAGGTGTTGGTGCACAATATGAGTCTGAAGTTGTATACCATAGTTTAAGAGAAGACTTGGCAAAACAAGGCGTTCTCTTTTTAGATACTGACGCAGCCCTTCATGAACATCCAGAGTTGTTTAAAAAATACTTTGGAAAAATTATTCCTCCCGAGGATAACAAATTTGCCGCATTAAACAGTGCAGTTTGGAGTGGTGGTTCCTTCATCTACGTTCCACCTGGTGTCAAAGTAGACATGCCGCTGCAAGCATACTTTAGAATTAACGCAGAAAATATTGGTCAATTTGAAAGAACATTGATCATTGTAGATGAAGGTGCAGAAGTACATTACATTGAAGGATGTACTGCTCCTGTATATTCTTCAGAATCATTACATTCTGCAGTTGTCGAATTAGTTGCACTCAAAGATGCAAAACTAAGATACACTACAATCCAGAACTGGAGTGCTGACGTTTACAATCTTGTAACAAAACGTGCTTATGCATATGAAGGTGCAACAGTAGAATGGATTGATGGAAACATTGGCAGTAAACTAACTATGAAGTACCCTGGAGTCTATCTCATGGGTGAGAGAGCCTATGGTGAAACACTATCTATTGCCTTTGCTGGTAAAGGACAACACCAAGATACCGGAGCAAAAATGGTTCATCTTGCACCAAATACTACTTCTAAAGTCACATCAAAGTCAGTAAGTAGACTAGATGGACGTTCCACTTACAGAGGAATGCTAAACGTAGCAAAAGGTGCTACTGGTGTAAAATCCACTGTGAGATGTGATGCATTACTCTTAGACGATACATCAAAAACTGATACCTATCCTTACATGGAAATTAATCAAGAAGATGCAACAATTACTCACGAAGCAACTGTTGGAAAAATTGGCGATGAACAAATCTTCTACCTGATGACTAGAGGATTTAGTGAAGAAGAAGCATTGTCTCTAATTGTCAACGGTTTCATGGAGCCATTTACAAAAGAATTGCCAATGGAATATGCTGTTGAACTAAACAGGCTCATCAAACTAGAGATGGATGACTCTGTGGGATAAAATCCCAAAACCTAATTTTGATTAACCATGTCTCAAGAACTATCCAAACTCAACACGACCACCATCGATGAGATCTCCTCATCAAGAAATGAACCTGATTGGCTAAAAGATTACAGAAAGAATTCACTATCCATCTATGATCGATTGCCAATTGAAACGTCTCCCCTTTACAACAAATACACTGATGCAAAAAAGATGAACCCTGAAAAAGTAACTCTTTCAACTACTACTACAGAAACAATTCCTAGCTTCTTAACAAAAAGATTAGGCGAGTTAGAAAATGAAATCTGTATTATTCAAGTTGGAACAAATATTCACAAAATCAATCTTCCTGAAGATTTAAAATCCAAAGGATTGGTGATTTCTTCTATTTCTGATGCAATAGAAAACAATCCTGAATTGGTAAAAAAAGCACTAGAGGCCTCAAAATCTGGAGAAGATAAATTTACAGCATTAAACAATGCCGCCTTTAATTCAGGTGTATTTATTCACATTCCACGTAATCTTGTAATGGACAAACCAATTCATTTTATGATTTGTCTTTCTGAGGATGGGCATTCTACAATTTCTAGAAATGTCATCTTTGCAGATGAAAGCAGCAAAGCAACAATTGTACAAGAGATATACTCTCCAAATATCCAAACTCAACAAGCATATCTTGAATTAATGAATACCCATCTCGGTGCAAACGCACAACTTGATGTTACAACACTACAAATGATTGATCAACACGCTGTAGTCTTTTCTACGCGAAGAACAGACTTGGCTCAAGATGCTAAAGTAAATTGGTATTCTGGATTATTTGGTTCAATGTTGTCCCGATACAAAATAGAATATTTCCTAAATGGAACTGGTGCATCATGTAATGATTCTGAAGTAATTTTTGGAAACAATGAACAGTCATTTGATATTCAAACTAACGTTAATCATGAAAGTCCTGCAACTGAAGGTAGAGTTGTTGAAAAATCAATTCTCAGAAATAAATCAAAATCTCTTTTCAAAGGGATGATTAGAATCAAGGAAAATGCTGCAAAATCAAACTCGTTTTTGTCTGGCCGTTCTATTTTATTAGATAAAGATGCAAAATCAGATGCAATTCCTGGATTGGAGATTTTCACTAATGATGTAAAGGCCACTCACTCTGCATCTGTTGCACAAATTGATGAAGAACAAATCTTCTATTTGAAAACTAGATGCCTTAGTCAAGAGGAGGCTGAAAGAACAATCGTTGAAGGTTTCTTAGAACCCCTCTCAAGAAAAATGTCTTTCCAAGTTAGAGCATGGATTGCATATCTAATAGAATCCAAATGGGACAACAAAGAACTTACAATTAACACTGATGAAGAATTAGCTAAATTTGTTGAAATTGAAGAGACTCGTTATAACGAAGACTCTGAAATGGAGCAACACTACAAGTATCGGTGATATTTTGTCTGAATGGATTAAGGCTTGTAATGTGGAGCAGGTAAAAGAAGGTCAACTTTTCGGATTTGTTCATGAAGACAAAAAACTTCTCATAGCAAATCTCAAGGGAAAAATTCATGCAACTGATTTGATATGTACTCATGCTGATGCTGATCTGTCCACTGGATTTCTAAGTGATGAAGGAGTTAGGTGTCCATTACATCTTTCTGTTTTTAATTTAGCAACTGGTGAACCCCAAAATTTACCTGCTGAAACTCCTCTCAAAGTATACAATGTTAAAATAGACGCCAATGAAATTTACGTGGAGCTTTAAAACATGCAAAGTACAGAATCTCTTTTTGAAAATTTAAGAAATGATTTCCCAATTTTAAAAAGAACTGTTAGAGATAACAAACCACTAGTTTATCTTGATAATGCATCTACTACACAAAAACCAAATCAAGTAATTGACGCTATCACCGATTACTATCAAAATCACAATGCAAATATCCATAGAGCAGTTTATGCATTAGCAGAAGAAGCTACAGAATCTTATGAGGCAACAAGAGATAAAATTGCAAATTTTGTTAACATAAAAAATCGACAAGAAATTATTTTTGTTCGTGGAACTACTGAAGCAATTAATTTAGTTGCATATGCATGGGGAAGACCTCACATCAAAGAAGGTGACATTATTGTTACCACTGAATATGAGCATCATAGTAACATTGTACCATGGCAACTTCTAACTCAAGAAAAGCATGCCAAACTAGAGTACATTGGAATGGATGATAATGGTGAACTAATTCTAGATGATCTTGACAAAATTTTGGCAACCGGAAAAGTCAAGCTTGTGACTTTTAGTTTGATGTCGAACGTTCTTGGAACCATTACTGATGCTGAAAAAATTATTGAAAAGTGTAAAGCCGCAGGCGTTCTAACACTAATTGATGGTGCACAGGCAGTACCTCACATGAAAGTTGATCTTGAAAAATTGGGGTGTGACTTTTTTGCATTTTCTGGCCATAAAATGTTAGGACCTACTGGAATTGGAGTTTTGTGGGTTAGAAAATCAGTACTTGAAACAATGAGTCCATTTCATGGTGGTGGTGATATGATTAGAGAAGTTCACAAATATGAAACTACCTGGAATGATTTGCCTTACAAATTTGAAGCAGGTACTCCTAACATTGCAGATGTTGTTGGCTTGGGTGCTGCAATTGACTATCTCAATAAAATTGGAATGGATAATGTCAGAGAACATGAAGTTGAATTAACAAAATATGCTATTGAAAAATTATCTGAAGTTAAAGGACTTCATATCTATGGAACAAAAGATATTTCAAAACGTGGTGGTGTTATTTCATTTAATTTTGCAGATGTTCACCCTCATGATGTTGCTCAAATTATTGATGAAGAAGGAATTGCAGTTAGATCAGGTCATCACTGTGCACAAGTGTTGATGGAACGACTAAATGTTGCTGCAACATCTAGGGCCAGCTTTTACATTTACAATACTAAACACGACATTGATATTCTGGTAAATTCATTAAATATTGTGGCAAAGGTGTTCAAATTATGAGTAGCAATGCAGACATTTACCATGAAATGATCGTAGATTATTCAAGAAATCCAATTAACTATGGAGAAATTGAAGATCATGATGTAACATTTCATGACTCAAATCCATTATGTGGTGATAGTATTGACATTGACATGAAAATTGATGAGAACAAAGTTACTGATATTAAATTTCATGGAAAAGGATGTGCAATTTGCATGGCCTGCTCTTCTGTGTTAACTGAAATTACAAAAGGCAAAAGTATTGACGAAGCAAGGGCAATTGAAAAAAACGATGTTCTAAGTGAATTAGGTCTTGAACATTTACAAGCTGTTAGAATAAAATGTGCATTGCTTTCTTTGAAAGTACTCAAATCTGCGCTTTATACCTACATTGGTAAGAATCTAAAAGATAATGAAGATGTGGACAAACTAAAAGAAGAGGCAGCAAATCTGTACTAGCATGAGTGGTTTTACGCCTACTGTTCCAATTGCACTTCAAATCAGAAAAATTATCTTTGAAAAATTCAATAATGTTGATACAAATTTTACAAATGATGAAATTTTTGAGATGCTAAAAGCAAATGGTGACTTGGATCCTTCTTGGATAATTGATGACACTGAATCTCTTTTCAACGATTTGTGTGATTCTGGACTAGCAAGAAATATTGCACAAAATTTTACTACGATATATTTGAAATTATTTGATCCTATGGAAAAATTACGCTGTAATGCATGTGGCAATGACATCTATTTGGGAACTTCTGAAGAAAGAATTTGTCCTAACACTGATTGCAAATCGTCTATTTAGATTTGTATTTTATTGCAGCATCTTCTAGAGCTTTAATCATAGGTAGTTTTTCTCCTGTAAGATAAAGTACCAATGCTCCTCCAGCTGTACTGATATGATTAATTTTATCTGCCAAACCTTGCTGTTTTAATGCAGTAGTGAGATGTCCGCCACTAACAATTGTTGTTGCCATAGAGTTTGCAACTGCATTAAGTAATGCTTTTGTTCCGTAACTGAAATTTTCTTTTTCAAAAAATCCTGCAGGTCCACTGATAAACACAGTTCCTGCACCTGCAATTAATTTTGAATAATATTCTACAGTCTTTGGCCCTAAATCAAATATTTTATCTCCCTTACCCATTTCTCTCACATCCATCTCGACTCTTGAACCATCTTTATCAATTGCAATATCTACTGGTGTTGCAAAGACATCTGGGTATTCCCCAATTAATGAGTGAGCTTTTGCAACAACCTCGTCTTCTCGTTTAATTCCTAAAGGCGATTTGATTCTAGCTTGCGCACGCATGAATACATTTCCAATTAATCCTGTTAATAGAACATGGTCTGCCCTGCCATTCTGAATCAGTAATTTTATTGCCTCTAGTCTGTCTGGAATTTTTGAGCCTCCTAAAACGATAACGTGAGGTGCTTTTGCAACTGTCATTATTTCATCAAGATTTCTCACCTCTCTTTCAACAATTCTCCCCGCACATGCTGGAAGAACTTGTGGGAATCCTACTATTGACGGATGTGATCTGTGTGCACTAGGAAATGAATCCAAAACGCAAAGATCAAATAATTTTGATAAACGAGAAACCATGATTGTTTTGGCTGCATTCTCTGGGGTGAACTCATAGTTTTCTTCGGCACACAATCTTAGATTGTCTAGAAGCAAAATTTCACCATTTTCTAAATTCTTAATTGCATTTTGTGCAGCTTCGCCGATAGTGTCTTCCACATATTTTATTTGCCTACCTGTTACTTTTTCAAGAACCTTGGCATGCTTGTCCATTCCTGTATATTCATAATTTCCAACTCTTCCCTGATGTGATCCTATGACCACTTTAGATTCTTTTAATGAGTCGAGAGTTTCTGCTGCCTCTTCAATTCTTCTAATGCCTGAAATCTCAAGTGTTTCGGGATCAATTGGACAATTCATGTCGACTCTCAAAAAAACGGTCTTACCTTTTAGGTCAAAATCATCTAGTGTGAGTACCTTCACGACTTGTCTATTGCCCACTTGGTTAAATTCTTTAAGCCGATCAGAAATCTTTTTCCTAATTCCATTTCAAAACTTATCTACTGACAAAAATTAAAAGACATGTGCTTGAGGTTTAATTAATTGCAAAATTGGCTTTTTGACATCAGGTCTCGTTCATTTGTTTTACTCACTGTTTTATTTCTGATTCTTACTGCAATTGTGTATTTTGGAATTACAGAAAGTTTTGATCAAAATGTAATTTTGTTTTTCTCTGAACATGTTGGAAATCCTACAATTGATCTCATCATGCAATCTATCACAGAAAGTGGTGAGGCTTTGTGGATGCTTGGTTTTGCAATTCTTGTATTAATAATTCCAAAAACCCGTCGGGTTGGAGTTACTTTGATGATTTTGATTGTGATTTCCACATTACTCACTGGATATGTCAAATGTGGTGTTGATAGGGACAGGCCTGACTTTGAATATAATGCAGTCCAATTCCCTGTGCCTGTTAGCAAAGATACCTTTGCCTTGTTCTGTGAGGGTGGGTATGATGCATCATATCCTTCTGGCCATGCTGCAAGATCCATGATATTTGCAATTATTTTGGGATATGCTCTATCTGAGAGATTCCCCCGTGGAGCATATCTGATGTTCTTGTATCCTGTTTTGATCTCATTGAGCAGACTCTATGTTCTGGAACATTATCCGATGGATGTGATTGGTGGAAGTGTTATTGGGATTATGTTATCTGGAGTGATGGCAAAGAGAACAAAACTTTACAAAATTTTTGATAAATCAAAATTCTAAATCTGGCACATTATCCCTGTGAATCAAAACTATTGCATAATGATCATTGTCATGATGATATGTCCAGTATTTGATATCTCTGTCTTCGTTTTTCTGTCTGAGTCCCGTGGTAATACCTGTTGTTACGGAATACCCGATTCTTTTTGCAATTTTTGATTCTTTAGGCATTAATACTCTATAGCCTTCTTTTTTTCCTTTAAATCCAAGTTTGACCATGTCTTCAACTGCAATACTTGCATCTTTTTCATCTTTTAGATCATATGTCTTAGAAATCGGTAAATCTTTTGGGTGAAATTCCATGATAATGATAATTTCTTTTAACTAATATTTTTTAAAAAATCATTTTTGGCGATCAAATTAAGTCAATTTTCTTTACATGAAAGTCAAATCATGATTATATCCACAACTTAACCGACCCATTTATCATGATTCTATCATTGGCATCATTAGAAAAACTCGTAACTCAATTACGTCAAAAGAAACAAGAAGCAACAAAGCTTCGCAAAAAAGCTGAAAATCAACTTAAGGAATTTCGTTCTGCTGAAAAACGTTCATTATCTGGTTTACATTCTCTTGACAAAAAAATAGAATCAGAAAAAGAAGAATCTTCCGATGTTTCAACAGTTCTACTTCAAAAAAATTCTCAATTGGAAAGTATTGGTAGATTAATAGCTGCTGCAGAAGAGAGGTTGACCAAAGAAAAAGAGGCAATTGAGCAGGCTGAGCAAGAAATTGAATTTGCTGAAAACCCTGTCGAAAAACAAAATGCTGAGGCTAGATTACACTCATTAAAGGATCGTGTAAATGAACTAATCGAGGAAATTAAAAACAGACAAAAAACTGCAAAAAAGATTTCCGACGATGTATCTAATTTCTCTGATATTAAATCAAAAATTGCGTCAAAAATACAAAAACAAACCAAATCAAAACCATCTTTACGTGAAACAAAGATTGCAAGTCACAAAGCAGCACAAAAATTTCTTAAAGAAATAGAAAAACAAACCAAAAAAGAAGAATCTATACAAAAATCATTAGATAAAGCATTTTCAAAATTAAAAGAATCTTTGACCAAGAAAAAGACTGCATCTAAAAAGAAACCTAGACGTCGATAGTCTGTAATTTATATTTCAAAAATTTTCTATAGCATTAAAATTGAGATTCCATTATGATTTTTAAAATGAAAAAACGTGGGTTAATTATCACAGTTGTCGGTTTAGTTTTGGTTGGAATTTCTCTCATTGTAGCTGTTTCTACTGTACCTTCAAACATTACTGGACCTAATGATCTTTCTATGGCTGCTATGTTTGAAGGAATGTTTGATGAGGTAACTAATGAAATTCAGATTATGCCTGGTGAATTAGCATATGTGTCATACAATACATCCTCATCTAATGCTCCTTTACTCTGGGGAATTCAAATCATTGATTACAATTCTGGGGATGCATTGTTGATTAAAATTTCAAATATTTTTGGAGATGATTATGGTGAATTTGTGATGTTTGACCCTATTTTGTTTGAAGCATTGGAAATTACACAATCTGATACTTTAAATTTTGAAATTAAAAATACTGGTCCAAGATCTGTAAATGTTATTTTGATGTTTTCTGAAGATCCAGAAAATTCCGATGCTTTGTCTAATCCTGATTCTCCTGCAATGATGATGATTGTACCTCTTCTTATTTCTGGATTCTTACTTGTTTTAGGAATAATTATTGCAATCATTGGTGCAATTATAGTTTTAGTTGATATGAAAAATAATTTAGATGATAAAAGAAATTATTGAGGATTAATATCCATTTTACCAAATTTGCCTTTGGTTAAGGACACTTCACCCTTGAACTCGTTAGTATATCCATTAGTAATGACAACTTTATCTCCTACATTAACTGCTTTGATGTCGTCGCCCCACAATGTGAGTTTCATTTGGTCATCTTCAGTTTCGCCGTTAGAAATTATTGCATCACAAACATCTACTGTTCCACCACTTTTGAGATTAACAGTTCTAGCGTCTCCTTTGCTTTTAACAACAGCTTCAACATTCACTCCGCTTCGCATTTTTTTTGCTTCGGAAATTGGTATGAATTCTGACATTATTTTTGAGTCCCTTTTGCACGATTATAAGCTTTGTTAAAAAATTACTAAAATGACAGATCAGATTATGGATTTACCAAAATAGCAATCGAGAAATATCGGTCAATACTCAATCTCATTGCAGAGGTATCGAAGCCCGGTCAACCGAGAGGGACTCAAGATCCACGATATTGGAAATCCCTTCTCTCAGGAGTTCGTGGGTTCGAATCCCACCCTCTGCACTAAATTTTAATTAAAATCTCAAATTTTGGTGAAATTTTTGAAATTATGCAACAATTGCTTTTACTTTTGTAATAGAATGTTCTGAAATTTCCTTGTGCATCTCAGCAACTTGATCGTCCTTGAAAGATAGATTGCATCTAAAACATTTCCAAACCATCTCGGACATGTTTAGGTTAGGCATAAATTACTTATAAGGATATTGCATGATTGATCCAATTTGTTACAATACATAATCATTGTTTCAAAAAAGATGTAATTTTTATAATTTTTTAGATCAGAATCACATTTTTTCATGACTGTTTGGAAATCCAAGGGTTTAGAAACAAAAAAGTAGTATGTTTTTTGAAAGATGTTCGATATTTTTGAAATTTTTGGAAAATTTTCATATTTTGGAATTTTCCTTGTACTAATTGGAATAAATGCCTCTCCAATACTAATGCCTCCAAGCTGGATTATTCTAACTTCTTTTTACTTGCTTGATCCAACTTTGAATGTTGTAATTCTTGCTGTGGTAGGAGCTACAGCTGCTACGCTTGGACGATTTATTTTAAAACAAATCAGCGTTCTGTTTAGAAGATTTATCGCAGAAGAACAAAAAACCAATCTTGACGTAATTGGGGAATATCTGAACCAAAAAAAATATGGCTATGCTATTGCATCTTTTCTATTTGGCGCAACGCCCCTTCCAAGTAACATGTTGTTTGTTGCATATGGATTAATGCGTGCAAAAAATTTGGGCATTTATGTTGGGTTTTGGTTTGGTAGAACAATTTCATATATTGTTATGATTTACTTTGGCGATGCAGTTTTAACTCCATTCTTAGAGATATTTGAGGATCGATTGACTGGAATTCTATTGATTGACGGTGCAGGTATAGGCTTGATTGTTCTTTTTGCATCCGTTAATTGGACTCTTTTAATTACTCAAAGAAAACTCAAATTTGTCAAACCAAAAATATGGAGATTCTAAATGAAAGCAATTGATTCCATTAAAGATGAGGTAGAAAAAATCATGGACAATGACTCTGCTCATGATTTTGCACATGTCATGAGAGTATACAAAAATGCTCAAAAAATATGTAAAAAAGAAAAAGCAAATGAAAAATTAATTCTTACTGCTGCACTATTACATGATATAGTGTCTTATCCAAAATCTGACAAGCGTTCCAAACTATCTTCAATTCATAGTGCAAAAAAGGCTAAACAAATTTTAAAAAAATATGATTTTACTAAAGAAGAAATTATGATAGTTTGCGATGCAATACGTGATCATAGTTTTTCACAAAACAAAAAACCTGCAACACTTGAAGGAAAAATTCTTCAAGATGCTGATAGACTAGATGCTATTGGTGCAATAGGTGTTGCAAGAGTTTTTGCCACAGGCGGTTCTCTGAAAAGACCTTTTTACAATATCGATGATCCTTTTTGCAAAACAAGAATCCCCAATGATAAGATATGGACTGTGGACCATTTTTATCAAAAATTGCTAAAACTAGAATCTCTAATGAACACAAAATCGGGTAAAATTGAAGCAAAAAAGCGAACTAAAGTACTTAGGGAATTTCTAAAACAACTCAGCCAGGAAGTTTAGCCATAGTCGACATATCTGTCGTATCTAGTTTCAATCTCTTTATTTTCACCTGCTTTGATTTTCTCATATTCTTCGTTTTTTCTAAATTCAATGTACTTGTTAATTTCTGCAAATTCTCCCTCTTTTGGATAAGAGTCAAAGACAGGCTCAACCAGTCTCAAATATTCTATGGTTTTACCTCGAAATTCCTCTCTTGTTGGCTTTTTGATTCCTTTCATTCGAAACCAAACTGCAGTCCAGCTTGCACCAATTACATGTGGCATTAAATCAAATGCTCTTTGAATCTCAAAACGTTCGTCGTTTCTCATGATTCTTGAAGGAATCTTGAAGCTGATTTTGCAAAATATGTCACAATCATATCTGCTCCTGCTCTTTTGATTGAATGTAGAATTTCTAATGTGATGTCTTTCTCATTAACATATCCTAATTGAGATGCAGCTTTTACTAGAGCATATTCTCCAGATACACTATAAGCTGAAACTGGAATATTGTATTTTCTTCTAGTCTCGGCAATTAAATCCAAATATGATAATGCAGGTTTTATCATTACAATGTCAACCCCTTCTTCAATATCTGTCTCAACTTCCATCATTGCTTCTCTTGCATTTGTAAATGGAACTTGGTATGTCTTTCTATCTCCAAACTTTGGAGCACATTCAGCAGCATCCCTAAATGGTGAGTAAAAGTTTGAACGATGTTTTGCAGAATGTGACATTATTGAAACATCTGTAAATCCCTCATCATCAAGTGCTTTTCGTATGGCTGCAACTTGTCCGTCCATCATGGCTGATGGTGATACTGTGTCAACTCCTGCCTTTGCTTGACTGACTGCAATTTTTGCAAGTGTTTCCAAACTAATGTCGTTATCAATTTTATTCCCTTGAATTATTCCACAGTGTCCTGTGGATGTGAATTGGCATAGACAAACGTCTGCCATGATTACTATTTTGTCTCCGAATTTTTCTCTTATCTGTGAAATTGCTTTTTGAACAATTCCATTATTGTCAAAAGCTGAACTTCCTGCTTCATCTTTTTGAGTTGGAATTCCAAAAAGCATGATTGCAGGAATTCCTAAATCAATAATTGTACTTACTTCATCGTTTACATCCTTTAATGACAATCTCTCAATTTCTGACATTGATTCTACCTTGACTCTTTCATCCAAATCCTCTTGAACAAATACTGGGCAAATGAAATCCTTCGGAGACAGAGTTGTTTCCTGAACCAATTCTCTCATTTTTTCAGATGTTCTCAGTCGACGAAGACGTCTGGTAGGAAATGACATGATGAAATTCTCTTTAGGTAAAATATAATCCTAGTCTACTTGATTTTGTTTTTTATAGTCAAAGAGTTTACTGGCCAACTCTACAACATCTGGATTCCCTTGCTCTGATGCTTTTCTAATGTTATTCATTGGAGTTGATACGATACTCTCCACAACTGCTTTTGTTAATTCTTCAATAATCTTAATTTTCTTCTCATCTTTTTCATCGAGCATTTGAAGTGCTTTTTGCAATTCTTTTTCTCTGAGATTCTCTATGTTCTTGAATACGTCAGTAACAAGTGGTTCTGCTTCTAATCTTTTCATTGAGGCTTCTAATACAGATACTTCTTCATTAATTATATTTTCAACGGTTTTGACCTTATTTAATCGTGCATTCATGTTTTTTTCTACCATTTCTGCAATTTGATCTAAATTCATCAATTTGATTCCTCCAATCGTTGCAACTTTTTCATCTACTGTCCTGGGGTTTGATAAATCCAAAATCATCATTCCTCCACTTTTATTTTTCATGGCTTCTGTGATTCTGTCATTTGTTACAAGAAAATATGGGGCAGTTGTTGCAACAAATATTACATCATAGTTATTAAATCCTGAAAGAACCTCCTCGAATTTTATTGGATTTCCGCCCATTGTTTCACAAAATGTTTCTGATCTTCCAATTGTTCTACTAGTTACATCAAAAGCATAACCTCGCCTTTGCAATGATTTTGCAACTAACGTAGATACTTCTCCAGTTCCAATTAACAAGACTTTTTTTGTTTTTAACTCATCAATGTTTTCTTCTGCAAGCTTTACTGCCATGGAACCTACTGAAATTCCACCTGCGCCAATTCCACTTGAATTTCTAATTCTAGTTCCCATTCTGATTGCTTTATCAAATAATGTGTTAAGATGCTGCCCTGATGCTTTTACCTCTCTTGCAGAAGTGATAGATTTTTTGATTTGACCTAGAATCTGCTCTTCACCTAACACCATCGAGTCTAATCCTGAGGTTAGTTTTAACAAATGATGCAGAGCCTCTTGATTTTCAACAAATTCTATGTTTTCATTAAATGCTTCTTCTTCTAGCCCAGTAATTGCTGCCCATGTTTTTTTAATTCTATCTGAATCATGGGTCTTGGATTTTCCAAATAATTCTATTCTGTTACACGTTTGAATAATCACACACTCATCTAATCCTGATTGCTTTTTGAATTGCTCATATGCTTTTTCTATGTCTTTTATCGTAAATTGTTCAAGAATGTGAATTGGTGAGTTACGAAAAGTTACACGTGCATTGATAATATTTTGATTCATTTCCAATTCCTCAATATTGTGATAGCTCGCTTTTCAGCTTTTTTGAACTGCTTGTCTTTTATTAACTGATCAATCTCATTATCACTTATGATACTACGTAGACATTCTCTCCTTTGTTCTTGAGTAGATATTGTCTCTTTGGCCATATCTCTTATCTTATTTTGGATCTTAATTTGAGCAATATCTTCTTTGGTGATGATTTTTTTGAATAATTTCTCTGATCTATCTTTGATTTTCTTTGACATTGCAGGACTCCTTCCCCCAGTAAAAATTGCAATCTGAATCATATTTTCAAAATCAATTATGGCCGGATTTGAAAAGTCGCTGTCATCAGGATTGTCTGAACTGTATGCCATGATCTTTTCCTTTTTTGCATCATTGATGATTTTTTGATTAATCTTTCTGTCATTTGTTGTTGTGATGACTAAATTTGGTTTAAGTTCTGAAAGAAATTTTGTATCTGAAATTTTTTGTTTTTTTAATGTAATTTTTTTGGCTTTGGATAATTTGCTAATTTGTGAATTTACTGAATCGCTGATTACTGTAATGTTGCATCCTTGATTAATAATAGAATTGACTCTCTTCTGGGCTTCATTTCCTCCCCCTATGACAATTATTTTTTTATCTTGGAGATTCAGGTCAACTATCATCGATCAAAAGGACTTCGGTTTCTATTTATGTATTAAAATCAACGCATGAAATCCCAGCTACATTTTTAATTGAATGGGCAGATTCTTGAATTATTGACTTCTATGGATGACTCTGATAAAGAACTTCTAAATGAGATTCAATGGACTTTTCCACTTGTAACAAGACCATTTGATGCCATTGCTAAAAAATTTGATACCACTCCTGAAGACATTAAAAATAGATTAAACCAACTTAAAGAAATTGGAGTTTTAAGACAACTAAGTGCAATTTTCGACACAAGAAAACTTGGCTATACTAGTTCACTTGTGGCTATGGAAATTGAAGATGATAAATTAGAATATGTTGCTAATCAAATCAATCGTCATCCTGGTGTTAGTCATAATTATGAAAGAGATCACCAGTTCAATCTCTGGTTTACTTTGGCTGTTCCTCCTGGTGCTGATTTGAAAGAGGAGCTTGAAAAATTCAATATTTTAAAGGGCATTAAAAAAGTAAGAATGCTTCCCACTTTGCAATTATTCAAAATTGGTGTTAAACTTGACATGGTAGATGACAAGAAGCATGATGTTGCACCAAGTGAAGAGAAAAAAGAAATTAAAAATGTTAAATTTGTTCCAACTGAAGTAGACAAAGACTTTATCCGGGAACTACAAAAAGATATGGAAATTATTGATGAGCCTTTTGTAAAGGCTGCAAATAATCTTGGAATTACTGAAAGTGAATTGTTTGAAAAAATGAAATATTACGAAGATATTGGCGTTATGAGAAGATTTGCAGCTATCTTGAGACATAGACAAGTTGGCTTTACAGCTAATGGAATGATTGTGTGGAAAGTACCTGAAGATAGAATTGCAAAAGTTGGTGAAACTCTTGGCTCATTTCCTCAAGTAAGCCATTGCTATGAACGACCAACATATTCTGATTGGCCTTACAATGTGTTTTCAATGATTCACTGCAAAACACACGATGAGGCACATGAAATGGCAAAAACCATTCAAGAACAAATCCACGTTGATGAATACCAAATTCTATTCAGTTCTCGTGAATTCAAAAAAACTAGAGTAGAATATTTTGTAGAAAATTCTTTTAGCTTAGAAGAAGCAATTTCTGCCTCTTAGAATTCATTCTCATCATGTCCTACGACATGAATTGTACAAAAATACTGGTCATTCATGTTGCAATAATACTGGGACTTTTCTCCACACTCTTTACATGGTGGCTTTTCATCTAATTCTGAGAGTTTCATGTGGTATATCTTACTTCTAGTAGTAACGTTTGACTCCTTGTATATTCTCGTTAAATTTGAATAATATTTCAATTCTTCAGGATTTAATTTCTGATAATTTTTGATTTTTTTAGTGATTGTTTCCCATTTTTTGTATTTGCCTATTTTGGCAAGCTTCATTCTTTCAATAATTTCTAATGTCTTTTCAAAATCTATTGGATCATCCATTTACAAATTAATTTGTTTGTGGTGTTGCTTTTAATTCATAAGAAGGCCAAGTATTGTACAATTCTTCAACTTCTTTCATATCTGAATCTGAAATATATTTTCCATCTGACATTTCTGCATAATTTACTACCTCTTCTTCACTGATCATAGTTGGAAGCACTGTTGCAAATCCTTTCTTGGTCATCATAAACTTCATTGCAAATTCTGTAATGTTTAATCCGTTTCTTTCTGCAATGGGTCTGAATTGCTCAACTTTTTCTAATGACTCCTTAAGCCATTCTCTTTTTCTCACTGATCTATGATCATTGTCGTCAAATTTTGTATCTGCATTAACTTTGCCTGTTAAAATTCCTGATGCTTCTGGAACTCTGACTAGAATGCCCACATCTTTTTCTACCGCTTTTTTCATCAATTCGTTTCCTGGAGTTTGTTCTAGTATGTTGTAAACTGTTTGAACTGCACTAAGATTTGGTTTATCCATTGCTTCCAAACCTTCCTGTGTCCATCCAATTGCCGGGCCTAGAGCAACTTGGTATGTTTTAATAGATCCCTCTTCGATAAAACTATCTAATAGATTGAATATGGAATCATTTCTCACATCTTTTAGTTTTGGATTGTGCACACCATACATGTCAAGATGATCTGTTTGTAATCTTTCTAAACTATTTCTTAATGCCATTCTAGTATAATCTTCATCAAATCTTTGTGGAAGTTCTTTATGTCCTATTTGTTCAACACCGCTAAAATCATAACCGTATTTTGTTGAAATAACAATCTCGTCCCTCATATCTTTGAAGACTTCACCAATCAGTTTCTCGCTTAATCCTTTACCGTACAAGTCTCCTGTTTCAAAAAAATTGATTCCTACATCGTATGCTTTTTTGAGCATTCTTTTAGCTTCATCCTCTTCAATCTTTTTGCCCCACCAATCAAGAGCTATGGCCCATGCTCCGAATCCTATTTCTGAAATTTCTATGTCTGTTTTTCCCAGTTTATTGTACTTCAAAACTATTTTTTGTTTTAGGATTTCATCATTTATGTTTATCCAAGATTTGCATCGCTGATATTTTGGTTTTCAAGTGTATGAGAGAATATTTCATCCAAAAATGTTTTTTGTTTTAAATTCTATCCTAAACTGGAAATCATTGAAACGATATCTTTTTTCACGCACACGATCATCGGGATATCATTTTTAACATATGATGAGACCTGAGTTTCTCTTAAATCCATTATTAGATCCTGAAAATCTCTGATATTGTCTACTTCAAATGCTAGCATAAAGTCTTCGTCGTGAATTCCAAAGGAGTAGGTTGTATTGAGAACAACTTGTGGGTATTTTTTACTCACCTCTATGTGTTCGTCCATAATTTCTTGGCGTTTTTCTTTTGGTAATAGATACCATTCTCTTGTTTTTGTGAACGGATAAACTATAACATGTTTCTTTGGCTCAGTACCTGTAACAAAACCATGAGCTTTTTGTTCTTGCACGTAAAGTGATGGCCTTGTGCATGACAAATATGTCCTTGATGGGATGATGTATTTTCCAAAAACTGTCTTGTATATTTTCTCAATTACCTTCTGAATCTCTTCTACTGATTTTGCTGCAAACCAAATCAAAAAATCTGCATCATCTCTTAATCCTAAATTTGAATATGTTCTATACATGATGCCTGAATTATTAATCACGTTTTCAACTTCCTTTGCAGATTCCTCTTTTGCAAGATCTGCCATCCATCTCCATTTAGGATCAACTTTGAAAAATGAGAAATTGAAATAATACTGATTGTTTTCTTCTGACATATGATTTTTAATTTTAAAACCCTATTTAAACAAAAACTAGATTCTCTATTTTAGAATCTCGATAATTTTCTCTGATGATTTATGCCCCGATTTTATTTGAACCAAACTTGTTGATATTTTGAAATGTTTTGCAATTTTTTTTACTATCTCTTTATTTGCCTCTCCTTTGATGGGCTTTGATTTTATTCCTATGCTGATTTGATCTTTTTCTATTTCTAAAAATTCTTTAGAAAATTCTACTTTAACTTTGTAAATCAATATTGTTTTGGAAATCGTTTTGGTTAAATTTGATTATGCTGGTTGCTCTAAAGCCCATTCATAACCTTCGGCTTCAAGTTTGTCTGCAAGTGATGCATCCCCTGTCTTCAATACTTGGCCTCTTGCAAATACATGTACAAAGTCTAACTTGTCTAGGAATTTCAAAATTCTGGCATAGTGAGTGATAATGATGATTGTTGCATCCTTGTCTGCAACTTTGCTGATTGCTTGAGCTACTGCTTGAACTGCATCAATATCTAAACCCGAATCTGGTTCATCTAAGATTGAAATTTTTGGTTTTAATACTGCCATTTGTAATACTTCTGCACGTTTTTTCTCTCCACCTGAAAATCCTTCATTGAGATATCTTGAAAGAAATTCTTCTTTTAATCCCACTTTTTCTAAATTCTCTTTAAGATATTTTTGAAATTCTCTTACTGTGATGAATACTTCTCTGTTGTCTCCTTCCAGTGCTTTACTTAGAGAATTATATGCTGTTCTAAGAAAGTGAGAGAATCCTACACCTGAAACTTCAGTTGGATATTGAAATCCTAGGAATAATCCTTTTTTTGCTCTTTCGTCTGCTGTTAAATCTAAAATGCTTTCACCATCTAACAAAATATCTCCTTTCGTAACTTCGTATTTTGGGTGTGCAAGTAATGTATAGGCTAGTGTACTTTTTCCTGAACCATTTGGTCCCATAATGGCGTGTACTTGTCCTGGACCTGTTTTCAAATTTACTCCTTTGAGAATCTCTTTACCTTCTCTTGATACGTGAAGATCTTTGATTTCTAATACTGCCATGCTTCGATTTATTCTGATTCTCTATATAATACCGACGAAATTTAGCTAATCCTAATCTAAATAATAAAATGAAAAGAGGGGGTGTAATTAGTTGGCCAGAGATGGTCTCAAAGTAATTTTGAGTTTATAGCACGTTAGAATTTCTTTACATCTATTTCTGATAGTTACTTCTGTGACTCCTGCAATACTTGAAACGTCTCTTTGTAGAACGTTTTGTCCAAGTAAAACCGATGCTACATACAGATATGCTGCGGCAATCCCGTTTGGAGCCTTACCATCAGCAATACTGCTGTCTTTGGTTTTTTCTGCAATTTCTAAGGCTAGTCTTTCAACTCTAACCTCAGTCTGTGTCATGTTTGCTATCTTTGAGATGTATTTGTCCATGGTTACAACTGGGGCATGTAGTTGTCCCATTTCCATTACCATGGTTCTATAGTATCTAGCTGCAAGTTTTGTTTTTGATTTAACGTCTTTTGCTGGACAAATTCCTCGGCAAATTTCTTCTAATGATCTTACTACATCACATTGTTTGCATGCCATGTAAATTGTAGCAGCTGTTATGCTAACTACTGATTTTCCTTTCACATCAACATGTCCATCCAAGTTTCTGTATATCATAGATGCTGTTTCCAAAACATTCTTTGAAAGATTTAGACCTTCACATGTTTCACCCATTTTTGCTAAAACATTTGCTAATCTTCTTTCTCTTGGTGAGGAAACTCTTACTCTTTGTTGCCACTTTCTGAGATTATTCATTTGGCCTGCAACTTCACGGTTTATTGTTTTTCCGCTAAAGTCTTTTGCACTAATTGAAATCTCAGTAGTTATTCCCAAATCATGTTGAGAATAGGTTGTTTGTCCTGTTGCTCTTGCAAGCTTCATCTTGTCTTCGAAGTTTGAGCTTATTGTTTCTGGACCAAAATCTGCAATCTGATCATCGACGACAACGCCGCAACCAGAACAGATAATTTCACCATTCTGCATGTCATCTACTAATGTAGATTTACATTCAGGACAGTTTTGTTTTTCTAGTATGTTCATTATTTTCTTCTCCTAAATTTTTTTGGTTTGTTGGCAGGAGATTCTTGAGATGCGAAAACACTTTTGCCAATGTATTTTTTGATGTTGTTTGTTAATGGCGTTGCTGATGCAAACGGTCTACTTACTGGACCTATCATTTCATTTACTTTTGCAACCCTAGTTCCCTTTTCGTCACAGAGTATCTGACCTTCAACTAATTCTGTTGATAGTTGAATGATTACCCTGCCACTACCGGCTAGGTGCATTATTTCGCCTACCTCCTGCAATTAGAATTACTAATTATCATATTGTTATCATAGACTTCTGTCAACTTTACTTTAGCTAAGAGCTAGATTTGATTTTATTTTGATTGTTTTGATCTTTTAGACACTAACTTTTCTGAAATTTTGTTAAGAATTTTTGTCTTGGAGGATCCTTTTGGTACTACAACATAACCTGACCTCACAAAAGGTCTTTTGGGGAATCTTACTTTGTCGTCTGATTCTGTGATTTCAATACCACTTGCTTTAGTTGCATCCATTAATTCTTTCAATGAAGGATCAAATACGCATTTATCTAATCCAACTCTCCTGCCTTTTGATTTTTTTAAATTCTTGTTGAAATAATCCAACCAGATTACGACGTGCTCGTAATCTTTCATTTTATTCCTTTAGTAAAATTGCGTTGACGATTCCGTTTTGTCCTGGTTTTGAAACTACTCTGCATTTACCTTCTTGTGTTTCAAGAATTGCACCTTTTGTAATGATGCCTCGTCTTTGGTAATCGTTGTTTGTAGAATTTTCTAACACTTTGATAATCTTTGATTTCTTTACTTTATTTTCACCTGTTGCTAAATTAACAAAGTCAATTGATTTCAATGCTGTTTTTTTGTTATTACCTCTAACTCTTCTTGTTATTGTAACTTGAGCTCCGTTAATTGGCTCATTTGGATATCTATCAGTTTCATATTTTCTTCTAATTCTTAGTGGAACTCTTCTGCCCCCAGTAATTTTACTTGTTGCTAAGTTCTCTATGGATTTTCTCACGAAATGATGTCTAAATTACTCTAATTTATACAAAACGCAAAAAACTAGCCGTAAAGCAAAAAAATCTACTCAGTTTACTTCTGTAGCAATTGGCGGAGTAGCTGTTTGTCTGTTAGCAGTCTTTCTTACTTTGGAGAACAATCTTTGTTTTAGATCTTCTACATCTCCTTGAATACCAAAATATTTTTGGAATTTTTCAGTTGTTGTGTATATTTTTAATCGTCCTACATTTTGATGACTGATGTAATCTAATTGTCGTAATTCTTTGAGATGTGCATAAACACCAGATCCTCTTGTTTCAACAAGTTGTTTTGATGATATTGGTTGCATATATGCAATGTAAGATAATGTTTTGAGTGTTGCATTTGGAAGAACTGGTTTTGATGCATATCTCTTGACTGTGGCACTGTATTCTGGTTTTAATTGCATTACATAGGAACCGTCTGGAAGAATAACAATTTCTAATGCTTTGAATGCTGACTTTGTCTTTTTCATTATGCTCTCAAGCAATTCTAGAGTTTTTGTTCTAGATTCTGTGCCTGAAGCTCTTACTATATCTTCAATTCTTAATGGTCTTCCTGCTGAATACAATGCAGCTTCTATCCTTGCCGTTGCCTCATCCAAATTCTCTATTTTTACCATTCATCTCCCTCCACTGTTCAGTTTACTAACTCTTCTTTCACAACGATAATTTTGATGTCATCGCCAACTTGCTCAAGATCTACTTTTTGGTCTCTTGCCAAAAATAATGCGGCAAAGAAGCATCTGATGGAATCTACCTGATCCAAATCTGCAATGATATCCTGTAATACTCCAAATCCTGTTGCTCCTATCTTCTTCATGATCAAGTCTTCATATTTTCCAATGATGCTTTCAAGTGAAATGAAAAACTCTTGGAAATCTGGAGCTTCAATAGGTTCTATCTCTAATGATTTATTGCGTCTTGATTGTGGGTTTGCAATTGTACCAATTAGGTTTTGTAATAATCCCAACAAGTCATCTAATGATACTGGATATGTAGATTCATGTCTGTATGGAATATCTATTAATTCAATATCTACATCTGTTCTTTGGTGCATTGGTTTTTTCTCCATTGCTGCCTTTTGCAATGCAAAAATGCTTTCAACTTTCATTCTGTAAATTAGTGATGATGATAGTGCTGCCATCCCTGCTACCTTGAGATCTTTCTTTCCTGTTTTTTCAAGAATTTTTATTAACAAATTTAAAATTTGAATAAGATCAATCTCCCAAACATCTTTTTTAACAACTGCTGATGGGCTAAACAGAATGTTAACTGGTTCCTGAGAAATACTATTGGGAGTTTGTGCTTCACTCACATGATAACTTTCTGTCTATTCAATAATATCTAAGGGCTCTATTTTTTTCTCACATCCAGTCAACTCTTATATTGTTAGTATGGAAAAATGAGTTATGAAATCTGCTAGGATCACAGGCCCAAATGAGCCTCTTACAGTATCTGAAACTGAGACTCCTAAACCCCAAGGTACTCAAGTCCTAGTCAAAGTATCGTCTGTAGGTGTTTGCCACAGTGATCTACACTTATGGGAAGGCGGATATGATCTTGGTGATGGCCAATTTATGAAGGTCACTGATAGAGGTGTAAAATACCCTGTAACTCCTGGACATGAAATCGTTGGTACTGTTGAACAAATCGGCGATGGTGTTTCTAATGTATCTGTTGGAGATGCTGTTTTAGTATACCCTTGGATTGGATGTGGACAATGTCCTGCATGTAAAGTTGGAAACGAAAATCTATGTGATGCTCCAAAATCCATGGGCGTCTTCCAAGATGGGGGTTATTCTGATTATTCTTTAATTCCTGATTCTAAATATTTAGCAAAACTCGACGGTGTTGATCCTGATGCAGCTACTTCTATTGCTTGTTCTGGACTAACAGCATACACTGCTATCAAAAAGGCAAATCAAAACTCTCCAGAGTTTCTAGTAATTGTAGGAGCTGGTGGACTTGGATTAATGGGAGTTCAAATTGCTAGTGCTATTACCGATGCAAAGATTATCTGCGTTGATTTAGATGATGCAAAATTAGAAACAGCAAAAGAAATGGGTGCTGATTTTACAGTTAACTCAAAAGATCCTGAAACTATTCAAAAAATAATGTCTATCTGTAATGAGAAAGGTGCAGATAGTGTAGTAGATTTCGTTAATGCTCCTCCAACAGTCAAAACTGGTTTAGCAGTTTTAAGAAAAAGAGGAAATTTGGTTTTAGTTGGTTTGTTTGGCGGTTCATTGGAAATTTCCCTTGTAACAATCCCAATGAAATCTATTATCATTCAAGGTGCATACACTGGAAACTATAATGACATGGTAGAACTTCTTGATCTTGCACGAAAGGGCACCATTAATCCTGTAATTTCAAAAAGATATTCTTTAGATGAGGCAAATAATGCTCTAGAGGATCTCAAAGCCAGAAAAATTCTTGGTCGTGCAGTAATCAATCCCTGATATCCCACAAATTATTCTAAAATTTTATAACAGAAAAAAATCCAGTATTGTTATTGGATACTAAAACCAGTTGTGAGATTGCATTAACACATCTTAAAAATAAACAATTCATTACGGCTCATACTTTACTTTTAGACCAAGCTGAATCTTTAAAAAAATCTGATCTTCTAAAATCTGCTTTGTTGTATATGTTGGCTGGCGAATGCAAAACTCGTCAAGGAAAACCATCTGAAAATGAAATTAAAGAAGCTGGTGATTTATTTTTAAAATATTCTAATGCAAAAAATTCAACAAATGTAAAAGGTGCATTACTATGTGCTTCCAAATGCTTACTGAGTTTAGGTGAATTTGACAAAGCTAAAGAAACATATCAAAAAGCAAAAAGCATCATCTTAACTCCAATTCAAGTTACTAGACCTGTTGTGATAGTTGAAGATAGTGCAGCAATTTCTATGAAACTAAAAACATATGTTGAAAAATTAGGTTATTCTGAAATTCATCTTTTTAAAAATGGAAAAGAAGGTTTGAAGGGTTGCAAAGATATTCTTTCTAAAAATAAAGAACCTATCCTACTTCTTGATATGGGATTGCCTGATCTTGAAGGTGATGTTGTTGCCACCAAATTACTTAAAGAAAAAACTAATCTGCAAATTATAGTTGTTACAGCTGATGAAAAAACTACTGTTCGGGTTCATAATACTCTGAGTACTGGTGTTTCTGCCTTTATCCAAAAACCATTTACCCTTGACGAAGTAAAAAAAGCAATTGATGTTGCAGAGTCTGAATATTCTTTATTACAATAAAAGTAAGGACATGTTAAGTATATTCACATCTTTAATGTCTATCTCATTTATTCTATAATCTATCAATTCATCTGAAAATTTTTCTACAATTTTCTGTGACGTGTTTGATTTTTCAGAGTTAACTTGTAGCAAAACTAGCATATTCCATTCTCCTTCCATGTTTGATACTAGGAGATAGTTGTCTAATTTTGTAATGAATTCTTTGATAGAATCTTTTACTGCTTCAAGTGATTTTGAAGGTTTTAGTTTGATTAAGACTGCTTGGTACTCATTAATTCCTGACACATCCGTTAGTACTGCTTTGTACCCTTTGATGATGCCACTTTTTTCTAATCTCTCTATTCTTTTTCTAATTGTTCTGTCAGATACATCATGTCCTGATTTTTTCAACTCTGCTGCAATTTCTTTTGATGGGGTTCTTGCATTGTTGTTTAGAATTTCTATAATTTTTTGATCTACTTTGTCTAGATTGGACCATGCATCTTCACTCATGATTGTTCAAAGTTGTAATGCCTTTTGAATTTTTGGCTGAATATTAACAATTTTTACTTTTGATTTCTCTTATTCTTCTAAAATCCACCCCGATTCCATGATTTTTTGATCTTCTGTTTCTCCGATATTTGTCGCATACCTCCAAATAACTGAATATTCTGGAATCATTTTTCCTTTAATTTTCAAAAGAGCCTCTATCTCCGAATTAAGATTGTCATCTGCATTTCCACACTCTTTGCAGAATTTACATTTTTGATCAAGTGTTATTGGGTCTGATTCAATTAATGGATATGCTTTACATGCTAGTGGTCTTTCATTGTAAATCTTACATGGATGCCCTCCATGTGGCGATTTTTCTCCACTAACTGTATCCAAAAATGGACACGTGTTGCCATTTTTTTCAGAACCCATTAATTGATATGCTAAAATTTTACTTGGAATGGAATCATTTTTTTCAGATACCCCTATTCTTGGCAAAATTTTGATTTTTAATTTGTTTTTGATTGCCAACTTTTCAATTCGATCTTTTTCCTCTGGAAGTATCAACACTCCTATTTTCCCAAATTTTTTACTTGGATAATATTCTCTTTCAATGCAACACTGAGCACAATCTTCTATACAATGAAATTCCACATCTTACTTTGATTACTTGGATAAAAATCTCTTGTGAATGATTTTGTTAATCTTTCTTTATGAAAAACCCTACCAGTTATATGCTCATAATGATAATGAGCATTATGGGTAAGCGCCAAGTAAAAAATGAAAGTGCACTAAAAGAAATTCGATTGCCTGAAGAAGGCGAACTTTTTGGACGGGTATTAAAAATGCTTGGAGGAGAAAATGTCATGATAAAATGTGCTGATAACATAACTCGACGTGGAAGAATTAGAGGTAAACTAAAGCGAAGAGTTTGGATTAGAGATAATGATATTGTAATTATTGCTCCTTGGGATTTTAAAGAATCTGAGCGTGGTGACATTGTTTGGAGATTTACACTCCCTCAAGTTGAATGGCTTAAAGAAAACAATCACATTCCAAAAGATTTCTAATCTTTAGCTTAATTTCGTTTTGATACCTTAGTTAATATAGTGAGTTAGTTATTTTAGAATCAAATGGAACAAGGCACCGTAAAGTGGTTTAACCGTACTAAGGGCTTTGGTTTTATTGAAAGAGAGGGTGGAGACGATCTGTTTGTTCACAAATCAGATGTTGACGGATTCATCAACGAAGGCGATAAAGTCGAGTTTGTAGTAGGTGAAGGTCAAAAAGGACCCGCAGCACAACAAGTCAAAAAAACAGCATAGGCATAAATTTTTTAATTTAAGATTTCATCTTTGTTTTCTTAAACTAGTCTATCTTTTTTATTTTTAAAATCATTTTTTAATCTGGAAAAATTTGTGGTCCCGCGGGGCGGAATTGAACCACCGACAACCCGGTTTCTGTATGCCTGATATGCTGTTTTTCGGTCAGCCATCTAAAGCCAACAACTACAGCCGGAAGCTCTACCAGGCTGAGCTACCACGGGACAAGAAAACGAAGATCTCTGCTATTAAAAAACTATCGTAGATGATTTCTCATAATTGATCGTTAGTATCTCTAAAGCATAAATACCCTGAAGAGCGCTCAAGAGTTTATGTCGAAATTAGAATTATCTTATTCTGGATATGTTTGTGCACCGTATTTGCATAATCATGAATCTGTTGAGCTAAAAGAAAGTTGGATGACCTCCAAAAACATTGAAAAATTATATTTTGTAACTGGAACCTTCTCTAGTGAAAGTAAACCCTATTTTTCTGATTCTACAAATCATTACCTTTTGGCAAAATTCAAAGACAGTGAACAGATCTCAGAGGATCTTTCCAAACACAATCAGGACAAAACCTCTTTTGTGTTTAACATTAAAGACGAACTTTTCCAGAGAGAAGTTCGCGGTAATATCAATTTCATCTCTGTATATTATTTAGAATATGGTGATGATGGTGAGGATTTACAAGAAATTGCAAACCTTTTACTAAAAAGAGACAAAATTGAGGTGGCAGGACTAGGGAATATGAATACATTTTGCTTAAACACTTCAAAATTCACATTTCCTTATTCTGAAAATATTATTGTAGTTGAAGTTGCAAGTGAAAAGAGTCATCAGAGTGTAAAGAAATATTGTGATGAAACTAAAAGGGATGCTAATAGAAAAGGAATGGCGATGGTCAATTTGCTGAGTCTTTCAATTCTTGAACAACTAAAGTAAAAAAGTTAAATATTCGACCAAAAACTGATTTTCATGAGTAAACCATCTGATCTTGGTTCTTTGAAAATCGGTTCATACATTCTATTGCCTCACTCTGATCAACCAAGCGGGGAGCCATGCAGAATTGTCGAATATGATACCTCTAAACCAGGAAAACATGGTGCAGCAAAAGCAAGAATTGTTGGTGAAGGAATTTTTGATGGTCAGAAAAGACCTCACGTAGGCCCAGTAAGTATGCAAATTCATGTCCCAATGATTAACAAGAAAATTGGCCAAATTATCTCAATTAATGGTGATACCGTTCAGGTTATGGATTCTGAATCATTTGAGACTGTTGATATCTCTTTGATTGATGATGAGGTCAAAGGTAAATTGGAAAATGGTCAAAATGTGGAATATTGGGTTGTTATGGATAGAACTAAAATAATGCGCATTAAGAACTAGTGCGGATGCTGATGATTATCGGAAAAGCCGTCTGATTTTATGATGACGATTATGAGTATTGAAGCGTCCTTTTTGAATAAACTTAAAAAATTTGTGGAATGGAATATTTTTTAGATTATGAAGTTAGCCTCTTTTTTTTCTGGTGGAAAAGATAGTATGTATGCCATCTATCTTGCACAAAAACAAGGTCATAAAATAAAATGTCTTTTGAGTGTTTTTCCAAAATCTGAAGAAAGCCATTTGCTACATCATCCAAATATTCTTTGGACAAAATTGCAATCAGAATCAATGAATATTCCACAATTGACCATTAATTCAAATTCTGATCAAACCGATGATGAATTATCTGTAATGGAAAATTTGCTGCAAACTGCAAAAGATCAATTTCAAATTGAAGGGGTGGTTCATGGAGGAATTAAAAGTAAATTTCAAAAAGATAAATTTCAAAGTATTTGCTCCAAATTAAATTTGGTTGTTATTGCACCCTTGTGGGAAACTGTTCCAGAAGAATACATGAATGCATTAATTGACTCTAACTTTGTTTTTATTTTAACTTCTGTGTCTTCGGATGGATTAGATGATTCTTGGTTAGGTAAAATAATCACAAGATCTGATATTCTTTCTTTGAAAAATCTGTCTGAAAAATTTGGATTTAATTTGAATTTTGAAGGAGGTGAGGCTGAAACATTTGTGATTGACTGCCCTCTCTTTACAAACTCGATCAAAATTAATCAATCTCAAAAACAATGGGATGGATATAGAGGAAGGTTTGAAATAGTGGATGCGGAGTTGAATTACAATGCTTGATGGTTTGAAGAATAGTTTGGGTGACGCAATCAAAAAAATTGTAAAATCCTCTGGAATAGATGAAGAACTCATCAAAGAACTTTCTAAAGACGTCCAAAGAGCATTACTTCAATCTGATGTAAACGTACGACTAGTCCTTGAAATCACAAAACATCTTGAGGAGCGGGCACTCAATGAAACTCCTCCTCCTGGACTTTCACGAAAGGACCATATTGTAAAAATCCTATACGATGAACTCTCTAAACTACTTGGGAATGAATCTGAATTTGACTTTAAACCTGGAAAACAAAATAAGATCATCTTACTTGGAATTCAAGGTAGTGGCAAAACTACTGTAGCGTCAAAACTTGCTAAATTTTTAACGCGACAGGGATACAAAGTAGGTGTTGTAGGAGCTGATACATACAGACCTGGAGCATTAGTCCAACTCAAAACGATGTGTGAAAAATCTAACGTCGAAGTGTATGGTGAAGAAAATAACAAAGATTCTCCTAGTATTGTCAAAAATGGACTAAAACATTTTGCAGGACAACCTTTAGATGTAATTCTAATTGATACTGCTGGTCGTCATAAAGAAGAGAAGGACTTGCTTGAAGAAATGGATAGGATTAACAAAGTAGCAGATCCTGACTTGGCTTTACTTGTAATTGATGGTACAATTGGACAACAATGTTTCAATCAGGCTGAAGCATTTCATAAAACAATTCCAGTAGGTGGTGTAATAATTACAAAATTAGACAGCTCTGCTAAAGGTGGTGGTGCACTTGCAGCTTCTGCAGCTACTGGTGCACAAATAATGTACATTGGAACAGGAGAACGAATTGATGATTTAGAAAAATTCTCTCCTACTAGATTTGTTGGACGATTGCTTGGTATGGGTGATATTCAAGCCGTATTGGATTTAGCTAAACGATTAGAAAACGAGGGAGATGATGTTAGAATGAAAAGAATCTCTAGTGGAAAAATGAATATGGATGATTTCTTTTATCAATTAGAGGAAGTCACTAAAGTTGGTTCTTTACAAGGACTTCTTGATAGCATGCCAGGGCTTTCTGGAATGGTAAAAGGTGATCAAGTGAATCAGATGGAAGGTAGGGTTTCAAAATGGCGTTACATTATCCAAAGTATGACTAAAGCAGAAAAAGCAGATCCTGATTTATTAAATTCGTCTAGAATCAAAAGAATTTCCCGTGGCTCTGGATGGCCTGAAGGTGAAGTCAAAGAATTGATTAAAAATTATAAAAATTCTAAGAATATGATGAAAGCCTCTAAAGGTCGTCAGATGCAAGGCACTCTTAGGAAAATGGGATTAGGATAATTAACGATACCAATCCTAACCAAGCATGTCAAACTACACCCAAATTACACCTATCGTAAATAAAATTACCAAAAAATATTCTTTATGTGATCATTGTTTGGGAAGGTTATTCTCAAAACAATTACATCTCTCATCAAACAAACTTCTGGGTAAAAAATTAAAAAATAATTCCAACACTAAAGAAAAATGCTACATCTGTAAAAATTTGTTTGATAATTTAGATCATTTTTTGAAATTGATGCTTGATGTTTCATCTGATTACTCATTCACTACATTTAGTGTTGGCACAATGATAAAACCCTCAATTGTTGATAGAGATGATTTCATTAGATCTGAATACCATCTACGAGGGATTGACAGTGTAAAGGCAGACATTACAAAAGAATTGGGACGACTATATTCTAGAAAAACTAAAAAAAGAATTGATCATCTTAATCCTGAAATCACCTTTACGCTGAATTTAAAAGATGAATTATGCCAATTACGCTCAAAATCAATCACGATTTCAGGAAGATATGCCAAATCTAGAAGGGGACTTCCTCAAAAACAAAAATCATGTGAGAATTGTTTAGGAAAAGGATGCAGAGTATGTAATTTTCATGGCATTTCAGAGTTTGAAAGTGTGGAAGGAATTATTTCAAAATTTATATTTAAAAAATTTGGCGGAACTACTGCAAAATTTACTTGGTTAGGTGGGGAGGATAAATCTAGTTTGGTTTTGGGATCTGGAAGACCTTTTTTTGTAAAAATACAAAATCCGTACAAGAGAAAATCTAAACTATCTGATGTCACGCTTGATCCAATCAAACTTTATAATCTGAAATTAGTCGGCGAATCTCCAAAAAAATCTCTCAAATTCAATTCAACTCTCCGTGTAAAAATTTCCACAAAATCCAAAATTGATTTAAAAAATCTTAAAAAATTAAAAGATCTTATCACAAATCCGGTAATAGTTTATGAAAAATCTGGAAAACATTCTGAAAAGAAAGTTTTTGATGTAAAATACAAAAAAGATTCAAAAAATTCACTTACATTAACTGTCAAGGCTGAAGGTGGATTTCCAACCAAGCGGTTTGTGGTTGGCGATGATGTTACTCCAAATATCTCCAAAATTCTTGAAACACCGTGTGTATGTGAGGAATTTGATTTTCTAGACGTTGAGGTGTAATGATAACAATTAACTAGCACTATGTCAGGTAAATTATCATGCCAGTAAGAAAAAAAATAAACATCAAAGACATGCTGATCAACGAGCTGATACACGCAAAAAAAAGAAAGCAGGCAAACCACGTTCCTGATCTAATCAACCTTTTTACATTCAAAATTGTCGAGGTGTAATATTGGATCCACTAGTACGTTTCAAAGATGCACATTCTAAAGGGATTATCCCTGATGATGTTTTTGATTTAACTATGAAGAGATTTCCTATTGTTATTGCGGGAATTAACCGCATAGAAAAGGCGTCTGGAATTAGATACCCAATAGCCTACGTTGAGCCCTCTCTTGTTGTTTCATCTCCAGACCCTAATTCCTATCAGTTTGGAATTTTATTTGCGAGAACGATTCCTGTTGTGTTTGAGGATAAATTTCAAGTTGTAATCCAAATATCTGCACCATTGATTGCATATGGATTAAAGGGAACAATACACGCTATATTGGCTCATGAATTTTTACATTTTTTAGATTTGATGCGAAAAATTTCAAAGATGGAATTACTATCTGATGAAATCTCTGGAAATTTGTTTGAAAATGTTTACAGTGATGAGACTAGATTGTTTGAACCCCGAGTTGTTTTCAAAGATCGTACACTGCTTAATCATATAACGAAGAAGTTCCCTGCTGGCTTTCGTGATTTTAAACTTGAGGATAAGGTTATGAAATTCTGGGCTGATAGAAATCTTCCAAAGTCTAATATCTCTCTAGATACAAACACAATAAAATTATCTGCTGAATCCCTTTCTAAAATCAAACTGGACCCTGCTTTTATTACCAAAATGGAAACTCTTGAAGAAAAAAGTTCTAAAATTCGCAAAAAGAAACTTTACTGAATAGTTTTAAAATAATTTTTTTATTGATTAAACTCTGTTAATCCGCACTTGCCACATGTGTTTCTATCTTTGTGTTGTGCCATGAATGTTCCTTTTCCGCATCTTGAACATACTTTTCTTGTTCTTGATGTTTTATCTCCATCAACTTTGTAATAAGATGCAATGCTAGGGCTGGATCCTTTCTTACCTTTCTTCTCTACAGGCATTATTCAGATTTCTCCTCTTTTTTAGTTTCTTCTGGAGTTTCAGCATCTGCTTTAACTTCAGTTTCTTCAGCGGGAGCTTCTTCAGCAGTAGCTTCTTCTGCTGCTGCTTCAGCTTCTGCAATTTTTGCTTTAGTTTTTTCTAGTCTTGAAAATATTGTAGGATTGATGTGCTTTTTTGCCAATCCTTCATCATCATAAACATAGAATGTTCCTGTAATGAGAGATTTACCTACATGAGTTCTTAACCTCATTGGGATTATGACTTTACCATCTAGTTTGAATTCTTTTGTAATCATGTCTACTGCTTCAAGGCTTTTGAGCTTGCCTCCCAATCCTGCAAAATTACAAGTCAACTCTCTTCTTGATAGAAAGCCATTATCTACATCTGTAATTGTCTCTATTATGGACATGTATCAAAAATCTCTGGATATTTCATATAAACCTTGATTGCAATTACATAAGAGATTTATGAAATTCCTTCAGAATTATCTCGTGGAACGATATTTACTGCATTTTAAAAACGAGAAATATTTACCTCAAAATTGTAGGGAACTAGCACACAGAGCACGAGATCTTGTAAATGATATGGATGTCTCAGTTCGGCTTGCTAGAGTTGCCACTAAATTCATCGAATTTGATGTTGCTGCAGAAAAAAAAGATCTAGATCCCCTTCTTGAAAAATTGTCTCCTATTGGTGAAATTGATAATGTAAGGCATGTTGTTGAAGAGCATATCGACAAAGAAAAAGGGATCACTGATGGAATATTTTACTTTAACAACGAGAGATTTTGGGAATGTCATGAGGCATTTGAAGGCGTCTGGAATCAATGCTATGGACGTGAAAAGGAACTTGTTCAGGGAATTATTTTAGTTGCAGTTGCATTTGCTCATCAACAAGAAAATGAAGAAAGTATTGGAATTGGAATGCTACATAGGGCATTGGAGAAATTAGGTACATCGCCTTCAACATATCATTCAATAGATATTGATAGAATTAGAAAAAATGTCATTGATATGCAACAATCTAAGAAGCTGACTAGATTTGAGATTTAATTAATTCCAGAGATTTTTCAACCACTTCTGCACCTTGAAGTAGTCCTATGCTTCCTTTCTTTGCTTGTTGTTCCGTCATTCTTGTGGTGCCGTCTTTTTTAATGAAATCTCCTGAAACTACAACTGGAACAGGATCATCGCTATGCCCTTTGTTTATACATGGTGTAGAATGATCTGCAGAAATTATGATTGCAACTTTACTTGAATCTATATTCTCAACAAGTGTTTTGAAAAATCTTTGATCAATTTCTTCTATGTTTTTCATCTTACCTATTGCATCTCCATCATGACCGAATTCATCTGGTCCTTTAAGATGAACATAAATTGCGTTTTGAGTCTCCATTGCTTTTGCAGCAACCTTTGCTTTTTCTTCATAATCTGTTAACCCTCCAGCTTCAAATGCTTTCATTTTTAGAACTTCTGAAATACCTATCTCCACTGGCATGTCTACTATACATGAAAAATTCATAGCATATTTTTCGTTAATTGGGATTACATTTGGATATTTGTTACCTGCATCCCTAAGCAGAATACAGCTTAACTGTTTTTTATTCTCCTTTTGCCTTCTTTTGTTAATTTGACTTTCTTTCATTATCTCAATTGATTTTTCTGAGAATTCATTTACAAGATTGGCAGTAAATTTTGAATCCTCGTCATCATCTAGCGGCAAACATTTTTCAATTTTTAAAAAGTCACCTACAGCTTTTGCAACTCCCATGCCTCCTATGTTGCTATATGCTGGGTCTGTATTGGTAATTCTGGAAGATAATTTTTGTGAATCTTTTCTAATCCTCACTGTTACTCTGTGGCCAATTGTTGGGGAAACTACCACTGATACATCAGGTGATGTTAATTTGACTTTTTCTTCAATTTCTTTTGCAACTCCATCTGCATCTGCTTTTTCAATATGTCTGCCAGCTCTTCGGTCAACAATAACACCTTCATCATTTAATGTAGAATAATTTCCTCTTAATGCCAAGTCTCCATCTTTAAAATCAATTCCAATGCCTATTGCTTCAATTACTCCTCTTCCGACATAATCTGCATGTTTGAATTTGTATCCTAACATATTGAAAACGGCAATATCTGATTCAGGGGCGATTCCTTTTCCTACTGAAATTACTTCTCCTATTGCTCCATTACTGGCAATCTTGTCCAATATTGGGGTATTTGCAGCCTCCAATGGAGTTTTTCCATCTAAATCTGGATGTGGAAGATCCCCTACTCCATCTAAAAGAACGTATATCATGTGAATATCAGAATTGTCCAAAATATTCCCTGTACATTGAAAATCTGGTGCTCTCCTTTAAATCTTGCAACAATATTTGCGATCAAAATAAAAAATACTCTTTCAATATTTTTTTTAGATTTGTTTTTGATGAACATAGGACTTTCTTATTTTAAAATTATTTTTAATCAATTTTTGAAAATTGAATTTTAATAGATCTTAGTAAACGTTTTAACAGACATTTTACTTCCAATAACCATTATGGGGGATATGCGCAAAGATTATGTTTCAGAGCGTTTTATGATTGTCTCAAAAAAAGACGACAAAGTTATTGATCCAAAAAAATCCCCATATGCCCCTGGCAACGAATCTATGACAAACCCTTCTGTTTTGTCTCTTGTTGCAAAAGATGGAATGTTGCAACGTCTTCAAGATAATGAAGATGAAACATATGTAGAAGGTTGGGCAATTCGAGTTTTTGAAAGTAAAAATCCTATAGTTTCAATTGATACAGAAAATTCTTACAGCGACAAACCATTCTACAGCGAACCTGCATATGGTTATCATTACATTGTCGTTGCGTCACCAAATGAAAAAGATACTTTTGCAACTATTGATACTGAACAATGGTCAAATGTGCTGGTAGTTGTCCAAGATAGATTGAGGTGGCTTTATACTCAAAAAGGTGTAACATACGTTTCAATTTACGGAGATCATGGTGAGTTGGCAGGTAACAATAATCCTCATCCTCATCTAAATCTCTTAACTTTCTCTACTATTCCTCCGGTGATTGAAACCGAAGCTGAAGCATCTCACAAAATTCTAAACGAAAAAGGCGTATGCCCAATGTGTCAAACCGTTAATGAAGAAATTAGTGGACCTAGGCAGGTTCTTCAAACCGAAGGATTTATTGCATTTTCTCCTTGGGCTCCATCATATCCTTTTGAATTTTGGATATCCCCAAAAAAACACGTTACTAGTTTTTCAAAAATAACACAAAAAGAAATCAATGATTTATCGTTAATTTTAAGAGCAACGCTGGGCGGGTTGGCAAAAACTATCAAAAATGTCTCATACAATATCGTGTTTCATCTTTCTCCTGAAAAGAAAAACAGTCGACAAATTCACTGGCATATTGAAATTTATCCTATCACAAAATCTTGGTCTGGATTAGAGCGCGGATATGGAATTTTCTTAAATGATATTTCTCCTGAGGAAGCTGCAGAAAAACTTGGGGCTGCTTGTAGGAAAGAACTGGCCAACTTGGTTGGTATAGTTTGATTTTTTGAATGGTTTATTTATCAACTAGAATTTGTTAGTATCATGGCAATAGAGAAATGGCTTGCAATTACAAGTGTTGCTTTATTTGCAATGTTTGCAGGTGAAATGATTTCCATTTACTCTTACGTTGTTGATCCTCCTGAAAATGCCATAATTGATGATTCTTGGTTTGATTCTAAAATATTTCAGTTTATTTCAATAGGTGTTGCTCCTGCTGGAATTTTAGCTGCTGTTCCTTTCTTCATGACAAAACAATATGGCTCAAAGTCTATTGGTGGATTAATTGTTGCAGGGGGAGTGATTTTGTTAGTTGGAATGATTGTTTGTTATATGATGTTAGATGAAATTGATGATAATTATATTACTAACATTGTTAGATTTACTCCTGTTTTATTTATGATCCTGTCCCCTGCTGTAATTATTGTTGGTGCTTATTTGACTAAACAAAAAAAGGTGCGTCCAAAAAAGGAATTCTTCTAAATGTTGTCCAGTCTTAATTCATTAGCTACTTGTCTGAATCCAAGTTTTTCATAAAACGGTTTTACATCATCTGTGCAATCAAGAATTGTCTTATAGCAGCCACGATTTTTTGAAATTTCAATAAGAAACTTCATAATTTTTTCACCTATTTTTTGACCCTGATAGTCTTTATCTACAACTACGTCTTCTATATGTCCGACCAACCCTCCATTATGGATAAATTTTGATTCTATGAGGAGTGTTGTAGAACCTACGATTTTTCCATCCACTTCTGCTACTGCTATGATATGATCTGGGTTAGAATTAATTTTTTTAAATATGGTATTTGCTTTGGCTTTGTCAATAGTACTTGCTTCTTTTAATGTGTCAAGTGATTTTAGAAATCCATTCCACAAATCTTCTTCTTTTAGTTCTCTGATTATTGGTTCACTCATTTTTGTCATCAGTGCTTTCCACGTTTTTTAATGTGTTCATCATTTGCTTTTTTGTATGATTCTTTGTTACCGATATCTGTGAATCCTTTTTTTGTAATAAAACTACTGACTAATTTCTTCTTGTTTATGGCCTTTTTAATCACGTCGTCCATTCCATATGGTTTATTCTTTGGAATCAAACTAAATATCCCTGGCTGCATGACGTAGCAACCCATGTTCACATTTACTTTGATTTCTGGTTTTTCGTTCCAACTTTGAACTTTACCTGTCCTTGAAGTATTAATTACTCCATAAGCCAAATTAGTTTTGAATTCATCCAGACCCATAGTTACAAATGCTTTTTTTGCTTTGTGTTGTTTAATCATATTTTTAAGACTGAAATCAAAAATTGAATCTCCATACATACAAACAAAAGTGTCATCGATAAATCCTTCTGCAGTTTTTAGTTGCCCTGCAGTAGCCAATGGCTTGTCTGAAACTGCATACTCTATACTTACCCCAAACTTTTTACCGTCTCCAAAATATTCTTCAATTGTTTTTCTAAGATGGCTTACACACAAAACAATTGATTTAACTCCATTCTTTTTATTCCAGTCAATAAGATGCTCAAGAATTGGTTTTTCACCTAATGGTAACATTGGTTTTGGAGTATTTTTTGTCAATGGAAGTAATCTGGTACCTAAGCCTCCTGCTAAAATTACTGCCTTCACAACTGCTATTTGGGATATGACTATTTATGTTCAAGGATGGTTTTAGACCAAATCTCTATCCTGAAATTTTTAATAATTTTTTCAAAATACTTTTTGGTGTCTCTCCAAAAAGAATGATCATTGGTTCTTTTCCAAAATCCCCTTTATGAAAAATGACATCTGGAGGTTCTTTTAGATTTTTGATTGCATTTTTTATTCCCCACTCGATGGTTGAACCATTATTTTTTACATTGCTTGGCTCTTGATTTCTATCATAGTTTGAAATTTTTAATTTTGATTTTTTTATTTTTGTTATAGTTGTATTTTGAAATTTTATATTAATTGCAGAATATATCTGTGGGAATTTTTTATTTACTGTTAATAATGCTGTTGCAACATGTTTTGAACCTCCATATGATAGATTACCTGCAACTATGACTTCTTTTCCTGCCTTGACAATCCTTCCAGAAATTCCCAAAATATCTTTTGTTGATTTTGGTCTTTGTTTTGAATAGACAAAATTTGTTTGACATTCAGGAATATTCTTGTAGATATTTTTTATTTCTATAAATTCATTAATTGCATGTGACAACTCTGAATGAATTTTATCTGGATTTTTGGTCTCTGTAATTTTTACTCCTTTACCTATTTTTTTCGCATTTTTTATTGAATTGTATGTGAATTCTTTTGCAAATCTTGCTGATTCACGTATTGTTTTATTGGCAGATATGGCAAATATCATGGCTGCTGCATAATTGCACCCACTACCGTGATTGGTGTTTACAATTTTTTCCCCTGAGATTGTGTACTTTGCATTTTTTTCTAGTATGAAATCTGCTATTTTGTTATTTTTCCCTTCAATACCTGTAATCACCACATTTTTTGCTCCCATCCTTTGAATGATTTTGGCACTTTTTTCCATATTGCTTTTTGAATTAATTCTTATTTTTGATAGAATTTCAGCCTCAAATTTATTTGGGGTAATTACTGTTGCAAGAGGAACGATATATTTTTGAAAATCTACAAGAGCTGTTCTTTCCATTAATGCTCCCCCTGTTGTTGATTTTAAAACAGGATCTACAACTATTGGTATTTTTATTTTTTTAATTGTTTGTATAGTGTTTTGATAATTTGTGAATTGTAAACCATTCCTATTTTTATTCCATCAATTTTAAAATCTGCTGTTATTGATTCTAATTGGTTTTGCAAAATTTTTTGTGAAACTGGTTCTATCATACCAAAACTTGTTGTGTTTTGACCCGTAATTGCCGTAATCACTGTTAAACCATACGCGTCAAATTCTGCAAAAGCTTTGATGTCACTTTGAATTCCTGCCCCTGATGAAGGATCGGATCCACCAATGGTAAGTAAATTCATTATAATTTGTTGTTTTTCAACACTAATCTGCTTTTCCTTTTTTAATCTGATTATTTTTCAAGATATCTGTTTTATACTTGAATTGATTGTTTTATGTTGATGACAAAAATTCCTATGTTAAATGACACTCCTCCAGAAGCATTGCAGTGTACTACTTGTTTGTTGCCGATGCAATATCAAACAATTAAGGATGACAAATTCTTATGGCAATGTTTCAAATGTGGAAAACAATATCTAATTTCAAAAAACATAGATGAATCGATGGAAGAAAGCTGGAGTCCTCCACGATAATGAGCCCATCTGAAATAGATTCTGTAAAATCTGAAAATCTGAAACTAAGAAATTACATTTCCCTAGTTTCTGCTGAAATTGAATTATCCCAAAGATTATTTGAAATAAAACAAAATTTTGCAAATTCTGCTGACTCTCAGCGTCTAATCGTGCCTATTTTAGACCGAATTTCTAAAATAAAATCAGAAAAAGCAATTTTGGAAATTGAGTTGAAATTAAATTAATTTGAATTACTACGAAGAGGTTTGAGTAACGCAATCAAAAGAACAAAATTCCTCTTTCATACTATAAAATTCTCTTCCACAATGTCTGCATTCTTTGATTGTTCTCATGTTTACAATTCTCCTTTATGCCATAAAAGGTCGATCATTTTTATTAATATAGTGCCAAAGATTTTTTTAGCGATCTAACATTTTATCTATTTTCACGATTGTTTAAATCAGGCAAAAACATAGAATATGTTATGGCAACCCAGATGACTTCTGCTCGACGTGGTGTAGCTACTGATGAGATGAAACAAGTAGCAAAAGATGAAGATGTTTCACTTGATTGGCTAATCCCAAAAATTGCAAAAGGCTCGATAATTATTCCAAGCAACAATGTTAGGCCTCAAAAAATCCATAATGTTGGAATTGGTAAGGGTTTGAAAACCAAAGTAAATGTAAACATTGGGACTTCCACATTAAATGTAAACATTGAAGAAGAAATTGAAAAAGCCAAAGTTGCAATAAAATATCACGCAGACACCATTATGGATCTCAGTGATGGGGGAGACGTCAAAAAAATACGACAGACCCTTTTGGATGTTGCACCAATTACTTTTGGAACTGTGCCAATTTATGAGGCATATAATTACGGAGTCGAAGTTCACAAAAATCCTTTGAATTTAACAGAAGACGATTATCTTAATGCATTTGAAAATAATGCAAAAGATGGTGTTGATTACACTACAGTTCATTGTGGAATAACAAAAGATATTGCAAAAAGAATTCTCAAAGTTCAAAGATATGGTGGAGTTGTAAGTAAAGGTGGAACTATTACTGCTGCATGGATGTTAAAACATGACAAAGAAAATCCATACATAACTCATTATGACTATATGATGGAGATTGCCAAAAAATATGATGTGACATTCAGTCTTGGTGATGCACTAAGACCAGGCTCAATTTTAGATTCTCATGATGAATTACAAGTTCAAGAAATGATTAACATATCTCGATTAACCAAGCGTGCACATGAACATGATATTCAAGTTATGGTTGAAGGACCTGGGCATGTTCCATTAAATGAAGTTGCTGCAAATGTTAGATTGGCAAAATCATTGATTGGTGATGTTCCATATTATGTTCTTGGTCCATTGGTAACTGATGTGGCCTCTGGACATGATCACATTGCAAGTGCAATCGGCGCTGCAGTTTCTGCAAGTGAGGGTGTGGATCTCTTGTGTTATTTGACTCCCTCTGAACACTTAGCATTACCCAATGCTGAAGAAGTAAAGGCTGGATTAATTGCATATAGAATTGCAGCTCATGCAGGTGATCTTGTAAAGATTCGTGATAAAGTAATAAAATGGGATATGGAAATGACTGAAGCCAGACGAACTTTAGACTGGGAAAAACAACTTGCATTATCCATTGATCCTGAAGAAGCAGCTAAAATTCATAGTAGAACTGGACAGCATCCAGGTAATAACGTGCCATGTACAATGTGTGGTGGCGCTTGTGTGTATATGATGTTGCCACAACAGAAAAAATATGATAAAGAAAATGAAAACTTACAACAAATTGAATAGAACTTTTTGAAGACTGGGTACAGTTTCATAATTTTCCAAGTCCTCTACGTTTATCCACCTAAAATCTGAATTTTCCCAATTTAGCTTGATTGTTGGGTTTTTTGACTCAAACAAAAATGGAAATATTTCCCATTCGTGATTTTTGTATTGAGGTGAATGAATTTTCATTTCTTCTGTGGTTTTGATTAGTGTTATTTTATCTTCGGTTATTCCGACCTCTTCAAAAATTTCAATTTTTGCTCGTTTAAGAGGCTCTTCATTATTTTCAATAATTCCGCTAATTCCTGCCCACAATCCTTTCATGGATTTTACTTTGTCACTTCTTTTTAGGATCAATAACTTGTCATCATTTCTAATGAATGATGTGACAATCTTTGTTGAACGCATATCTGCTATTTTTCAACTGCTTTTACCATTTTTGACATTCTTTTGTATGATTCATTGACATCTGTATGTTTGGCAAGTCTTTCTTGACATTCTTTAATGTAATCTATCACCTCTTCTGTCTTTGATTCTTGTACGGCTGTTAATAATCTGCCAATGTCTTTCCACAGTTCCTCTGCAACCCTACGAATTTCTGGATTTGCAATAATGGTTTCAATTAATTCTGGAGATTCTGTCATGATACTTTCTGCCAATGTCTTTTGTACTCTGAAAGTTGTTCCTGACATTTTTTCAGTGAGATTAATTTTTTCATCCTTTGAAATAATATTTGCAAATACTAGATTCATCAAATGTGTTAATCCTAAAATTACTGCAATCTTTTTGTCATGTTCGACCGCATCAATCGTGACAAAGTTTGCCCCTTCGAATAGTGTTTTTGCTACTGTCAATTCTTTTTTTGCATCTCTAATTGGAACTGAAATAATGTTTTGACCCTTTATTGTTTTAGTTCCTGGACCAAACATTGGATGTATGCAAATTGGATTGATTTTTGCTGGCATTTTTGATAGTGATGAAACTACTTTAGATTTTTCTGATGAGATTTCAATAAGGTATGTCCCACGCTTCATCTCTTTTGCAATCAATCTGATAATTTCCGGAGTTCTTCTTGTAGGTGTACACAGTACTACATAATCCGCTTTTAAAATTCCCCCAACTAGTGATTCTGATATTTTGATGTCTTTTCCTGAGATTTTATTTTCTGAATCATACCCTGTTACTTCAAAACCTGCATTTGCAAAATACTTTGCAAACCATTGTCCCATTTGGCCTCCTGCACCGATTACTGTGATCTGCTTCATTTACTCTCACTCATGATGTTACGTAGTATATTCATTCCTTCAATTAGTATGTCTTCATTTTGACATGCTGAAAGCCTGATGAAATTCTTATAATCCCCAAATCCTTCCCCTGGTGCCACTGCCAAACCTTTTTCCAGTGTACTGTTGGCAAATTGAACTCCGTCAAATCCTTCTTGGTTGATTCTTGCAAAAAGGTACATTGCTCCATCTGGGATGACAAAATCTAATCCTATTTCACTTGCTTTCTGTGCCAACACATCTAGTCTGTTTTGTACCGTATTAGTATTATTGGATGTGTCTGCTTCAAGTGCTTTCATGGCTATGTATTGTATTGGCTCAGAGACATTTGTCAAACATAGTGCTTCTAACTTTGCCATTTTTTCAATGATTTTTGAATCTGCAATGGCAAATCCTATTCTAAATCCAGTCATTGCATGAGATTTAGAAAATGATTGAGTTACAATGCTCTTTTCATAATTATAACTTAGAATGCTTTTCCAACTAGTTTTTGCGTATTGTGAATAAATTTCGTCACTTAATACATAGAGATTATTTTTCTTTGCAAGTTCAATAATGTCATCTTGCAATTTTTCATTCAGTATTTTTCCAGTTGGATTGTTTGGATAATTAAGTACAATCATTTTTGTATTTGGGTTAATTGTATTTTTGATTTGTTCTAATGATGGTTCCCATTTGTCTTCCAAAGTTGTATTGATGGTTCTGACTTTGATTCCTGAATTTAATGCACAATCTTTGTAAGCAGGCCATGCAGGCTCAATAACAATCATTTCATCTCCTGGATTGAGCAGTGTTGTTATTGCTGTGAAAATTGAAAATCTAGCTCCTGGACTAACTATAATATTTTCTTCTTTGACATCTACGTTAAATTTTTTGGATACGTATTTTGCAAGTGCCTCTCTAAACACTGGCATTCCTTTTGCTTGACCATACTTTAGAAATCCTTTGTCGAATACTTCTTCTAATGCCTCTTTTACTATTTTTGGAGGTAAAAAGTCTGGTTCTCCAACTTCCATATGAATAATTTTTTTTCCTTGTGCTTCAAGTGATTTTGCTTTTAAGAAAATTGATAGATGTGTTTGTTTGTTATTTGATTGAACTTTTACTGATTCGTTCAAAAGAAAATTTAAAAATTTTGTAGCTATTGATTCATCGAGTTCAATGCTGTTACATAATGAAATTACTTTTCTACGGAGGATGTCTTCTCTTATTTCATCTGTCACTCCTTTGCCGATATTTTTTTTAACTTCTCCAATTTCTTTTGCAATGTCTGTTCTTGTTTTTAACAACTCTATCATTTTTAGAGTAACTTCCTCCATCTTATTCCGAAGATCATCAATGTCTGACATTTTCTTATAATGTTGGGCTGATTGCTCCTGAAATTAGGGCATGATCTGCTATGGTTAATGCTACAAGAGAATCTACTACTGGAGGAGCTCTTGGTACGACACATGGATCGTGCCTTCCTTTAACTTGAAGAATTGTCTCTTTTTTTGTTTTGATATCGACTGTTTTTTGTTTTTGAGCAATAGATGACGCTGGCTTGAAAGCGATTCTCATGGTAATTGGCATTCCGTTTGAGATGCCTCCTAGGATTCCTCCAGATCTGTTTGTCTCTGTAACTATTTTTCCTCGTTTTATCGTATACAGGTCGTTGTTTTCTGAACCATAAAGTTCTGAACCTGCAAATCCTGAACCAAATTCAATTCCTTTTACAGATGGAATTGAAAATATAGCTTTACTCAAATCTGATTCTAATGAGCTAAAAATTGGTTCACCTAATCCTACCGGAACTTTTGTTGTAACTGATTCTATAATCCCTCCTAGAGAATCTCCTTTCTTTCTAGCATCTAGAATACTCTCTCTCATTATTTTTGCTGTCTTATTTTCAGGACAACGAACTTCATTTTTATAAATAGAACTAATCATCTTTTCATTAAATTCTCTTTCCATCTTTATTTTTCCAATTTGTGCTGTGAATGAATTTGTTTCAATTCCTAATGTTACTTTAAGTAATTTTCTTGCAATAGCACCTCCCATCACATGCGTTGCAGTTAATCTTCCAGAAAATCTTCCTCCTCCTCTATGATCATTGAAATGATTATATTTTGTCATGGCTGGATAATCTGAATGGCCTGGTCTAAGTTTTGTTTTCAAATTTTCATAATCTTTTGATTTTTGGTCACTATTCCAAATCACCATTGTGATTGGTGCTCCTGTTGTATATCCTCTAAAGACTCCTGAGATTATCTCAACAATGTCTCCTTCCTTTCTTTGAGTCGAGATTAGATTTTGACCTGGCTTTCTAAGATCTAGCATTTTTTGAATATCTTTTTCATCAATCTCCAATCCTGCTGGACATCCATCTAAAACGGCACCAATGGATTTTCCATGGCTTTCACCAAAACTTGTTAAAACAAGACGCTGACCAATAGAACTTCCCGGCAACATATTATCAAAGCTAATCGATGTTTATAATTCCTCATTCTGAAATTTATCAAAATCCTACGGGTTGGGTTCTAATTTTTTTGACTAGTATCTTATACCTGTTTAAAAATTATATAATAATTGGATAAATTATGAAATAATTATAATATATTCTTAAATATTAGAATTACATACATTAAATATGCAAAATCGTGTAAATTATAAAGAATAGTTTGCGCGGCCCTGCGAAAAAGACATGTTATCTACGCAAAAGCGTTGTGGGTGAGGAGAATGCTTTTCACCCTATACAGGGTCGCGCCTTTTACCTCTCTGTTTTTTTAAAAAAATTATTTTACTGAATATGGATATTTGCACCCATGCGCTTCATCTCTTCTACAAAATTTGGATATGATACTTTGACTGATTCTGGATCCGTTACAGTACAATTTCCTACATACATTCCTGCAATACAAAAAGCCATGAATAATCTGTGGTCTTCTTCTGAATTTAAATCGGCTCCTGTCATTTTTTCAGATGATTCTAAAATTAACCCATCATCTTTTTCTTGAATTTTAATTCCTAGTTTTACAAGCTCTCTTGACACAATTGCTATTCTATCGGTTTCTTTGAGTCTTGCATGTTTTACATTAAAAATTTCAATAGGATTTGATGATTTTAATGCTAAAATTGCAAGTGGTGGAAGAAGGTCGGGGGAATTACTCAAATCAAATTTTCCTCCTCTTAGTTTTTCAGGTGTTTTAATTTTAATTTGTTCATCGTCTACTGTAACTTCAACTCCTAATTGTTCTAAAATATCAATGAAGATTTCGTCGCCTTGTGGTAGATTTCCAATATCTCCTTTTACTATAATATCTTCTCCACATAAGACATTTGCAGAAAGCAAGAGTGCAAGACTTGAGAAATCTATCGGGACAGTAAATTTACATTCTTTGTAGATTTGTGGCGAAATGTTGTATCTTTTGTATGGAATTAATGTTTGAACTGTAACACCAAATTTTCTCATTGTAGATATCGTTGCATCAAGATATGGTTTTGATACTAAATTTCCTTCAATCATTAAATTTATTCCATTTTCAGTTAATGGTGCGCAAATCAATAATGCTGAAATAAATTGACTAGATAGATTTCCTGGAATTTTAACTTCTCCCCCAACTATTTTCCCTTTAATTTTGATTGGAGGTTTTCCATCTGTTGAACTACATTCTGCTCCTATACTTGTTAGTGCATCTAAGAGCGGCTGCATTGGTCTTTTTTGCAAGCTTGAATCTCCTGTAAGTGTGATCTCCTCAGAAAATAAACTGGCAATTGCTGAGGCTATTCTCATGGTAGTTCCTGAGTTTTCTGTATTGATTTCAGGTACTTTTGTGCCTATTTTGATGGGATTTTTAACAATAATTGATGAATTTTTAATTTCGATATCTGCTCCAAATTTTTTACATGCTTCAATTGTTGCATTTGTGTCTGCTGAAAATAACACGTTTTCTACAGAACTATTTTTTCCAGCCAGTGATGCAAGAAAAATTGCTCTGTGTGAGTAGCTCTTGTTTGGTGGACATGCTATATCTCCCGAAATTTTTGATTTTTCGACTTTACACTTCATGAACTTCTGCCTTTTTGTTATTAATTTTTGAAACGATTACATGTCCCTCTAATGTTGAAAATACTTTTTTTATCGTTGTTTCATTTTCTTTTTTTGTAACTGCAGCTATTGATGGGCCATTCCCTGAAACTGATGCGCCTAATGCTCCTTTTTCAATTAAATCTGTAATTATTTTTGGCTCTGAATTTAAAATAGATGATGTGGCCAATCCATTAATTATCATTGCATCCCAATAATCTGCTTTTCTGGATAATTCCCATGCCTTATCAAATATTGATGAAAAGATTTTTAATTTTTTAGGTTTCCTCTTTTTCTATTTTTTGGAATAAAAATAACTGCGACTAGATTGGATGGTGCTTTTTCAAAATGAATTCTCTTTTTCTTTGCATTATCTGTAACATTAAATCCTCCATAATAACATGAACAAGCATCATCATATGCACCTGTGATGCTGACTTTGGATTCAATTGATGCATCAACCCCTGCAAGTAAAATTTGTTGATCAGTGAGCTTTGGTTTGAATATTTTTGCACATGCCATTGCAACTGCTGAAGAAATTGCACTGGAGCTTTTTAATCCATAACCTGTGGGAATTTCTGAATCTAGTTTAATTGATATCTTGTTTTGCTCTAAATCTTTTTTTGAAACTATTTTTTCAATGGTTTTGTTGATTAATCGTGAACTAAGACTCTTATTTTCAGATTCAATTATTATTCCCTTGCCTAGGCTTGTCTCTACAGTTGCCTCGACTTTCAATTCTATTCCTAATGTAGCTCCTTTTTGGTTTGCAATTGCATTTACCAGTGAGACTGCGCCATGAACGGTAGCATGTGCTTTTGCCATCAAAATCCTCCTAACAGTGCTTTTTTCATGGCATTATAAGGTGCTTCTATACCGTGCCAAATCTCAAAAGATCTGACTGCTTGACCTAGAAGCATTTCATAACCGTAAATTATGATTGACTTTTTTTCTTTTGCATTTTTAATAAAATCTGTATTCATTGGCATATACACAATGTCGTAAACAATTGTTTTTTCATTTATCCCATCTAAAGAAATTGGACTGGGTTCATTTCTTAGACCTATTGATGTTGCATTAACTATGATGTCGTAATCTTTTGCTGACTCTTTTACATCTTCAATTTTTATAGCATTTGCATCTAGTCCTATACTTTTTGCAAATTTTGAAAGATCTTTTGCTTTTTCTAATGTTCTGTTGGCAATGGTTATGCTTTTTGCTTTTTCTTTTGCAAACCCTGCAACTATTGCTCTTGCAGCTCCGCCTGCACCAAGAAGGAGAACTTTGGTGTCTGAAATTTTTAATTCTTTTTTCTTAAACGGCTCTAAAAATCCGTCCATATCTGTATTGTATCCTTTTAGAACTCCGTCTTTGTTTGAAACTGTATTTACTGCGCCAATAAGGCTGCATGATTCATCTATTTTATCTAAATATTTCATCATTTCTATTTTATGTGGAATTGTAACGTTAAACCCATCAATTTTGATCTTCTTTAGTCCTTCTATGCCCTCAGCTAATTCTCCCTTTGGAATTCTATATGCGATGTATGAAGAATCTAAATTCATTTCTCTAAATGCTGCACTGTGAATATTTGGAGACAATGAATGATCAATAGGATCTCCAATCACTGCAAATGATTTGCTCATCTTATTTTTTTAAAGTATTATGATTGATTTAAACTCTCAACTAAGATGCTATGCTTTTTTTAAATTTACAATTTTTTTAACTTCATCCACACTGAATTGTCCAGGGGCAACTGCTTTTCCCAGCGACACGTAAGTATATGGACTGCCCAAATATAGGCACAAAATTCTTGAAATTCTACCATAATCCCCCATGGCAAATGAAATAAGGTTGATTTTTCCCTTCTTACTATACAATTCTAACATTCTGGTGGAGTCGTCTGTTGATTTTGCAGTACATACAATTTTAACATTTGATGAAAATTTACTCATCTGATTAATCTTCTTTTTTAATTCTGGTGATTTTGGTGTTTTTCTAAAATCATGCCATGACACAAGCAATGTTGTCTTTGTTGATTTTAGATATTTTGTCAAATCTGAATTTTTTTTCAGCGTATTAAATTCTACATCTAAGAGGAATGGATTGTATTCTGCAATGAGTTTTAGAATTGCAATTCTTTCTTTCTCATTTCCTGAAAATTTACCTCCTTCTGATTTTGGTCTTAGTGTACAAACTATTCTGTTCAGATCTTTTTTAATTATCTCTAATGTTTTTGGAATTTGCTCTTTCTTTAAAAAATCAAATCTTACTTCGACAAAATCTGATTTTGATAATGCTGTTTTTAATGTTTTTTTAGTTTTATCTGGCGTGTTTTCTGCAACTGATACGCAGGTTTTGTATTTCATTTTTCTAAAATATACTCATCTGAAACTTCCATTCCAAAATGTCTGCCTGTTGCTGGTTTTGAATGGACCATAACTGTATCTCCTTTCTTAAGGTGGGTTACTGAAACTAGCTGTCCGTTTGGTTTTACAAATCGAATTGTTTCTGCATCTTGTGCAATGATTCCTCCTGTTTCTCCTCCTACCGTGGCTTTAATCATCAACATTGGTCTTCTCTCTATTTTTGATCTTCCAACCGTTGCCCTTCTTGCTTTGCCTTTTGAATTAAGGATTAATACTTCGGAACCTGTTTCTACTTCTGAAAGATAGTTTGTTGTTCCATCTGGGGATAATGTATAGCAATGAACTGCGCCTGCATTTACTCTAAATGGTCTTGGTGATGTAAATGATGAGCCAACTGATTCATTATGTACTAGAAATAGAAAGTTAGATCTACTTCCAATCAACATCCCTTCGCCTTTGTGAAGCATTGATGCTGTATCTACACACACTCTTTCTCCGTCTCCCACTTCTTTGATTTCTGTAATTTTGGCAGGTTTCATGTCGAAACTCTTTGTTCCCAAGTATATCATGACCTCTCTTACTTCGTTTATTGAAGAAGTGCTGAAAATTACTCCGTCTACTCCTACCTCTAAAATTGAAAACATTTTCCTGACTTCTTCAGGAGTCCTTGCAATTGCAAAGATTTTGGTATGAATCTTGTGTAGTTTGGCAATGATGTTCTCTAGTGGGATAATTTTCCAATCTTTTACTTCTACTATGACAAAATCTAATCCCTTCTTTGCAATGTTGAGAACATTTTCAATGTCTGAGTTTGATAGAATCTGGAATTTTCTGCCTGTCTTTTTGCCCTTTGGTTTTGTTCCTTCTTTATCTAACACTACATAGTTTGCAGCACTTGAGGGAAATACTGTTTGAAGTTTTGTTTTTTTCTTGCCTATTTTTTTAGGATCTATATACACCATCTTGATCCCCTCCTCTTCTAGCTGAGGCAAAAATTTAGCTAATTGTGTCTGAGACACTTTGGGTGAAATTATTAATTCTCTTGTTTTACTCAATTTTTTTCATTGCTTCCTTAGCAGTTCCTTTTCTGAAAATTATTTCAGCTAATGCTTCTACCATTTTTTCAGGTGTTTTATGTGCAAAGATGTTTCTACCATATGTGACTCCTTTGGCTCCTGCAGTCATTGCGTCTTCAGTCATTTGAAGAATATCTAAATCTGTTTTTGCTTTAGGTCCGCCTGCAATTACAATTGGAACTGGTGTGGTCTTTACAATTTTTGAAAATGAATCCACATCTCCTGTGTATAACGTTTTAACGATATCTGCACCACACTCTGCTCCGATTCTTGCAACATGTCCTACAATTTCTGGGTCGTGTGGGTTTTTGATATTTTCTCCTCTAGGATACATCATTGCTAAAAGTGGCATTCCCCATTTGTGGCATTGATCTGCAGTCATTCCAAGTTGTTCTAACATCTCAGGTTCTTCCTTCCCTCCGATGTTGATGTGCAATGAAACTCCATCTGCACCCATTGCAACTGCTTCTTTTACAGTTCCAGTAAGCATCTTGCGATTAGGTGACAATGATAATGATGTACTGCTTGAAAAATGAACTAAAATTCCAATTTTGGTTGGTTTTGGTAATGATTTGATAATTCCTTTGTTGATTATTACACTGGTGAGTCCATGTCCTTCACATTTGTAAATCATTTCTGCTGGCTTTTCAAGGCCCTCAATAGGTCCGTTTGAAATTCCATGATCCATTGGAATACATAACATTCTTCCTTTTCTTAGAATTCGATTAAGTCTGATTTGATTTCCTGATACCATATTCTGATCTGCTTTTTGTGCCCTACTTAAAAATAATGTGAATCTTCTAACTTGTCTTTCTCAAAAATTGAGCACAAATCACTTATTTTGTATAATTCATTTTGTTCATCATTTCTGTCAAGGATTAAATAGAAATTCTAAGGGATGAAGATCACTTGAGTCAGACTACTGAACAGATACAAAAAAGCGATATCAAAGACATTTTAGAAAACTCTCTTAATGGAAAAAGACCTGGTCCTGAAGACTGCTTGAGATTATTAGAGTCTGACGATGTTCATCTGATGGGTCTTGTTTCTGGACATTTGACAAGAAAACAATTTGGCAAAAAAGCTTCTTTTGTAAATAACATAATTTTGAATTATACTAATGTCTGTATTACTGATTGTAAGTTCTGTGCATTTTATAGATCTCCTGGGGCTGAAGATTCCTACACTTTAACTCTAGATGAAATTGAAGCTAGGGTAAAAGCTGCTTATGATATGTTTAAGATCCGCCAAGTTTTGATTCAAGGAGGACACAATCCAAATTTGAAGATTGAATATTACGAAGATGCATTTAGAATGATAAGAGAAAAATTCCCAAGTGTTGGGGTTCATGGATTATCTACATCTGAAATTGATATGATTGCAAGGGTTGAAAAATCATCCACAAAAGAAATCTTGTCTAGACTGAAAGATTCTGGTTTGCAATCAATGCCTGGAGCAGGAGCTGAAATCTTAACTGATTCCGTAAAAGACATTATCAGTCCAAAGAAAATCTCAAGCGATGCTTGGATTAGAATAATGGATGAGGCTCATTCTCTTGGAATCCCATCTTCTGCAACAATGATGTATGGCCATGTTGAAAACAATCACGATATTGTTGAACACTTTACCAAACTTGTAAAACTACAAGAAAAAACCAAAGGATTCATGGCATTTATTCCCTGGAATTTTGAACCAAACAATACTTTGATGCATGAAGAAGGAATTGTCGAATATGGTACTGGCGGCATCCAGCTTTTGAAAATGATTGCTATCTCGAGACTTGTCTTTGATGGATTAATCCCACACATCCAATCTTCATGGCTAACTAATGGGGTTGGTATGGCTCAACTTGCTTTACAATACGGGGCTGATGATTTTGGCGGAACACTAATTGGAGAAGAAGTCGTCTCATGCACAGGAGCTCGTTCCACCGAACTTACGGATAAAATTATCATAGATGCTATTCATCAAATTGGCTATAAAGTAGAAGAACGAGATAATTTTTACAATCCTATTTCTATATTATAGGCCATAACTAGACCATTTAGAATCTACTAGATTTTTTGTGTCCTCATCGACTTTGACTTGTTGTTGGATCTCTCTTTGATATCCTTCTTCTCGTGTCTTTTGCGTTGCATCAATTCCCATTTTAGAACCCAAGTTGACAAGTGGTGATGCTGGGTCTAAAGTGTCTGTTGGTGTATTGTTGATTATTACGGTGTCTCTTGCAGCATCTGCTCTTGTAGTAATTGCCCATATCACATCATTGATGTCATGAACATTGATGTCTTCATCTACTACAACAAACATCTTGGTTAGAGATAATTGCCCCATTCCCCATAATCCCATCATTACTTTTTTTGCTTGACCTGGGTATCTTTTTTTGATTGATATTATTGCAAAGCCTTGGAACCATCCTGCAGCTGGCATACTGAAGTCGACCACCTCTGGATGGAACATTTGAATTAATGGCAAAAATGATCGTTCGATAACTTTTCCAATGTATGCATCTTCAAGAATTGGTTTCCCAACAACTGTTGTAACATAGATTGGATCCTTTCTTTTCATGATTCCTGTTAATGTGAATGTTGGATATGGTTCGACTGGTGTATAGTATCCTGTATGATCCCCAAATGGCCCTTCATCTCTAATGTCTGCAGGATCCACATATCCTTCTAAAACAATTTCAGCATTTGCTGGAACATCCAAATCAATTGTTTTACACTTTACTGTTTTGATTCCTTCTTTTCTTGTAATTCCTGCAAATAGGTATTTGTCTAATCCTTCTGGAACAGGTGCAATAGATGAAAATATTGTTGCAGGGTCTCCACCAATAATTATTGCAGTTGGAATTTTTTCTCCACGGTCTTTTGAAATGTCACTGTGATGAGCACCTCTCTTGTGCTTTTGCCAATGCATTAATGCATGAGTTTTATCAACTATTTGCATTCTATAAACTCCTAGATTTCTAACTCCTGTTTCAGGATGTTTTGTGGCAACTAATCCTAGAGTTATGAATCTCCCCGCATCCTCGGGCCATGATTTTAGAATTGGTATGTCATCAAATGATGCATCAGTTGATGTAATCTCAGTTACCGGCCCACTTGTTTCTGATTTGGGAAATGATGCAGTCATCTTTGTGAGCTCTGGGAGTTTTTTGATTTTGTTTAGTAACCCTGATGGAACATCCATCTTTGTCATATCTGCAATGCGTTGACCAATCTCTGTAAAGTCTGTCATCTCCAATCCTATCTCTAATCTTTTCATGGAGCCAAATGCATTTCCTAAAACTGGCATGTCATATCCTTTGACATTTTCAAAAAGTATTGCGGGGCCATCTGAGTACATTTCACGTCTCATGATTTCTGCAATTTCTAAATCTGAATCAACTTCGGTTTTGACCCTTTTTAGTTCCCCGTGTTTTTCTAATTCTACAATGAAATCTCTGATATCCTCTATTCCCACATTGACTCTCTAGTCAGATCAAGTATAAGCTTAACTCGATTTTACATTGGTGGAAGTTCAGTTTTTCTGTCATGTCCGCCAGAACCGAATTTACAGTAAAAACATAATTCTGATTCCATATACTTTAACTGCTCAACTTGAATTGCTCCAAGTTTTAATGCAATTTTTGTTAGGATTTTATATTTTAGTGGCATTGCAGGGATCACTTCATCCATGTATACTCTATAGTGATCTGGACAAAACTTTAGGGTAACTTTTGACGGTTCTTTGCCTTTTTCATTAACTTGTTTTGTAAAGTTGATCTGTTCTCGGATGTATTCGTGCTTTGGGCATGGGCAATCCTTGCCTCCTGGGTGTTTGTAGGCTGGGGTGTTCTTCCAATCAAAGTCAGGAAATTCTTTTTCAAAGTCATCCATGCCTTCACATATGCAAATTAGCATATAAAACTTGATCAAAATTAGTTGGCGTAATCAACCCAAATGTACATAAACCCCGGATTGTCCATCAAAAATATGGCAGCTGCTAAAAAGCAAACAAAAGCAGATCTTGAAAACAAGATTGCCGAATTAGAAGCAAAGCTAAACCAACTTTCTACTCAGCTAGAATCAAAACCAGCTGAAGTAAAACCAGCAGAAACTAAACCTGCTGAAGTAAAACCAGCAGAAACTGCGGGGCAAACATCACAACAACAGTCTGCATCTAGTGATGATGGAAAATCTAGACAAGAAAAACTGGCCGAATATGAGGCAGAATACTTGCAAAGAATAGAACAACAAAGGTTAGATGAACAAAAAGCCTTTGATGAAATGCTTGAAACAGAAGCAAAAGCTCGTTCTACTGCAAGTAGAGGTACTTTACCAAAAGGTTTTGAACCAAAACCAGAACCTGAAGAACCTAAAGCATCTAAAGGCACACTACCAAAAGGTTTCTAATTCGAAAACCTTTCTTAATTTATTTTTATTTTAAATTTAGAAAATCTTCAAGTACTTCCTTTGAATGTCCTGCAGGTTTTACTTTGGGGTATATTTTGAAAATCTTTCCTTTTTCGTTTACAAGAAAAGTACTTCTCATAACTCCCATGTATTCTCTACCCATGAATTTTTTCTTACCCCAAACACCAAACATTTTTGAAACTTCTTTATCGACATCTGCCAATAATGGATATTTGATTCCCATTTTGTCACAGAATTTTTTATGAGACTCTACATCATCTGGACTAATTCCAATAATTTCAATTCCTTCTTTTTGAAATTTTTTATAATCTTTAGAAAATTCGTCAGCCTCTGTGGTACATCCTGGTGTGAAATCCTTTGGGTAAAAGTAGATGGCATGTTTTTTGCCCTTAAAATCACTTGACTTTATCTTGTTGCCACTTGCATCATTTATTGCAAATTTTGGAACAGGATCCCCTTCAGAAATCATATGATCTCAAATGATTTTATCTATAATTAATTACTTTATGAGATCAATTGATCACAAATAAGGTCGAATCTTTTATATGGATATACGCGAGGTTTTAGCTTGATGGTTAATCCAAGAGCATATCTTGCAGAAGCAATTGCAACTTATGGTTTAGTATTCTTTGGCCCACTTTCAGTAATTCTAGCAGTTTCTGCATTTGGGGAAGAATTAACAACACAATCTGTATTGTTCATTTCTCTTGGACACGGTGGTGCCATTGCTTTGATGGTTTATGCATTCGGACACGTATCTGGTGCTCACATAAACCCTGCAGTTACCATTCCTATGATAATTACAAAAAAGATTGGAATCGCTGATGGGATTGGATATATAATTTCACAATTAATTGGCGCAGTTGCAGCAGCAGCTACACTTGCAGCAATATTGCCTGAAGTTGGTGCAAAAGTAAACTTTGCAACACAAGGAGGACCAAGTGATTTAATCAATAACAGCATTGGTTCTGGATTTGCAATTGAAGCAATCTTGACATTCTTCTTAGTTACTGTAATCTTTATGGTGGCAGTTCACAAGAAAGCAACTCCTGGAATTCAAGGACTTGCAATTGGTGGAATGGTTTTCCTTATACATTTAGTTGCTGTACCATTAACTGGTGCATCAGTAAACCCTGCAAGAACATTTGGTCCTGCATTAATCTCTGGATTCTGGGAATTCCATTGGTTGTATTGGGCAGCACCAATCTTGGGCGGAATTATTGCAGGTTTGATAATGAATTATGTCTATACAAAACCCGCAGAAAAAGAAGCATAATACCAACATTTTTAAAAATTTGAACTTTAAATTTCCTAATGACCTCTGCCGAAGATATTTCTAAACTGTTTGATGGTGAATCAAAAAGTCTTGAAAGTTTGTTTGATATGGCAGACTCTAAAACTGATATGAATATTCATGAAATAGTAGAGGTGTATTACCAAGTCATGAATGTCTCTTCTATGGCTACTATGCTAAAGCAACAGGCTGGTTCTGAGCCTAAATTGTTGGAGAAAATTAATGAGACTGAAAAATTTATCTCCCAAAGATTTGATTCTGTCATACATCCTAGAATAATGAGAAAGTTATCTGAATCTATCCAAGAATTGACAAAGAAATTACAATCTGAAAGTTCTGGTCAAAAATCAAAAGAAAAGACCGAACTTGATGCGACTCTCTTTGATGAATTACGTCAAAATATGAGTACTAAGGAATTTGTCGAACAATATGAGAATGGGCTTTCTCATGATTGATCAACTTGGAAAAAACTTAGTTGAACTAAAAAAAGAATTTGTTAGAGTTTATGATGGCAAAAGCCAGATACAAGAAGTTATTCCAAAATCAAAATCAGAATTGTTCCCAATCGACGAATCTCATTTAGAGTTGTTACATGAATTTGCAACAAAAAATCCAATCTATTACAATTCTTTTGAAAAACAAATTGGTTCTGTAAATTGTATTGTGTATGAGGGTGACATTAACAAATACTGGCTAAATAGCATTCAACACGGTTCGAGCAAAGCTCCCTTTTCCCCCACATGGATAATGTCTGGGTATGTTGGCGCATTACTTGCAAAAGAATTGGGGTATTCTGAAGTAATTGATATTGGATCAGGTGATGGTCGCATTGCATTTTGTTCTAAAATTTTAGGTATGGAATCGTACAGTATAGAAATTGATAACATGCTAGTTGATCTGCAAAATATTCTTACACCTATTCTTGATTTTCATCCTTACTGCTCTGACGCAGTTGCATTTGATTATCTCTCTTTGAATTTGACTCGACCAATATTTTTCATTGGAGGTCTTGCACAAATGGGTGGAATTTCTCTTGCATCTGGAGTGTTAAAATCAATCAAATCAATTTCAAACTTAGAGAAAATAACCGGATGGGCGTTTGCTGGAACATTATCTCAAAAATATGCCCCTGATCCAAAAAATGAGGCTGGTTGGGGAACTTTAATTGAAGATAATCATCTCAAATCTATTCGAAGCATTTCATTGCCAACTGCATGGACATTCCATGAGATAGATGAAACACCATACATTTTTGCAGAATCATACTGATAGCAATCCAAATTAAGCGTAAATTTCCCAAACTTTTTGGACTCGTTGCATAGCTTGGATAGTGCGATTGCTTGCGGAGCAATAGGTCGCCGGTTCGAATCCGGTCGGGTCCGCCTTTCTCACGTTCTTTTTAAGTTCCATCATGCAAAAATAGTTCATTTCACTTGAAGATGCTAAGAGAAGAATTGCAGCAACAACGAGAAGAATTACCCATTGAATTATTCTATGCGGGATTCAAATCTCCTTTCTGCTCAAATAATGATTCATCACTAACTCCGTTTCTAAGTTAGTGTGTAATTTTGCATGGATTATGTTAGAACAAATTTTCTTATTTATTGAATCCACTCCATAATTTATCAAGCCTATCTTTTCTAAAAATTTCAACATCCAAGCTTACTTTTCATAAAAAATGATACAAGTATCGTTTCATATTGCCTACACTTTATGTTTTTTAGAAAATATCTCAATATGGTGAAAAAAATGTTTGATAATACCTTTGGAAAAACATTTCGAAGATTGTCGAGCCCCTTTTTTTCGATGGGCGATGTCTTCGAAAGCCCTGATGGAGGCAGCGTCCAAACCTATGGTCCATACTACTATGGGTATGTAAAGACAATAGGAGAAGATGGTATTCCTCATGTAACTGAGTGGGGAAATGCAAAGCCTGGAGGTGTGCTTACAGATTCTAGTGTAAGAGATCCTCTTGTAGATGTTTCAACAAACGAGAAAGATGGCACCATCAAACTTGTCTCTGAGATGCCAGGAATTGACAAATCTGACATCAAACTCAATGTAACAGACAATATGGTTTTGATATCAGCTGAGCATGAAGACAGAAAATACCAGAAAAAAGTACCATTGCCATCAAAAGTTGATGAAAATTCTGCAAAGGCCAAGTACACAAACGGAGTTTTGGAATTGACTCTGTCAGTTGCCGAAGAAAAACCTCAAGGCAAGATAGTGGCAATTGAATAAAGGAGATGATCTGATGTTGCAAAATACATCTCTTTTATTGATTGATAGGCCACCAGATGTGGGGGAATTGTTGTATTTCCCACCTATTTTTGTTGGGAGGTATGAAAATTGCCTATAGATGAAACTTTTCCAGAAAATCTAAAACCAATTGGAAAAATCCACAATTCTGACGGACAATTTCATTTCATGTGGGGCCCTGGAAAATTAAAAGAAGCATCCAAAAACGAGGATGTTCAAAATGCATACAAGGCCAGAGGTGAAGAAATTACTCCGTTGGGCGTAAGTGGCACAATGGTTGCAGTTGATTGGGACTCTTGTGTTGCAGATGGAGCATGTATTGAAGCATGTCCTGTACAAGTTTTCCAGTGGTATAGAACTGAAAAAGACATTCCCGCAAAAGATGTGGTTGGTCAGACTTTTGAAGGAACTGGAAGTTCTGTTAAAAATGAGCGAAAGGATTTCACTGACAAGGCAGATCCAATTCGAGAACATGACTGTGTTTGGTGCATGGCATGCGTTTCTGTTTGTCCGCCACAAGCAATCAAAGTAGATCAAGGAAATCAGGAAGCTCATGAAAAAGCTGCGGGCACATTTCAAAAAATAGATGGTGGCACAAATCCACATGCCCACCATTAATTTTTTAGATAATTATTTTTGAAAATGCACCATAGATTTGGAAGAAACCATTTGCTTTTTAATGAAGTATATTTTTTATTGTTCTATTTTTTTATTGTACGATAGTCTAATAATTTTTTATAAACAAATTGTCATGTTGGATGTTTACAAATTAATTTTGTGATTGTTAAATTATCTTTGAATAAAAATTTTCTGTGACTCTTCAATTCTGTTTTTGACTTTGTTTTATTACTTTCTGATTTTATACTAATATTATGATAAAGACATCCAATCCTCTAACAAAATATGTTGGACTAGTAATAGGTGCTGTAGCATTTTTAATGCTCACGTTGGGATATTATTCTGCATTTTAGAATAACATTCAAACCTATTACACATTATTTTTTGTAAATTTTGATGAAAACGTGCCTTTTAGGGCATCTAACTCAATTTTATTTTTAATTACTTTTCAACAACTTTGTTGACTCTGCTTTATACTTCTAAAAGACGTAATATGATTATGTCTGCAAAGAATCAAACTAAAAACCTACAAGATGACAATGAGGAACTTACAATAGATAAATGGAGAGTTAGTGGTCGCAGGAGACTCCCATAAGAGGTGATCATATGAGTTACAAGACAGGTTCATGTGTTTTGTGTCCGCAGTCACCTCCAGTCACTGCCGAACAGCAACAATGGAAGATACATGTGGCAAGCCACAGAGAGGAATTGATAAAATTTGTAGTAGAAAACTATGATTCCTGTGTTATTTGCCCATACCATCTGTATTTTACCGACAGGAAATCATTTGAAAACCACCTTAGATGGCATCATTCAAAAAAATCTCTCATTGACTGGTTTTACAAAAATACCATCTTAAATGAACAACCTTCAGGCGTATGCTAGTTATTGTAGTGTATGGAGTTATCCTGCATTCATAGTTCTATACAGGACAAACTAACAAGTAACTTTGTGACTTTACTTTTCTAGTCTGATATTGACCATGTGATATAACTTACAAATCCTATATCTGTTTCATGAAGATTCCAAATCTCTTTAACATATTACACCTAAAGGAAACCCGCAAAAATAAACTCTGGGAACTTCATAAGAGGAATGAATTATGGCCTGCTACATAGCCCCTCCAATGCATTTTACGTCCTATTCTTTTTTGAGGCCATTTCTAAATAATTCCTCTTCATCTTTTTCACTTTCTGCTGATAACAATTTAATATCTAGAAATGAAATTATTGCCCATGGTTGATGATGCCATGTATGAGACAGCAGCAGATAACTTTCTGGAATTATCAAGCATTCAAAGACTCCAAATCCTTGCCAAGCTTGAAGAAAAAAAATCAAAACCTGCAGATTTAGTCAAAGAGTTTGATTCTACAAAACAGGAGGTTTACAGAAATTTTTCTAGACTTGAAGATGGCCATTTGATTGTAAAAGATCGTGATGGAAATTATGAGTTGACTGAATTTGGGAGAACAATGTACAATCAGGTTCCTGCAATTATGTTTCTGTCTCAAAATATGAAATATTTTCACCATCATAATTTTGGTAATATGCCAAAAAAATTCTATATGCGTGTTGGACAGCTTTCTGATTGTCAATACATCAAAGGACTTGGGACTATCCTGGAAAAATGGAAAGAAATTTACAATAACGCCGAAGAATACATCTACCTTCTTACCTCTGAGATTATTTTAGATCTTGGCAAACCGCTCATTGAGAAATTAAAAAAAGGTGTAAAACTACAATACATTCTATCTGAAACATGTACAATTCCACAGGGCAGGGCTGAGAACATGAAAAAAATTGATTTTAAAAAATATGTGCAAAATGGAACTGCTGAACGAAAAATGCTAAAGACTATACCTACTGCAATCGTACTCAACGAAAAGGAAGCATTTATCGCATTTCCAGATCTTGCTGGTGAGCCTGATCTGTCTGAGATATTCTATGGAACTTCTGCTGATTTTCATGAATGGTGCCATGATTATTTCTTGTATTATTGGAACAAAGCAGGAAGCTTCAATGAAAGTAAATTGGTTGAAAAAGTCTAAAAATAAAAAAATTACATTCCTAGAATACTTCTGTTACTAGGAATGCACCTAATCCCATTCCAATCATTACACCTAATCCCATACAGATTAGGTCGAACTTGACGACTTTTTTGAATGGGGCATGCACCATTTTATCCCATGTGCTATTGGTTTTTGTTTGAAATGATTGTGTTGTCATATTTTTGTATATCACAAACTTGTTCATAGACTGTGGTGATTCTCAGAGATTACTAGTCAACATCAAAGCTGACGATTAATGCAAAAATTGTATTTGTGATCATTGTTGTTGCCTTGAGTTTATGTCATCTAAAATCAATCCTATAATAGTGAATGAAAATGTGGTTTGAACAACAAATTAATCAAGTTCGAAGTATGTCAAATCATTATTTTTCCCAATTTGGCAACTTTGAAAAATATCTAAACAAGATACAATCAATTCGAGGAAATACCTTGAAGGGAGGCTCCTAAAATGAACCTCAGATTTGTAATAGGAAAAGGTGATGATAATGAACAAAAATAGTTTTAGAAAAAACATAATTCTTACTACACTAATAGTCTCTGTTGCAAGTTTGATTGCAGGTAGCATGATGGTAACATCTACCCATGCTGAGAACGTAAAAACAATCTATGATGAGACCGTCTTAGCAGCCGAGATAGAATTTGCAGAGACGATAACCCAAGCAAAGCGAAACTATCATGAACTTCGAGAGATAATTCAGGGAGGTGAAAATAATGCCTGATGAAAGCTGTAGAAATTGTGGCACAGAGCTTCAAATAGAATCTACGTGTTCAGAATGTAAACAAGCAATACAGCAAATTTGCCCTGAATGTGGATATGCTACATTAGAGCGGATTCATCTTGATTGCACATTAGGATTAGAAATGGTGAACAAATCTAAACAACAACTTCAGACACAAAAGGTAGACGCACAATGACATCTCACAAACTCACCGCCCTTTTTCAAACGTCTAATCACCTGTCTGAGAATGTGGGCGATATTTTTTCACATTCTCAATCCTTCATTGGTATGTGCAACAAATGTTGGGCCGAAAACGTGTATGTATCATTGAATAATTCCTGTGAAATACTATGCGACAAATGTAATGGTGAAAAATACAGATGAAATGCAATCATACAGTTTTATTGAAAATTCCATCATGCTCAAAATACACATGCATGTATTGTGATAGCCAACATTTAATCAAAAAAACTAATTCATTAAAATAAAATAAATCATAATTTTGTACTTGTTTGCTTCCATTTTCATCCCCAAAACAGTAGGTGATCCCGTGGAGTCGACTCCTATTGTGGTGTCAACGTGATCTGACAAATCGTCCTCTCAGATGTGAAATTTTTGGAGCTATCTTAAACCTCACAGACTCGAATCTTTAGTTTCAAACTATGTCAGGTTAATTCTGATGCCAGATCTTGGATTTCTTTCTGTTTTTTGGACATCTCTTTGATTTTTTCTTCTAGTTTTGGACTGTGGGCATCTTTATTCTTAATTTCTTCATATTCTTCTAACAATTTCTTGTATGCTGCTTGTAGATTATCGTAATTTTGTGCTGTTTTATCATGTTCTATGTGCTTCATATGTTTTCGTATACATGTTATTTGAAATACATTTTTAACAAAAAAATTTGTTTCAAGCTAAATATTTTTTAGAGTCATTCAATTCCTGCCTCCTCTGTTTGATTTTTTCTAAATTCTTGAAGTTTTTTTGAACAAACCAACATCTCTTTTGGTGTATGTTTATTTTTTGAGCGCATACATATTGGACACAGTTCATCACTATCTTTTGATTTTGGTGGTTCTGTCATCATGACAAATTATTACGTAATCATCATTTATAGTATTTTTCAAAATAAGACAAGGCTGGATGCAAAGAGCGCATGTCGTAGGTAATGTCATCTACTCTGCATTAAAACCGTGTTAGTCTTAAACTTTATTTAAAAATTATTATAATAATAACATCACAGATATTTTTATCGATGGTTTTATAACAGGTGCTGTGATAACATTTACCCACCATGAAAGAGTTGAAAGTGAAAAAAGATTTTTCAAATATTTATGTACAAAAATTTCCAAATTCATATTTAAAAGAAATGAAAAGACTAGAATATCGTATCCCTGATGAAACTAAACCTCTGTATCTTTCTATTGCAAAAAAGATTTACAACAAACTTTCAAAAACAATAAACATTATTGATATTGGAAGTTCTTATGGGATAAATTCTGCATTGATGAAACATGATCTTTCAATGTCTGATCTTGATGATTTCTTTTTAAAAAAAGAGCCTTCTATAGAACAATCAAAACAATTCTTTGATGCCCTTCCATCAGATGATACACTTGACTTTTATCAAATTGATATTTCAGAGCCTGCATTAAGATTTTCTGAAAATGTGCAACTATGCAAAAAAGGACTATGTGTGAATCTTGAGATGGAAAACTTGCCAGTACAAGAATTACCTCAATCTGACATGATCATTGCAACTGGCTGTATTGGGTATATTGGTTACAAGGCATTTTTGAATATCTTTGAATTGCTCAAAAAACAACAATCCAAAGAAAACCAAGACAATCCTAAAAATAGACCAATTTTTGCATTCTCCGTTTTGAGAATATTTGATATGGAAGATATAGAGAAAACCTTCAATCATTATGACTATTCTCTTGTGAAAGCAGACATGAATCCAATCCGTCAAAGACGATTCTCAGATCTGGAAGAAAAACAAAATACATTGCTCCTTTTACACAACAAAGGAATTGATACAAAATGGCTTGAAGATGACGGTCATTTTTATGCAGACTTTTACATAGCAAGTCCAAAAAAACTAGAAAATCAATTAATTTCAATATCAAAAGACCTGAAAAGATGTGCGGGTAATTAACAAATCTTTTTTGATTGTGCTATGAGTTTACAGGAAATAAAATGCCCTCGATGTGGAAAAAATACCTTGGTCACCGATGTTGAATCTTCAGAAGTATTTTGTTCAAACTGTGGTATTGTGGTTGAAGAAAAAGTTGATGATGGCAGACCTGAAAGAAGATTTGCAGATTCTCCTGTAATCAAATCTCATACTGGAGACAAGACCTCATTAACAAGACATGATCGTGGTCTTAGTACAATGATTAATCCGTTTAACAAAGACTCTACTGGCAATCCATTATCAACCTCAATGAAATTATCTATGACCCGATTACGAAAATGGGATAGTCGAAGTCGTGTTAAAACTAGCACTGATAGAAATCTTCAACAGGCTCTTCTGGAATTGCTAAAAATGAAAGAAAAATTATCTTTGCCTGACGCAATAGCTGAAAAAGCATCTTATATTTACAGAAAAGCTTTGGAGAAGAAACTAGTTAGAGGACGTTCAATTTCATCCCTTGTTGCAGCTAGTCTTTATGCTGCATGTCGTGAATCAGAGACCCCTCGAACATTAAGAGAAGTTGCTGCAACCATAGGAATCAAAAGAAAAGAAATTTCTGCAACCTACAGACTTATTTTCAAAGAATTAGATCTTAAAATGCCCGTAATTGATTCTGTTTCATGTATTGCAAAAATTGCAAGCAATGCGGAATTGTCTGAAAAAACAAAACGACATGCAATTAAAATCCTAAAAAATGCAGAAAAACAAAATGCTTTGGCAGGAAAACACCCAATGGGTGTTGCTGCTTCTGCACTATACCTTGCATGCATTAATCTTGAAGAAAATAGAACACAAAAAGATATTGCTGATGCAGCTGGAATAACAGAAGTCACTATACGAAATAGATGCAAAAACCTCAAGGCTGTGGTTGGTATATGAAAAAAACTTCAATAGTCATAAAGGGTATTTTGTAACATGGTAAAAGCAGATCTTAGAGTATGTGTTAATTGTGGCTGTGTTTTTAACAGAGAAGTAGGATTGAAACCCGTATCTAACTGTCCTGCATGTGGTTCCGGAAACCGTGAACCTTTGGAATTGTAATTTCCGCAATATTTTCTTTTATTGAATTGCCTCTGTTTTTGGCGATGTGGGAGATTCATTGCTAAATTTTGAATATTTTCAAGTATGTTTGGAACCTAAAATCTCACAGGTATGAATCCCGTCTGGTCTGTATACTACGTCCTGAAATGATTCCACTTTGCGTTGTAAATTATCAAATGTGAAATTTACTCTAACTAAACAAATACTTTGATTACATAGCTGTGATTGTGGCCATCAAGATTCGTACTTTTCCAATTACAAATTATATGACTGCTTATCCAATTTCAGCAGAACCTCATATTCCGGTTAAACGGGCTATAGAATTTATGGTAGAGAGGGACTTTGGACACCTTGTTGTAAGTGACGGGGAAATCCCAAAAGGAATTCTTACCGAACGGGAGGTTCTAAAAGCAATATCTGAGTCACGAAATCTTAATGAATTGACAATTGGAGATGTGGGCTGGCAGCCATTCACTAAATTGGATTTGGGTGATACTGTTTTAGATGCTGCACATTTGATGACTCAGAATAAATCCCGACTTTTGGTTTTTGATGATGACAAACTTGTTGGGATTGTCACTGTCTCTGACCTGCTAAGGGCATTCAGAAAGATTAGTACTGATGTTTCTCTGGACAGGGTGATTAGCACCAATGTTGAAAAATGCAGTAGAACTGATTCTGTTTTTGATGCAGCAAAGATAATGCACGAGAAGAGAATTGGAAGTGTAATTGTTCATGATGTAAGAGAATATGGGATTTTTTCTGAAAGGGATCTTTTGAAGTGTCTGTATTCAAACGGATTTAAGACAGATTATGAAATCGGAAAATATTCTTCATCTCCTCTGATTGTATCTGATAAGGCAATAAAGATCCACCAGGCTGCAAGCATTATGGCTGCAAACCACATCAAAAGACTGGGTATTACACAGGATGGTTATCTAATGGGAGTTGTAACTGCCCGAGATTTGCTTGATGCATACCATGACGTTGTCCAAGCAACAGACCCTGCAGAATGATGACTGTAATTACAAAATCGATCAAAGTGCAATCTAAAGGAGAAAATGATGTTGTTGATCTCACTGACAAGATTTCAGTAAAAATTAAAGAATCACAAATTTCTAGTGGAGTTGTTACAGTTTTTGTAACAGGTTCAACTGGCGCATTGACTACAATTGAGTATGAGCCTGGTTTGTTGAAAGACTTTCCAGATATGCTATCTAGAATTGCTCCAAATGATCTAAATTATGAACATGAACAAATGTGGCATGATGGAAACGGTCGCTCTCATGTTAAGGCATCATTAATTGGCCCTTCACTTACTATTCCATTTAATGATGATAAATTATTGTTGGGAACTTGGCAACAAATTGTCTTTATAGAATTAGACACTAGGAAAAGAGAACGAAACATAGTGTTGCAAATAATTGGGAATTAGAATCTATTTTTACAAAATGTTATTATAAATTTCATCATGGGACGCTTTTTTAATTGTATGATTTTTTAGATTGAAAGAGGTTTAGTTTTTTTCAATTTTACTTTTTTCAATATCTTTCAACATTGATTTTCTTACAAGAATTGGTATGTTATAATAAGTTGCCAACGCAATGGCATCTGATGCTCTAAAATTTCTAAACACCATGTCTTTTTTTCCAGTAAAATACAGATTTGCCCTAAAAATACCTCCACTTTCATAGATTTTGACCTTGACGAGAAGGATTTCATTTTCCTCACAAATCTGCTCAACCAAGCGATAGATGGTTGGAGGATCATCCCGTTTTCCGTCAACAAAATTAGAAATTATTCTTGCAACCTCTGATGAAAAACCAGACATGACAAATTCAACTTTTTCATCTTTGAGTAATACTGCCCCTGTCTGTGAATCAAGGATTCCAATTTGGTCTACCTTGACAGTCTCATAGTTTGTATCGATTTCATCAATTTTCATGGTAATTTTTCCATCACTTTTACTATTTTTTCCTCTTCTTCAATCATGACTTGCTCAAATTCTTTTCTTAATTTATCACATTTTGCTTGTTTTTCACTTTCATTCATTTTTGAAAATCGGATATTTCTCATTTCATTTACAATTGCGGAGATTTTTTCGTTTGTTTCAATCATAATATCATCGATTTTTTGAGATTGTGATTCCATACTTTCAAATAAGATTCATGATAGTTAAACTAGTTCAAAGTTTTCATATTTGAAAAATGTAGAATCCGTTTTAGTTTAAAACAGGGATATTTGATGATGCATTGCTTCTACCCATCATTAAAATGCAAATTGTATTCATTGCTAATGTAATAATCATGACAATATGAAATTCAAATTTGAGAATCATATTGTGTATTTAATTATTATTTTTGTTTATATTATGTGCATTAAATTACGGTTTAGTGCAAATACACGGAAGCGTAGGGTAATAACCCAAGCGACTGACTTTGGTTTGACGTTTATGCGGTTCCGTGTTTTTAATTTAAATCCGAATAATAAAGATCTCAACGGACTATATTCCAGTTCCGATACTTTTATTGCCGTTTTCAATCTGATGGTTTATTTTTTATTTTAATGAATAAGCAAATCCACTAACAAAAGAAGGTCCCCTCCTTTTCTTTATCCTAATGCGTTTGCCTTTTACATCAACACTGTGAGATTTAGACAAAGAACATCCAGTCTGTATCCCATCAATCGAAACAAGTATGTCGCTATCTCTTTGAGTGGTAGGACCTAAAATTCGATATAATTTGGCCTTTTCCCCATGATATACCGTTTGCCATGTTCCCGATTTTGCAAACCATTCTTGTTCAGATTCCATCTCCTCTGAAGGACCAAGATATGTTCCTGAAATCCATGTGTGGGAAGAATTTTTGAGTCTAATTTTTTTCCCCGTAACTGTTCCGTCTTTATAGAATTTAGTCACCTTATCATCGTGATAAACAGTAATGTCTCCTGGACCTTTTATGTTAAATGATAATGGTGTGTCCCCTTGATAAATTGAAGCACAGTTGTCTATTTTTGCAGCCCATCTCCCAATTTTAGGTTTCATAATATTGTAAATAATTTTACGAACTTAAGCATATCTTTGATTATCAAAAATGTTTGGAGAAATAACATGTTGTTTTGATTATTTTTGAGAAATGCTTAGCCGTCAGAGTCACACACATTAGTATGAAAAATAAATATCGTTATGGGGTTATTTTGATTGAACCTAAATGGCATGTAGATGTGAAGACTAGTTCAAAAATAACATTGGTGGTTGTAGACATGCAAAAATTATTCTTGACTGAAAAAAAATCCCCCTGGATGAATAAAAAACTACTATCTATAATTCCAAATATCAAAAAACTAATTGAAAATAGTAAAATACAAAATGTGATATTTACTCGCTTTACCCCGCCAAAGAATTGGCAAAAAGAGAAGGATTCATGGCAAACATACTATAGAATGAATCAAAAAATCACTCCAGATGTTATTGGAACTGGTGCATATGGTTTGATTGATGATTTTACTTCATACATTTCAAATTCAGTTATAGTCAGCAGAAAAAAATCGGCATCAATATTCATGACAGGCAATTTTCACTCAATAATAAAAAAGAAATCCACAAAAATCTTGATTTTTACAGGCATTGAAACCGATTATTGTGTTCTTTCAAGTGTGTTAGATGCAATTCATTTAGGATATTATGTAATAGTGGTGATGGATGCATGTGCAAGTAGTAAAAAACAAGGTCAAAAACATGCAAGAGGAATATTTGATAGATTTCCAGAACAGCTTTGGGTGACATCTACAAATGATTTGATAAATTACCTCTAAAATAATCAAAAATATCTAATTTCTATATGATGCAAGGACTTTACTCAAAAACGATTCTATCATCTAGGGATTAACATTAATTTACTGTGTAAATAAAATCAAAACATGGCAAGTTATACCGCGCAAGTGAACACGATTCACAAAAAATTCACAAATGCAATGAAAAAGGCAAAAACAAAACAGGCCCTAAACAAAGCATACAGTACACACAAAAAAGATCATGAAAGATTGCTCAAAAAACATTTGGCTGAAGAAGTAAGAGAGATAAAAAAAGCTAAAGCAAAACTAGGCTAAAAATATCTTCTTCTCTTTTCATATTTTTTATTCTCAAAATAGCTGCAGTTCTCGTTGATTAAAATAATTAATGATCGGCCAATATTTCAAATGCTTTTAGAATTTACATCTCTGTATCTTTAACTTTGTTAGATGATTCATCAAACTGAGCAAGTGTTTTTGCATATGATTCTAACATGGTGTGAACTAAACCATCAAATGATTTTATTGTGGAAATTCTCATCTTAAAATATGCATCCCAGTATTTTGTGTTCATATCTATGAGATTCAAATAGTTTTTCTTTATTGATTCTGAATTCTCTTTGATTTGATTCAGTATTTTGGGATCAATGTTTAATTTATCAAAAAATTCTTTTTCAGAAATATAACAGGTTCCAAACATGTCATCAAACATGTGAAGATATTCTGTGTATAGATTTGAATAATTTTGGAATAATGCCGGAACTTGTGATTCTAATTTTTTAATTATTTCTGAGGTGTCTGTTTTTAACACATCACATAATGATGTATTCGAGTCTTTTTGATTTACATCTTTTTGAAGAGAATCATTTCCCATGCTCTAGGTATGTCAATAAGGGATTTAACTTATTTTCCAAATTTTTATATAAAATTCAAGCCTGCAAAAACCCAGATCTTTACAGGTTTCTTGAAGATGTTTATCCATTATATTTTCTAATATTTATTCATACAGAACGATGATTTTCATGAGTGGTAATTATATGGAGTTTTTTATAACTCTCTGATTTTGGTATATCGTGAAACATGCAAAAGATTATCTAAATAATCCTAGAACCATTAAACTTGAATCTACTTTAGCAGATGTTTTAAAAAAAATTATTGATGAGAAAAAAAGCCGACTCTTGGTCACTGAAAATGGCAAAATTACGGGCCTTGTGACTGAAAAAGACTTGGGATTTTTTCTATTAACTGACAACACAGAAAGAAAACTAGAGGAAATCCCATTATCTGAAATTGTAGTGAAAATAATTTCTGTTGATGAAAATGCTGGACTAGATCAATGTGCCACCATTATGTTGAAAAATGGAATTGGATCATTGGTGGTCACCTCACATGGAAATATTTCTGGAATCTTGACTAAAACAGATCTTGTAAGATATTTTACAAAATCACATCCTAATGAAAAAATTGTTGGAGAATACATGTCTCCTTACTATGCTTGGATGTATTCTGATACTCCTCTTTACAAAGTAGTTCTAAAGATGATTGAACAAAAAATCTCTAGAGTGATATTGCGAAATCATGACGAGATTCCTGTTGGAATTGTTACCTTTAGGGATTTATTCAAACTTGCACTTGATTTAGGCAGACACGAGGACGTACTTGATAATACTGATCCTGCTATCTCTGTAATCTTTCCAAGGAAAGGGTTCATCTCTGAATCTGGATTTGGGGGTAGCACAAAGATTGAGGAAATAATGAGTAAGGATATTGTTTCTGTAGATTATGATGATGATCTGGCAAAAACAGGAAAAATATTACTAGATAAAAATATCAACGGTGCTGGAGTTTTATCTGGAAACGGTAACATTATTGGAATAATCAGTAAAACTGACATCGTCAAAGCATTGGCTTTTTTGAAATAGTCTCATTTTATTGTGCCCTATGAGTAAAATCTCCACATTCTCTCTAAAACTCTAATAATTCAGTAGATCTAGTAAGATCATTGGATTATGAAAAATTCTGCTCTCAAATTTTGGCTGTAGATCCCAAAATTCGATTTGCTACAGTATATGATGAATGGTCAGTCAAAGTTGGCGGTGGGATGAGAGAAGGTGTAAAGAGCTTACTTTCAGAGCGTGCATCAAAAGAACTTGTCAATCTTGCAACCCTTGATTGGAAATCTAGAAAAGATATGGCTCAGTGGCTTGGAAAAACAAAATACACGTTGGCAGAATATGATACAATTAAACGCTTTTCATTCTATCTTGGTGATGATTATTTACTTCTTGTAAGTACCGAAAAAGATTGTGACACCAATTTAATAGTTGATCAAGTGATCAAACTCTATTACGAAAATCAAGAATGATGATTCTAATTAATTTTTATTGAATGCCCTGTGGTCTTCTTTGGAATTTTAATTTCCAGTCTGCCTTTTTGAAATTTTGCTGTTGCTTTTTTAATATCTATTTTTTCAGGTAACGAAATAGATTTTTTAAAATATTCAAATTTTGTAATTTTTCCTAATTTTTCTTCCAAATATTTTTGTTTGAGTTTTGCCTCTACATTGATAGTGTTTCCATCAAAACTCACTTTGATGTCTTTTTTTCCTACCATTGGAAGATCAAACTCTACCGTCCAATGACTATCAAATTCCTTTAAACATGAAAGGGGTGATAGTGTTTTATGTTCGATATCATCAAATAATGAATTCATTAGTGGCGTTGTGATTCGAAATTCTAAATTATCCTCTATCATATTCTTACCTGTAAATTTGTGGAGTCCTCGTATCCTTTCCTTGCTGTTGCTGTAATGCTCGAAGTGTTTCTTCCATGAGCTTTCTGTGCTGAATTCTGAGTTTTTCAATTCTATTTTGAATATCACGCGTGTCTACTGTAATATCTAAAATTTTTGCAAGTGTGACTATGGCAATGATTGATGCTTCTGGATCTGGAAAAAATGGATGGCATTCTGCATACAAAGTCATAGCCGGAATCGCTGTTTTTCTAAATACTGACATTAATGCAGCATCTGTTCCGAAAATAGACCCATCTAAAAATTTTGGAATTTGATTACTGTAAAGTACATTGTCCAACACTGGATGTGTTACCAATCCATAAATTTTTGGAGATTCTTTTTGTTGATTTGCTGTCTCCATCCCGCTAACCATCATTACTTTCTTAATTGCATTTTTTTTACAAAACTCAAATATTGCAAGTACAAATTTTTCTGCTAAATATTGATTAAATGGAACATCTGAAATTATGATGAATATATTATTTTTATTGTATGCTCTAATTGGCGCAAGAATTTCACCTCCTTCCACAAATAGTGTTAGAGGAAGATCTGGAACTTCAATCTCTCCAATTTGTTTCATTTTAAGATGGTGAATAAGATATGATATGGAGAATGTACCTACAAGACCATTGCTTGGAAAACCTACGAGTAATGTATTTTCTTGTGTATTGGGTTTTGCCATTTTCAAGTTATTGTTTTTGACAAAGATCAGCATTAAAAGAAAAGCTCGATTATCAAAATTGAATATCATAAATTCCTCACATGTTTAATACTGTAAAATATTTTGTGAATGCCTGATTTACACAAAACAATACGCTTAATTTTAGAACTTTTTTACACTCTATATGATCAATCCCGAATTAATGGAATTACTTGAAAAAAATGATGTTTTAGATGTTTTGGTAAACTCTGTTGCCTATCAGCTGCAAAAAATTAACAATGTTGAGAAAACAGATGAAGGACGTAATTGGTATCGAGAATTACCTCAAATGATAAAAGAGAAAATCGATAATTATAAAACCGATTATGAAAATCTATCCCGCATCTTGGCCTTGGATCATGAACCAATGAAAAATGAGATGAATAAAGGATATTATTTTTGGAGGCTACTTCGTTCTGCTTGTACTACATATCGAAATGATTTGGTAGATTATGATCAACAACTGGCCTTGGAGTTTAATCTGCCTGAAACTGAGGCAATATCTGATAATTCTGTCTTAAACGAATGTGTTGGCGTTTTAGACAAGCATGTAATTGAAAAATAACCCTCCTTTTTCTTAATTTCTACCATGATTGATTATTTTGAATCTTTTTATGAGTAAACAACAAGAAAGTATTATGGAACTAAAATCAGAAAAATCAATCAAAGAATATCTAAAAAAATTACCTGATGATACTATAATCAAATATTATCTTGATGTAGAGTATAGTCCATTCCCCCTTCTATTGATTGAAGAATATACTAGACGATTTAAACGAAAAACTAAAAATGAAATTATAAAGGATTTGAAATTGCAAACACGTCTAGTCAAAAAGAAAACTAAAGAATTAGGTTCAATGGCAAAAAAGAACAAATTAGTTGATGATGTTACAAGACAAAAATCTGAGGAGATTTTTGAGCATGCAAAGGAAAAAGGCTATAGAATAAGTGAAAAAATTGCCACTAAAGGCAGTATTCTGGGTTCAAGATTAAAAAATAGAACAAAATCCTCCTTCAAATCTTCATCTGACAAAAATCTTGATTTGTTAAAAAAACTAGGAGATTTACAAAAGGCAGGAATTATTACAAAAAAGGAATTACAAGAAAAAAGAAAAAGATTCTATCTAAAATTTAGAAATTATGGATTTGATAAATCTTGGGATTGGAATTTTTCTCGTCTTATTAGGAATTGTGATAATATTTGTCGGGAATTATTATAGTAAAATACTGGGAATTTTACATATTCTAATTTACTTTATGGCCTCTTTTGTAATTTTAGGTGGTGTAATTTTCATATTCTTTTATGATAAACCTGCATTGATTTGAACTATTTTGATAAAAACTTGTCTTGACTTATAGCATGATACTTCATTGTATGTTCCAGAGTTGGATTCCAAATTCTGTACATTGTTATAGATTCTTTGCTTTGGATACTGCTCGTGCTACGATGATAGTTAGAATGACTGCAATAATTGTAACCAAAACTGCATAAATCAACATTGGACCAATAGCAGTTGCAGTGCCAAAAATCTCTTTGAAAACCGCCTTAATTGCATCATTCCACGCTAATGCTGCAACCAAACCAAAAGCTGCAGTTACAAGCGCTGCAATTTTATCTAAAATTTCTTGTTTTATTGTTGTTGCAGGTTTTTCTTCGTCGGCCATCTTCATTTGGTCCTCTGGCAAATGGTATAAAAACATTCGAGATTTAACAAATTATGTGATGTCATTTGGAACTCTTTTTTTATTATTGGGAATGTCGTTATTTTTGTCAAACATATTTACAATTGAAGCAGTACAGGCAGAAGAGAATTTTGTATGGGGAGTGATGCTTGATCAAATATGTGAAGATAATTCATGTTCTGTAAATGAAACTAACCAATTACAAATGAGTTCTTTTGTATATGCTCTTTCTCCACTAAAACAAATTTCTCAAGGTATTGATGTTTCTAGTATCACATGTGCCGGAGGCAAGGTCTTGGTGTTAAAACAGTCAAATGGATTGCCTGCATGTGTTAATCCTTCATCTGTTGAAAAATTAATTTTTCGCGGTTGGGCAATCCATATTTTGCCTGGCTATACTAATGGAAATAACAATTCTGAAATCTTTACTCTTGGATCTCATAAAACTATGTCTGAAATGGTTACATATTTTGGTGATGTATCAGGCTACTTGGCAAGGCCAGTTAGTGATGGTAGTTATCCTGGTATTGTAATGATTCATGAGTGGTGGGGATTAAATGATAACATAAAAGAAATGGCTGATAAACTTGCATCTCACGGATATGTTGTCCTTGCAATTGATCTTTATGGTGGAAAAGTTGCAACCACCTCTGATCAAGCAAGACAACTGATAACTGCATTTGATTCTGAGTATGGTTTACAAAACATGAATTCAGCTGTATCATTTCTGAGTGATGTATACGCTGTAGATGCTGTTGGTTCTATTGGTTGGTGTTTTGGTGGAGGTCAATCGCTTAATCTTGCACTTCATAATGAAGAACTTGATGCTACAGTAATTTATTATGGTTCACTTGTAACTGATCCTGAAACTTTGTCTGTAATAGATTGGCCTGTTCTTGGAATATTTGCCGAGCTAGACAAAGGAATTCCCGTTGAGACTGTAAATGAGTTTGAAACTGCATTAAATCAAGTAGATGTGGAAAACCAAATTCACATTTATGATGGAGTTGATCATGCTTTTGCTAATCCTTCTGGAGAGAGATATGCTCCTGACGCATCAAAAAATGCATGGGCTCAAACAATCTCTTTTTTAGAATCTAATCTAAAATAATTTTTAAAAAAATCCCGTTTTTTATGAAGATCTTAAATATTACAATTTCTTATGCAAATAATGAGCCGAGACGATTTCAATTATTCTTCTATTTTAGTTCAGCATATTATGGCAAGAGCATTAATCACTGTCAATTTATCTACAACTGCACTACAGGTAGCAAAAATGATGGAGCAAGGTGGGATTGGTGCAATACTTGTCAAAGAAAATGATAATCCTGTAGGTATTGTAACTGACAGGGATTTTGCCACTAAAGTGGCAGCACACAATTTACCCTTTGATACTCCTGTCGAAAAAATAATGTCTTCTCCATTGATTACCATTAATCATAATGAATCAATTTCTGCAGCAGCAGAAAGAATGACTAGTAAAAAAATTAGAAAACTTGCGGTCACTGAAAATGGTAAAGTGGTTGGAATAATCACTTCCACTGATTTGGTCACTCAATTGACAAAATGATTAGAACGTTTTTGTTTTTCTAAGAAATATTGTTACTGATGCCATGTAACACCCTGTAGATATTATTTCAGAAATTAATGATGCTAGATATGGCTCTATTCCAAATTCTAGAAAATAATATAATGTTGGCCAACGTATTCCAAGATAAATTATTTCACCAATACCAAATGATGATATCAAAGATAGTAATTCTTTTTTGATCAAATTAGACTTCATTGATTTGTATCGTTCAATGTTGTCCCAGTAAAACAATGCTGAAAAAATTCCAAAGTAAATAATGTATCCAATAATTATAGTAATTGTTGTGTTAAGATAATTTTCTTGATCTCCTAATAACTGGGCTGCAACTGCAGACAGTGATGCTGAAACTATAAAACAAATAAGAAAGTTTCTGTTAATTTGTAATAATTGTGGGTTTAGTTTCATTGCTATCTCTGGCAACTGTTATTTTGAATCATTTCATAAACTAAACTATGAAAGAAAGATGCCAATGGGCAAAAGATGAACCTAATATTTCATATCATGATAAAGAATGGGGTCGTCCTGAACATGATGATCAAAAATTATTTGAATTTTTGATATTGGAGGGTGCACAAGCTGGTCTATCTTGGACTACTATTCTCAAACGTAGGGATGGCTATAGAAAGGCATTTAGTAATTTTGATGCTCTAAAAGTATCCAAATTTACTCAAAAACATGTTGACAAACTGCTTCAGAATAAATCAATTATACGAAATAAACTCAAAATCAATTCTGCAATAAATAATGCAAAAATGTTCCTAAAAATCCAAAATGAATTTGGATCTTTTGACAAGTATCTATGGGAGTTTGTTAATCACAAACCCGTCAAAAACAAATTCAAAAAATCATCTGATTTGCCTGCTTCCACTGAACTTTCTGAAAAATTGAGCCGAGATCTAAAAAAACGAGGTTTTAATTTTATAGGTCCTACTATTTGTTATGCCTTAATGCAGGCAGTAGGAATGGTAAATGATCATACTTCTGAATGCTATCTGTATAAAAAATAATTTTGTTATTGATTTGCTTCAAACTTTTTGAGTGTGTCACTGTATAGATTCATTGGCACTATTTTGACTGTACTCAAAGATGAAATTCCAACATCGATACAAAGTTTTTCAATGTCGTGCGCATGAACTGCATCAATAACTATTATCCATTCATGTTCCAGAACTGACATGTAAAATTCTACAATTTTATTAATCTCGTATTTTTTCATTTCATGTTCCATGTTTTCTCTCAGTTTCATGAATACTTTCTTACTATTTTCATTGTTTATTGGACATGATTCTGGGCTATGTGTGGCAAAGACTCCGAATAGCATATTGGAAACTAAAATGAAATAACTATTAAACTTAATCTTGAAATGATATTTTGATTAATTTTAGGTTATATTCTACAATTTCATATTATATTTGATTAATCTGATTTCGAAATTTTCTAAATTCTCAAAAACTGCCGGCCCTGGGATATTATTTGCGTGTACCGCAATAGGCGTATCTCATTTAGTCCAATCCACTAGAGGTGGAGCAGACTTTGGTTTGTTAATTTTGGGATTTGTAATATTGGTAACTTTATTGAAATATCCTTTCTTTGAGTATGGCTCTAGATATGCAAACTCTACACAGACAAGCATTATTGATGGCTACAAACAGATTGGACGTCCTGCACTATGGTTGTATTTTTTGCTCACGATAGCATCCATGTTTTTTGTCACAGGGGCTGTAGGATTTGTAACTGCGGGATTTTTTGAGAATCTTTTTGGAATTGATTTTCTTGGGGAATGGACTGTAGTTATTTTATTTGCAGTGTGTGTTGGAATTTTAGCAATTGGAAAATATAATGTTCTTGATAGTCTGATCAAGATAATTGCAATTGTATTACTAATCTCTACCATTTCTGCATTTTTACTTACCTTATACAATGGCCCAATAGAACCTGTTTCTGGGTTTGAACCAAAAGATCTTTGGAGTGTGTCTGGAATCTTTTTCTTGCTTGCACTGATGGGGTGGATGCCCACTGCAGTTGATCTGTCAAGCTGGAATAGCTTGTGGACACTGGAGCGAATGAAACAGACAAACTACAAGCCAAAACTCAAAGAGACTTTGTTTGAATTTAGACTAGCATATTTAGTTACAGGGATTCTTGCTGTGATGTTTGTTGTACTTGGATCTTTCATCTTTTATGGTTCTGGGGAAGAATTGCCAAATAGTAATTCTCTTTTTGCACATGAAATAGTAACATTGTACACTCAAACCATTGGAGATTGGAGTTATCTCATCATTGCAGCTTCTGCATTTACTGTGATGTTTGGAACGATCATTGCAGTCTTTGATGGATATTCACGTTCTTTACAAAGAACAGTGGAGTTAATTTTTACTAAAAAAGAAGAGAAAATACGCACAAAATTTCGTACATTTTATGTGGTTTTCTTATTTTTGATTTCTGCAGGCTCGCTTGTTGTGATATTTCAGTTTGGAAACAATCTCAAAGAGTTAGTTGATTTTGCAACTGTTCTGTCATTTATGATAGCTCCTGTAATTGCAATTTTTAATTTTAGATTGGTTACTGGAAAATATCTTAATACTGAACACCATCCTTCTTTGGGGTTAAAGATACTTAGCATATCTGGAATTGTTTTTCTTATTGGGTTTGCAATCATATTTGCCATACTTAAATTCGGATCAATTTTGTAAAAATCATTTAAATTCAATGACTGTGGATTTTAGAAAGTTATTTTAACAGTGAAAGTCAAGTAGACATGAAAATATGAAAATTTCAAAGAACATGCAAAGTGCATTAAACAACCAAATTGCATTGGAAGCTAACGCATCAAACAGCTATCTGTCTATGGCGTCCTGGTGTGAAATTACAGGATACGAAGGCGGTGCTAGTTTCTTCTATGCCCAGGCTGATGAAGAGAGAACTCACATGCTAAAGATTGTTCATTATTTGAATGGTCTTGGAGTTCCTGCAATAATTCCTGCAACAAAGTTACCTGCAAGTAATTTCAAGTCTTTAGAATCTATTTTAAAGACTGCACTAGCAAGTGAAAAATCTGTAACTGTTGCAATTCACAAGATGGTTGAAATCGCACAAAAAGACAAGGATCATTCAACATATGCATTCCTAGAATGGTTTGTCAATGAGCAAGTACAAGAAGAGACAAAGTTTGAGACTTTGATACAAAAGTTTGAACTCATTGGACGAGACAAGCTTGCAATAAATGAGATTGATAAAATTCTGGCAGCCAATGCTGCAGCTCCTGCTGACACACCTGCTTAGACTCTTTTTTCTAAAATAATTAATACCGCATAATTTTCATTCCTATCATGACAGTTACTGTTACTAGAAAACCTGGAGGCATTACACAATTATTCAATACCGAAACTGGTAGAGTCACCTACAAGTGCAAGGCCGAGTCAGGATTTATGCTAATTGAGGCATTTGGCGGAATTGTAAAGTTTAATCAAAAAGGGTCTATGGCAACTGTCACAGGTCACATAACATTATTGGAATCATGCGATGTTTTAAAAAAAGAAAATCCTGAATACAAACAAGCGTTAACTGCAATCATATCTTCCCATAAGGAATTTGCACAAAGTGTTTCTGATACATACCAAAAAGAGATCCAGAAACTAGAAAACGAATTATCTGGTCTTTAATTTTAACCATAAATCATACAGTGTTCACATTCACAAACATCTTGTTCTTTTGATTTTTTTAGACATTTTTTATGCTGTCCTGCTTGGCATTGTACACAAATTTCATCAAGATTATCTACTGTTGTATATTTTTTTGATTGATCAAAGCCAAATCCGCCGTCTTTAGGGCCTACCATGCTGTAATTGAATCAAGGTTCTATTTCTACTTCACTAATTGATTGCAGATTTTATTGAATCTTGCAAATCTTTCTTATGGGTTTCAATGATGCCTCTAATTTCAAAAGTGTCTACATATCCTCCTGCTGAAGCACGAGTTGCTTTGAGTAAGTAATGTAGGGAACCTTCCTCAATTTTCCCCACATAATATCCATAAAGAAAATCTAATTCATTCTCACATTTCCAAATTTGTTTGATTGCTGGAAATGTTTGTTTAATTTCAGTTGGTATTTCTTGAATTCTTCTCTGAATATACTGATCAAGTGATTTTCTGATTGTTGAATCTTGTAACAATTCAAATCTTCTTTGTAGGGACTTGCTTTAGTCCTTTTTGTCTTTTTTATTTTCGCCTGGATTATCCCACATGTGCATTGTTCCTCTAACCATAAATGATCCAACAATTATGGCTACTAATCCTGTTACTATGAATAAAAATAATTTCCCAATATCTTTTATGCTTGCCACTGTGGTTACTCTTTATCGCTCTAATTATAATAGTCTGAGGTGAGTGATTAGATTCAATAATGAGCTTGAGAAATTATTCTCAAATGTCCAAAATTAAACAGATTGCTGCCTGGATTGCAATAATTGGTGGCGGTATTGCATTTTTCTTCTTCTCTATTGAGATGGCTGAATTTATGCGATGACTGAAAACTAAATAGATTCTATTTCAAAATAACATTTATGATTACTGATAAAATCAAAGATTTTCTAAATTTGCAAAAGCTTGCCTATGTTGCTACTGTTACATCTGATGGCAAACCCAACATTTCTCCAAAAGGAACTGTGATTGGTTGGGATGCAGAAACATTGGCATTTGCAGATATTCGTTCTCCTGATACTATGAAGAATCTAAAAGATAATCCTAATGTTGAAATCAATGTGATTGATCCTCTTTTGCGGAAAGGCTTCTTGTTTCAAGGCAAGGCTAAAATCGTTGAGGACAAATCAGTGTATGAAGAAATTCTAAATCATTATAGACAAAATGGGATTAAAAGCCCAATAAACTCCATCGTTCTAGTTGATGTGTCAAGCATTTCTGATGTAGTTTCTCCTTTATATGATATGGGTATTTCTGAAGAAGAGATTAAATCAAAATGGCAAAAACATTTTGCAAATTTATGATTAGTCTGATGATTTAGTATTTTGTTTTAATTTCTCCATCTCTTTTTTTGTGTTTTCGTGTTCTTCTCTTTCTTTTTCTAGAAGTGTTTGGACTGCTTCTAATTCCTTTTGTGTTGTACTGAGCTTTGATTTTAATGAACCTACAACTGCACTTGCAGCTTCAATAATCCCTGCTGAACTCTTTTGATTTTCACTATTTACTCCGATGAACTCTTTCTCCGAGGGAGTTAGAATACTGGTGTCTTCAAAAGTATCTTTCTTATCTAATTCATTTTTTGCATTATACAATCTGGAATTTGCTTCATCTAATTCTTTTTCAACTTCTACTTGTTGCTTTTTGATGTTGTGTAGCGTGGATTGCTCTTGTGCAATTTGCTCTTTTATCTCCTCATATTTTTTTGTAAATTCATCTAACTCTTCTTTGATTTTTGAATATTCTCCTTCTGTTACTTTGAATTTGTCGATTGATTCGGCATCTTTAATTAATTCTGATTTTTTACTTCTCTCCTTGGTTTCTCTATATTCTCGTTTAATGATGTCCAATTCCATATTTTTTTGATTGAGCTCTTTTTTTACTAGCATTAAGTTGCCTACCATTGAATCATATTCTTCTTTGACAGAAGAAATTTTTTGAGTTATGTTCTCTAGTTCATGCTGTTTCTCTCTGAACTCTTTTTGAAGACTCTCTACTTCTGATTCAAGTTCTGCTTTTAGTGTGACTTCTTCACTCATATCTTCTGTTTCTTCTGTTTTCTTTTTACCAAAAAATCCCATGTTTCTTCACGATTCTCTCCAAAAGATGAACCTTTCTTTATGCTTTTTTGATTTTCCATCTGAAGAATTTCAAATAAAACCCAATACTTCCAATGACAATTCCTGCAATCCATGCTATCGTGCCCAATCCTGCTTTAACTGTGCCTTCTTGGGGGGCAAGAAATAGTAACAATGCCCCTAGGATGATTAATGCAAATCCTCCACTGTTCTTTGATCTATTGTGTTCTCCGTGAACCATGATTATGTATACTCTGAAAGTGTCTTTGCTACTTGCTTTCTTCCTATATCTGAAATAAATGGCCCTATTTTGGGTCCTCTTGAAGTTCCAAGTATTATCTGATATAATATTTTAAAGAAATCTTTTGGTTGAATATCATTTGATTTTGCGATTTGATATATTGTATTTTGAATATCTTCAAGTTCTTTATCTCCTCCCAATTCATCAACTAATAATTTCAATGCCTTCTTTGACGTATCATCTAAATCAATTTGGATTTTTTCTTGTTCGTCAAATTCATCTGCATAATTTCCTGCAAGCTCGATGAGTTTTTCTATTTCTGGCTCTGGATTTTTAATTACTCCGTAATCTAGTAATTTTTTCATTACTCTTTGTCCTCTGTTTTCTTTGAAGATTTTTGCTAATTCGATTACAAGTCTATAGTTTACATGAGTGCTTGATTGTTTTGGAGGGTTTAGGAGATTCACATATTCGTAGAGTCCTTTTGATTTTGTCAGTTTTGCTTGGTTGTCTACTTTGATTCGTCCAAAGTAAATATCTTCAAGTTCATTATACTCTGCCATTAAAGATGGAATGTCATCAAATCCTAATTCTCTTGCACCTGTAATTCTTTTGTATAATAATAGCAAAATTGATTTTGGACTGCCAAATTCTAACCATTTCTGTGCAGTGATTACATTGCCTAATGATTTTGAAATCTTTTTTCCTCCTTTATCAAGAAACATTTCATATTTTACATGATGTGGATGTGGAAATTTCAGAATTTCATCTGCCACCCAGTCATTGACTTTGACTGAATCCATGATGTCTTTCCCATATGCTTCAAATCTAATGTCAAATGCTGCCCATCTTGCTGCAAATTCTACTTTCCAGGCTAATTTCCCAAGGTCTTTTCCAATGTCTGCTTCTCCTATATGCCCACATCCCTTGACTAGCTTTGAGCCAATTTCGGTGTCGTGGCATGTGTATTTTACTTTCTTTTCATCTGCGACATACTCTGTAGCTTCTGCTGTATAGAGTCGATTACAATTTGCACATACTGGAAAATATGGCAAATATTTCTGATATTTTTCTTGTCCTACTAGTTCTGAAATTTTCTCTCCTATTTTTGCACTGTTTTGTAATATTGTATGGATTTGCTCTTTTAGTGATCCTTGTTTGTAAGTGTCAACTGCTCTTCTAAATTCATATTTTATTCCAACTTTATCTAATCCTTCTAATAGAATACTGCTCATATGCATTCCGTACGAGTCATGACAACCATAAGGATCTGGTATTAGTGACACTGGTTTTGCAATGTGTTCTTCTAAACCAAACTCTTGCATGCCTTCTGGAATTTTTCTTAATCCGTCAAGATCATCTGAATACGCAATTAATTCTGATTTGTATCCTAGGTTTTCTAATGCTAGTTTTACTCCGTATGCCCTAACTGCATCACCTAAACTTCCTATATGTGGAATTCCAGATGCCCCAAGACCACTTTCTACTCTTAGTAAATCTGTATTTCTTCCAAGAGTTTTTTCACGTTCAAGTAATTCTGATGCTAACTTATCAATCCAAGTTCCTTTACCGATAATGTCTTGCTCTGTCATTTTTTCACTAATTCAATACTTTGGACATGTATGGCCCATATAACGAATACCCTAATTTTTGATAATATTCTCTTGTACCTACCGCACTAATTACTAAAATCTTCTTTGCGTCAAATTCTTCTTTAGATATTTTTTCAGCTTCTTTCATGAGATTCTTTCCTAATCCTGAATGTTGAATCTCATCGTCTTCTTTCTCTCCAAGCTTCAATGATTTTCCATAAACATGAATTTCTCTTACGATACATGTGTCTTGATCAATTTCATCCCTGTGTGCATTGATACTTGGTTTTCGTAATCTCAAAAATCCATAAATTGATTCTTCTTTGTCTTCATAAGACAAGAATACTTCTTTTCCTCCTGATGAATCATAATCAATTCGGTTTAATTTTATCTCACCTACATCTGCTTTCTTGTTGGATAATCCTGCTTCTCTACATCTGATACATTTACATGAAAATCCCTGTTTGGCGAGATTTTGATGCACAATTTGTCTCAAGTTCCCTGATTTTGGACCTGCAATGATCTCTTTGGGCGAAATTTCCCTTTGAACTCTCATGATTCTCACCCATTTTGGTATGTTTCTTTTAGCTTCTGTTAGAACTTTGATCATATCTTCATCAGAATATGGTGTGTATTTTCCTTGTTTGTATTCTTCATACAGTGGGGTATTTTCAATTACTAGTGAAGGATAAATCTTCAACATATCTGGACGCAACTCTGGATCTGAAAATAATTTTTTAAAATCTGCGATATCTCCTTTTGGTGTCATTGTTGGTAATCCTGGCATCATATGTGCAACGATTTTGTACCCTGCATCTTTTGAAATTTGAAATGATTCTACTACATCATTGTAGTTGTGTCCTCTATTGACTATCTCATAAACCCGTTCTTGTAATGATTGAACTCCTATCTCTATTCTTGTAATTCCATAACTTAACATTAAATCAACATGTTCTTTTTTGCAATAATCTGGTTTTGTTTCAATTGTAAATCCTACGTTTCTTATTGAGGCGTGTTCATTGTTTGATTTTGCCTCTTCCAAATCTTTTGAATCTATTCCATTAAGTGCATCATAGCATGATTTGATGAACTCTCTTTGATAGTCTTTTGGCATGAAGAGAAATGTCCCTCCTACGATCACTATTTCCATTTTGGATGGGTCATGTCCAAATGCAATTAATTTTTCAATCTTTGATGTAATTTGTAATTTAGGATCAAATTCGTTTTCTATTGCATTTAGTGATGATGGTTCTTTTCCTGTGTAACTATTTGGCGAATTAAATTCAATCCCTCCTGGACAATATGTACAACGTCCATGTGGACATGCATAGGGCTTTGGCATTAATGCGACTACTGATACTCCTGACGCTGTTTTGGCAGGTTTTCTTAACAATACTTTTTTTAATTTGTCAAAATCTGATTCTTTTGCCATTGACAGAATTTCATAATTTCTAGGAATTCTTTCAAGTGCATATTTTGTACAAATTTTTATAATTTCTTCTTTAACTTGTTTTTTACTAGGTTCTTGAATTGTTAATAGATTCTGAGTGATTTCATTACATGCTTTGGATACCACAGGATCTAACTTATTCATGAATACTCACACTGATTTGGACATAAATTCGTTAAATAATTTAGTATAATTGATGCCTATCTACGCCTAGTTGTTTTTTTTGCTTTGGAATTTTTTTTAGCTGGTTTTCTCTTTACAACCTTTTTCTTTGCTACTGCCTTTTTATCTGGTTTTCTCTTTACAACCTTTTTCTTTGCTACTGCCTTTTTAGATGGTTTTCTCTTTACAACCTTTTTCTTTGCTACTGCCTTTTTAGATGGTTTTCTCTTTACAACCTTTTTCTTTGCTACTGCCTTTTTAGATGGTTTTCTCTTTACAGTCTTTTTCTTTGATTTCTTTTTTTCATTTTCTTTGAGGTTTTTTAATTTCTCAATCTCCTCTTGAATAACTTTGATCTCTTCACGAATGTATTTTTGAGGGTCTAGCTTTGAATGTATGAAATCAACAATTTTCAAATAATCGACTCCCTTATCTGTACGAACTAAAAATAATTCATTGGAATTTATTGGAACGCTGATAAGTATGGCCTTTTCAAATTCTGTGATTGCTGATCTCTCTTTACCAATCTTGTATGCCAAATTAGTAAAAATGTCTCTTTTTTGTATGGCATAATGAATTGACATTTTACTTTCATCTCCGATCAATAATTGTTCTACATTTTCTTTATATCCTCCAGAAACTATTTCTCCTTTGACATTTACCACTGCTGCAAACTTTACTTGTGGTAGTAGGTCAAGAACTTGTTTTGTTAATTCATTGTAATCAGCAGTCAATTTTTACTCCTATATTCTCTCTCTACAAACATACCTTGTTGCAGTAATTTTTGTATATAATCTAAGGTGTTTGATTGCTTATTCTATGCTTTTCTCTGCTGCGTCATTGCTTTTTTTTGTTCTTTCCTGTATTCCATTTTCAGCCAAATCGGTGTAATGATTGTGGTCACTGCAACCATTATCACAATTGTGGAATAAACTTCTGATGTGAGAATTCCTGCTGTAACTCCAACCCCTGCAACAATTAATCCTACCTCTCCTCTGGAAATCATTCCTATTCCTACTCTCATCCCTTGAGCTTTATTTTTCAAAAAGAACATTGCAGGCAATCCGCAACCAAATAATTTCGTCACAATTGCCACTACAATAACTATTCCACTTAACATCAAAATGTTCAGATCTACTGCCCTTAGGTCTACTTGGGCACCGATAATTGCAAAGAATAATGGTGCAAAAATTAATCCTATTTTTCCAATATAGTTCTCTACTTTTTCAAACACCTTGGTGGTAGAAAGTGCCATTCCCACTGCAAATGCCCCCACAATCGGGGATAATCCTATAGATCCTGCAAGCGCCGCTGCTCCAAAGAACGATGCAGTGGCAATACCCTCTACACTGCCTTTTGCCTTCCATAATCTTGGTGTGATGATCTTTGGAATTACAACTACTGCGACAACTAGCATTACGGCAAAGAATCCTAAAACTTGTAAAATTGTAATTACTACTTCTGTGATGTCAATACTATCGACTCCTCCATCTGATCCTGCAATTGATGATACCACTGATAAGACTGCAATTGCTAAAATGTCATCGACTACTGCTGCACCTATGATTAATCTAGCTTCTGGAGCTTTGATTTTTCCAAATTCACTTAACACTTGAATTGAAATTGCGATACTTGTTGCAGTAAGTGCCGTTGCAATCAACATTGATTGTAATGCATCAAACCCAAACATTTGGAATACTGCAAGACCTGCAAAGAATGGAACCACAACTCCTAATGTACCAACTGTAAATGATGCTTTTCCTCCTTTAAGAAATTCTTTTGGTGTCATTTCCAATCCTGCCATAAACAAAATTACTATAGCTCCCATTTCTCCGAGAATTTTGATTTCATCATTAATGTGAAGTAATTGTCTTCCATCTACTACAAAGAATGCACCTAGTGCAAATGGACCTACGATCATTCCAGCTAACAATTCTCCTAAAACAATTGGCAGTTTCAATCTTAGGAACAGCTCTGCCATTAATTTGGCTGCAAAAAGAAGAATTCCTACACCGATAATTGTTTCAATGAATTGTGCCTCTGCCATCTTTTCCTGATAGGTGTTGAAAAATCTGTCATATAAGATGATATTGTATTGAAAATTATTTTGTTGTTAAATTAAGCAATTTTTATAGAATTTATAAAAACACCTTTTTTAGAAACGATCTGTCCTATCTCCTGACTCACAATCTTATGTTTTTTGAATATTGATTTGATTCTGCTTAACTGATCTTTTGGAGCAACCACGCAGAATCCTACTCCCATGTTAAATGTCTTGTACATTTCTTCTGCTTTCACTCCTTGTTCTTCTATTAACCCCATGATAGGTGGAATTTTAGGTAGTGAGTCTATCTCATATCCTATGTTTTTGAGGCGTAGCAACTTAGTAAATGACCCTCCCGTAATATGTGCAAATCCATTGACTTTGCATTTTTGATTGATCTCAAGAACTGGTTTGGTATAGATTTCTGTAGGTTTGAGCAATGCATCCCCTATAACTCCTACCCCTTTGACTTTGTCTTTTACGGAATATTTTGTTAATAATGCTTTTCTTGCAAGTGAGTATCCGTTTGAATGAATTCCTGAACTATTTACTCCGATAATTACATCTCCTGCTTTGATTTTATTTCCAAGAACCATCTCTTTTTTATCCAATAACCCTACAACCATCCCTGCTAAATCAAACGCAAATCCTTTCCCTTCGATTACATCTGGCATGATTGCTGTTTCTCCTCCCACAATTGGCATTGCTGATTTTTTTGCACCTGTTACCAGTCCCTCTACAATTTTTTTGAATATTGTTACATCATTTTTATTTGCAGCAATATAGTCTACAAATGAAATTGGTGTTGCGCCAATACAGATTATATCATTTACATTCATTGCAACACAATCAATCCCAATCGTGTTGTATTTCTTCATCATGTTTGCAATCACTACTTTGGTTCCAACACCATCAGTATGTGTTGCTAATAGTTTTCCCCCCGGAATTTCTACAATTCCTGCATAATGACCAAAACCGTGTGTCATCTTTGCTTTTCTCTGGAGTTTGTGAGTTGATGCAATTAATTTTCCAATTGCTTTTTGGCTTTGTTTAATTTTAGAAATATCCACACCTGCTTTTTTGTAGGTTAGAGTCATAGTTTGTTGCGCATCTGTTATGAATAAAAGAATTTGCCCTGTGTTTCGATCACATGTACATTCCAGATATCTCTTCTCGGTGCTCTGCATATTTCTGAGATAATTCGCTGAATTCGGTATTGATTCTATCTTTTTGTTTTTGTAGTTCTGATGTATCAATTTTCATATCGTAAAATCGATTTAATGCTTCAATCAGTGTTGCCGCTGCTGCTGAATCTGGTGCCTCTTTGTTTGCCCTTGCCAATAGAGTTAATCCTTGAATTTCTCTTACTAGGCACTCATTTAGTATGCCTCCTGGAATCCCTGTGATGAATCCCTGTGGAATCATGCTGATGTCTTTGTCTGCCATTGTTCTAACTAGGTCTTCTTCTGCTGCACAGTATGCTTTACCGTCGTGTTCCGTACTTGCAACTCCGTCTAAAATCACAATTTCTTTGGAGCCTTTCTGAGCTGCCCAATCTAAAATGGATGATACTAGCGTGTATAGACCCTCCATTCTCAATGTTATCTCACAAATAATTGCACAAACGGTTCCTTCTTTATTTACATAAAATCGAAATGGATGTCGTAATCTACCTCTCATAAAAACAGTTGATGGTGGAAGATACTTTGATCTCATCACTGCTATTTCTTGCATCTCTAATTCGGTAATGATGTGATTTATTGCAACTGGTCCTACTAGACCTGCACCAACAAATCCTGCAAAAATTATGGGATTTTTTAATTCGGTCTTTTTGATTTCAAAGACTTCGGCTTCAGGAAATTCTTTTTGCACTGCTTTCGTCGATTTGTTCTGTCTAATTACTTTACTGACGAAGCATTTGATGAGTTAATTGTGAAAAAAGAGTGATGTGTTTATTGGTTCTTTTTGCCTTTCTTTGCTTCTCCCGTTATGTCTCCTACAATTTCTTCTAACAAATCCTCTACAGTTATTATTCCCAATAGTTTCTCTTGCTCATCTATCACAATTGCCATATGCATATCTTTTTTCTTGAGTTCTATGAGGAGGTCGCTTATTTTTTCATTTGAATATACAAAAAATGGATCTCTTGCAATTTTTTCTATTCTTGTTTTTTTATATTTTTTTTCAGGTATATTAAAAATATCTAAAATATGTAATATGCCTGTAATTTTATCTTGTGTTTTTGAAAAAACAGGTATGCGTGAGAATCCTTTATCTTCAATTTTTGATATGACTTTTGATAATGTACATTGCCCTTCCAATGAAAATACGTTGTCTTTTGGAGTCATGACATCTTGAATTGGTTTATCATCAAATTCTAATGCATTATGTACAAGGTCTCTTTCTTCTTTCTCTATTGCCTTTTCTGTATATCCCATATCTATAATTTCTTTAATTTCTTCCTCAGTGATTGGTCTTGGTCTTGGAGAATGTCCTCCAGAAATCTTCAATATGGAAATGATGAGGTATTCTAAAGCTTTGACAAATGGATACATGACATAAGTAAATGCTAGTAACACTCTGCTGAATCTAAGGGACACTTTTTCAGGATTAACATTACAATATGTTTTTGGTAATATCTCACCAAAAACTAAAATCACAAATGTCATTATTCCAATTATTATTGCAACTCCTTGACTTCCCAGTAATTTTATTGCGACATCTGCAGCAAGAACTGATGATGCAACATTTACCAATGTATTTCCGAGATTTACACTGGAGGTCATCATGACTGGATTCATTTTCAACCTGTACAGGGGAGATGATCCTGGAATCTTTTTTCGATATAGTCTGATTACTTTGGAGCGTCTAACTCCAACTATTGCAATCTCAAGACCGCTAAAAAGCGCATAAAATCCTATGAGTATTATTATTCCAATTATCTCTATTTCCACAAATTCCATCTATTAATACTAATTTCCTGAAAAGTTAAATGATTTTAAGAAAACCATTCTTGAAAACATCTATTCGTATTTTGATAAGACATTTGCATTGCTAATGTCTGTGATGTGTATTTGATTATTTTTTACATTTATTTTATTATCATTACTGGTTTTTTGGATTTATGGACTACTTTGTATGATACACTTCCTAACAGTATCTCTTCAGCATGACCATGTCCATGTGATCCCATTATTATTAATTCGATGCCTGCTTTTTTGTCTTCTGCATATTTTATAATTTCATTTTCTGGATTTCCAAATAGTGTTTTTTTTGCAAAACTTATCTTGTTTTGTTGACATCGTTTCTCTGCATTTTCTAAAATTGTCTGTCCGTATTTTGTCATCTTTGTCTTGTATCCTTGAGTTGATATTGATGAAAGTGGATTTAGAAGATCATCTATTGGAGAAGGTGTATCATCTGAAGGCACTACAAAAATTCCGATTATTTTTGAATTTGTAAATTTCGATAAATTTATTGCATAGTTTAGAGCTCGAATTGAAAATTTAGAACCATCTAGTGGAACCAAAATTTTTTGTGGTTTTTTCTTTGGAATCTTATAATCTGTCTTTTTTTTGCTTTTTTCATTATTTCTATTGTTTTCACACTTGTTTTTAAATTAAAATGGCTAGTTGAAATTCAATCTTGAAATTATCTGTCTTCTCATATGATTTCACTAGGATTGAATTAGCATACGTAATCGTTTTTTTGCATGAACAGATTCAACATGACTCTTCCCTTCTCAGTGATTGTGTAAATCACATTTGCGCCCACTGCTTCCTTTTCGATGAATTTGTAATCTACACACAAGTGTAAATAATTCAAAAATGATTTTTTCATTCTTATTTTTGACTTTGAATACAAATCAGAAAATGTCATAGGATTGCCTCTTAATTGATATAATAATTTCAATAAAGATAACGTACTGTAGTCTTTTGTTCTTGCTTTTACTGCATCAAGAATTTGCTCATCTCTATGTATGATAAAATCCTCAAATTGGTCTGCCACTTCTAGTGGTACATATGTCAATCTTGCTCTCATGATACCGTATAGTACGGTACATTACCTTATTAGTCTTTAACTTGAGCTTTATTGATCTTCTCAGCTGGTTTTTTTACACTTGTTTGTACCTAGATCGGTTTTTTAGAATTAGCTTGAGTTGTTTGAATTGTGAAATTATAGTATATCACCTGATTTAAACAACCAACACCCAAAATCAATCTGTGGAAATTGCGATAAGTGCAATGCTGACCATTGTGGGGTTGGCCATGCTATGCTTTGGTGGCAACTGGCTAGTTAGTGGTGGTGTAGCAATTGCAAGAAAATTTCGTATTAGTAATTTAGTAATTGGAATGACTATTGTGGCATATGGTACTTCAACTCCTGAGCTTGCAGCAAGTGTTGCAGCAGCTGGAGAACACAGTGCGATAATTCTTGGAAATATAGTTGGAAGCAATATTGCAAATGTTGGCATGGTAATCGGAGTTGCTGCCATCCTTATTCCTCTAGCTGTAAACAAATCTGTTTTAAGAAAAGAAATTCCAATCATGCTTGGGGTTTCAGTTCTTTTGGTTTTAATTTCAATTGATGGGGAACTCTCTCAATATGATGGTATTTTGTTGCTTGCTGGGTTGGGTGTGTTTGGATACTATACATTCAAAGATGCAATGAAACAAAGATCCGAAAACAAAGAAGAACTTCAACAGAATACAAATAATGTTTATTTAAAATCTGCCGGATTAATTGGAATTGGTATTGCTCTTCTGTATGTGGGTGCAATACTTACAGTTGACAATGCAGTAATTTTGGCAAAAGAATTTGGGTTGTCTGAGACAATAATTGGTTTGACCGTTATTGCAATTGGAACATCTCTACCAGAATTAATCACATCAATTATCGCAATCAAAAAGGGTCATGGTGATATTGGCGTTGGAAATATAATTGGAAGTAACATTTACAATATTTTGATGATCATGGGTGTTGGTGCAGCCCTTGGTGGCGTGGTTGTGGGTACTGATGTTTATGTCGATTATACAATCATGATAATCTTTAGTTTGTCATTACTACTTGCGCTTAAATCTGGAATTATTAGCAGATCTGTAGGTGTTTGTCTTACAATTGGGTATGTGGCGTATCTGGTAGCCACGTTTTTCAAGTAATTCGTGCCTAAATTTTAGGTTTAGATGGAATTTATTGAGACTTTCTCTGTCTTTATTGATGGTGTAATTGATGGCAGGGATGCCCATTGAATAACATTTTGTTGATTATTTCCAACTGCTGAAATATTTTTGATCATTGTAGGAAGACTGTGAATTATCCTCACTGATCTTCCTGGACCTATTATTTTCCCATTTTCTATAATTTTAATTCCACTTCTTGCTGTACATGAAAAATCCCCTCTGATTGGATTCACTGCATACGTATACCACAATCTTCCTACCAACAATCCGTGTTTTGTTTCTTTAATCATCTCTTCTTGTGATTGATCTCCTGGAATGACTGTGAGATTATGTATGGCTGACATTGGAATTGGCTCTGAACTTCTTCCCATTGGTGATCCTGGACGTAATGCATTACCTGTTGATTCTTTTCCTTCTTTGTAACTATCAAAAAGATTTGAATATGTATTTTTAAAAATCCCTTTTTTTATCAAATCTCTTTTCTTTGTTACTACTCCTTCATCATCTACTGATTTTGTTCCAATCCCTTCTGGAATGTGTGGATCATCAATTAAACTGAATTGCTCCACTGCAATTTCTTTTCCATGTTTTTCTGAAAAACAACTCTTTTTCTCTGAAAATATTTTGAAATTAAAATTTGCAGCCACTACAAATGCTAATAATTCCCCAACAGAGTATGGTTCAAAAATTATAGAATACGAATCTGAATTGATTTTTTGCGGATTAATTGATTCTATACACATTGTCTTTGCATCGTTTCCAATTCTCTCTGCAGAAAAATTCGTTAACGTTCTTCCACTGGCATGTCCTATTCCTGACACTGGTATCTCTCCGTATTCTGATTCTGCATTAATTATTCCTGAAATGTATGTGGCTTTGTCGTTGAAATTTAATCCATTTGAATTCATCAGTTCAAAATTTTCTGATACTATGTTAAGCGATCCTGTAATCGTACTTATCTTATCGCTAAGAGACGAATTAATCATATTTTGTGCGATATCAATGACTTTTGAGCCTGAAATCTGATCTAGTTTCTCATCAAATGTGCCCTCCAATATTTTATGTTCTGAATCATGTGGTAATCCTTTCCAAAATTCACGTGTTTTGAGGTTTCCAAATGTTTTAAATCCATTATCTATGGTCTTTTCTATTTCTTCCTCGTTTGTTGTTTGTATTGATGCAATTTTTTTGTCCTGAATTAGCCTGATGCCAAAACTCTCATCAAAATTCTGTTTGATTTCTACAATTTCTGAATCTGTGATTCTGACTGTTGTTATTTTTTCTTTACTCTTACTATATCGCATTCATCAATTCCAATTTTGTTTGAATGATAAAGTGCCTTTTCTAAGGCTGACAAATTATTGCTTCCTTGGATTTTTGTAATTGAATTTGTTTATTTTTATCAATTCCACATAAGAGCCAAACTGGGTATCTGCAACCTTATCTAATTTGTCTTCCACGTTTTCGTCTCCGTCAAACTTTTTTAGAATTTCATAATGGGTATTTCTTTCTGCTGGAATTCTTCCGATCTCTTTTACTGCTCTTCTAATTTCTTTTGGTTTTAACAATTGACCATATTCTGAACCTGCCGAAGTTGAGATGCTTTCATTGATTAGAGTTCCTCCGAAATCGTTTGCTCCCCACATAAGTAACAGTTGAGACATTTTTTGTCCTTCTTTTACCCATGACATCTGAATGTTGTTAATGTAATTATTCAACATGATTCTTGCTATGGCATGTGTGAGTAACACATCATTTCCGCTTCCTCCTTGTCTGATACCTTCATGCAATTCATGTTTGTACATTGGTGCCTCTGTGTGGATGAAATTCAAAGGAACAAATTCTGTAAATCCTCCTGTTTCTTTTTGAATGTCTCTTAATTTTGCAATGTGTTTTACTCTGTCTTCTAATGTTTCAACATGACCAAACATCATAGTTGAAGTTGTGTTAATTCCAATTTTGTGAGCACTTTTGATGACTGTTTCCCAGTCTTCTACACTAATTCTTCCAGGAGATATCTTGTCTCTCAATTTTTGATCTAGTATTTCTGCAGAAGTCCCTGGAAGTGTGTCTACTCCGGCTTCTTTCATTCTTTTCAAAAATTCTTGAATTGATACATTCGAACGGGTGGCTCCGTATAGTATTTCTTCAGGAGAAAACCCATGAATGTGGATATCTGGAATCTCTTTTTTGATATCTCTGCAAATATTTTCATATACATCTCCCTTCATATCTGGTGGAAGTCCTGCCTGGATGCAGACTTCGGTTGCCCCTAACTGATATGCTTCTTTTGCTCTGCGAACAATCTCTTCGTTAGGTAAAAAATACCCTTCTTCTTCTCTAAAGTCTCTACTAAATGCACAAAACCCACATTGTTTAATGCAGACATTTGTAAAATTGATATTTCTATTAACTACATAAGATACTATGTCTCCTACCCTTCTTCTTCTTAATTCATCTGCAACTAGGCCTACTAAATGAAAATCTGTCCCCTTGGCGTTAAATAACACTAATCCATCATCAGCAGATATTTCCTTCTCTGATAGTGCATTGTTTAGAATATCTGAAACTATAGGATCAGTGTTTTTCAAAAGCGAATCTATGTTGATTGTCATCTCCAAAACTCCTCTTTTACTAATCCTTCCTCATCTTCAATGACTGATATCTTATCTCTTAACTCTTTGCCAATCAAAGAAAAATATTCTGGGTATATTGGGAATCTACATTTTAAATCAAAACCCGCATTCTTTGAATTCTCATCTATTTTGTTAATCTCAGGCCAAGAAAATTCCGGATTCACAAAATCTGGTGTCAATGGCGATATGCCTCCCCAATCGTTTATTCCAATTGATAAGAAACTTTGGTATGATTTTGGAGATAAATTTGGAGGAATTTGTATGTTCATCTCCGGCATGATGATTCTAGATAATGCGACAACTAATTTGAAATATTTTTCATCTGCTGATGGCTCATCTCTCATTTTGGTATCTTGTTTTGGTTGAAAATTTTGTAAAATTACCTCTTGAATATTTCCATGTTTGTCGTTGAGTTTTTTTATTGCAAACAATGAATCAATTACCTCATCCATTGTTTCCCCAATTCCCACTAGTATTCCTGTAGTCATTGGAATTCCTAATTTTCCAGAATTTTCTAAAATTTCTAATCTTGCTTTTGGTCTTTTACTTGCTGCCAAATAATGAGGCATTCCTCTTTCTGTTAATCGCTCACTTACATTTTCAAGCATTATTCCCATTGATACATTAGTTTTTTTCAACTCTTTCATTTCTTCATAGTTTAGATTGCCTGCATTTGTATGTGGAAATAACCCTGTTTCTAATGCAAGTTCTGAAGCATGAATTAGATATTCCGCCGTAGTCTTGAATCCATTTTCTCTTAGCCAGTCCCTTGCCTCTTGATATCTTTGTTCAGGTTGCTCCCCTGTGACAAATAAGGCTTCAACACATCTGTATTTTTTTGCTAGTAGTAGTAACTCTGAAATTTGTTGTTTTGACATCAAAGAAAGCTTTGCTTCTCCTGGTTCTGATTTGTAAGTACAATATGAACACGTATCCTTACATAGATTGACAATGTTGAAAAATGCCTTTTTAGAAAATGTCACTGTATTTTGTTTGTATTTTTTTCTTAAAATTTGAGATACAGAAAACAAATCATTTGGATTTTTTACTGATTTTTGATAAATTTCAATTGCCTCTTGACGAGATATTTGTTTATTTTCTAAAATTTTGTTTAAACTCTCAGAATCAAAGACAAGATTGTTCAACAGAAGAATTTCTTTCTAGGAAGTATTTATGCTTGTATCGAACTAATTCCCATTTGGTCTTTCTTGAAGCACAATTGTGATGTTTGTTGTTCTTCCATCTCTTAAAACTTCTAAAACCATTTCATCACCTACTGATTTTGCTCGTTGAAGATGAATCAAAATATCGTCGATTTTTCTAACTTCTTTTCCATCTACTGCCAAAATTATGTCTCCCCCTACTGGATAGTTTACTCCATCAACATTGATAGTTTTATCTGAACCAATTAGTCCTGCTTTTGATGCTGGGCTGTTCTCTACAACTGTAATCACTAGAAATCCGATTGCGTCTTTTAGATTCAAAACCTCTGCCATATCTGGATCAATATCTCTGCCTGAAATTCCAATCCATGGATGTTTGTATTCTCCTTTTTCTACTAAAGTTGGAACAATTTTAGCTACTGTTTGTGATGGAATGGCAAAGCCCACTCCTGTGAATTCCCCTGTAGCTGATTGTATTGCAGTATTAATCCCGACAATTTCTCCACGCATGTTAAGTAGTGGCCCTCCAGAATTCCCTGGGTTAATTGCAGCATCTGTTTGGATTACATCTGGAATGGAATATCCTGATCCTGAGGGTAACAGTCTCCCTAGTTGGCTTACAATGCCTGAAGTCATGGACCCTGATAATCCAAATGGATTTCCAATTGCTGCAATACCTTCGCCGACTTTAAGATTTGATGAATCTCCAATTGATAGTGGACGTAATAATGCTAAATCTGCATTGACTTTGATCACTGCTAGATCTGTATATTCATCTGCTCCAATAATTTCAGCATTATATGATCTGCCATCAAGAAATGTGACCACTACTTTGTTTGCATTTTTTACTACATGGGCATTTGTAATGATGTGTCCTTTTTTGTCAAACACAAAACCTGATCCTACCCCGTTTTTCACATCTTCGGATTCGCCTCTTTGAACATTTACTCTAACTACACCTGGTTCTGATTTTTCAAAAATTTCAATCAACGACAATTCATTTGAAAATAGTGAAGTTGCCTCTGCAATTACGTTATTTGGTGGTTCTTCATTAGTTGGAATGATTTCGGGTTTCAATGATTCTGGTGGATAAACAAATAACACTGCAACAACTGCAATTACAATTGCGGCTCCTATGGCCCCACCTACAAACATTCCTGATTTGTCCATGAGATTTTTTATTTCTAATTTTCTATCTAAAAGGCTTGCTATACGCTAATTGAACTCTGAGAATGATCCTTCATCGAATAGCTTCTTCCTCTCCACGTAACTGCCGATGTTCTTTTGGCTTGTAACAACCCGCTCAAAAATCCCAAAACCACCACTAGACTTCCCAATGGTGCAAACAATGCATATCTTAATTTTAATCCCAACCCTATTTTCACTTCTACTATTGCTCCAATGTAAATTAGAATCGAAGTAACAGCTGATGTTACACAAAGCATTTTTGCAGATATTGTTTCAACTGATAATGCTACAGATGATGCGAATATTGGAAATGGGGCAAATAGTAAAAATACAATTGCAAAAAATATTCCGATTGCTATTTTTCCACTTTGAAGATATAATGGAACCATTAGTCGTTTCAATGCATTCCATAAAGTTACCTTGTCTCGTGCCCAAACAGCCTCAATCAGATGTTCTGCGCGCACCATTTTTATCTTGTATCCTAACTCCTTTACTTTTTTCCCAAGTGCACCATCTTCAATAATCTCTTGTTTTACTCCTTCATGCATTCCAATTTCTTCATATGTACTTTTTTTCAGAATAAAAAAACTACCAAAAAAATAACCTGTTTTCTTTTTTGGATTGTTAACATTTAGTGCTGAAAATCTGGTATGCAAAAATGTTGAAATCATTGGAAGTGTAATGTTTGTCCAAAAATCAAATGTTGCCATTTTTGGAATCGCTGACAATGCATCTAAACTAAAAGTATTCAAATGTGATACAGCTAATGTTATGACATTCTGAGCATGTTTTGTATCTGCATCTGTGAATAACAATAATTCTCCTGTTGCTTTTTTGTAACCTTCCATACATGCCCAATTTTTACCAATCCATCCTTCTGGTTTTGGTTTTGCTGAAACTGGAATTATTTTGGGATTCTTTTTTGCATACTCTGAAATTATTTCTCCTGTTGAATCTTCTGATGAATCATCAATTACAATTATTTCATAATTTTCATAATCTTGTTTAATAAGAGAATCCAAACATTTTCCAATAAACTCTTCTTCATTTCTAGCTGGCAATATTATGGAGACTTTGGGGTTTGTTTTTGATGTGTTTTTAAATTTGTCCAAGTATGGTGTTAATCTAAAAGAATCTGTCATTGATTTAATTAGGAATATCCATGTCCCGCAAATCCCGATCAAAATTGCAACTAGAGAATAATTGAAAATATCTATGATTAAATCCATGAAACCTATCTCTCGATTTCTTCTTTGATGCTTTGCATGGCCTGCTCTGTTCCACTTTTGATGTGTTTTTTGATCATTCCTGTAAACATGCCCATCATTCCAGTTAGTTTAATGTCCCAATGTGTTGAGAGTATGGTTTTATCCTCTTTGGCTGAGAGCGATACTATTTTTTCACCATCGATGATTCCCTTGGTGAATCTTGCCTCTATCTTCTCTTTAGGATAAATTTTCACTTCTTGCAAGCATTTTTGATCTCTAAATGCTATGGTCACTTCTCTTTTTACAGTGTTTTCTTCTTTGGAAATGTTTCTCACTTCCTTGGTTCCTTTCCAAAACTTTGGCTCATTATCAATATCTGAGACGACGTCCCACACTTTGTCTATACTTGCATTAATTTCAATTTCGACATCTATTATAGCCATGATCTATGAACATTTGTGCCGCATTAAATATATTAGATTCCAACAACAATTGAAGTAGACTGTGATGGGTAACATGCCTAAAATCCGGAACATTAACTCCAGTTCCAATGGCGTTTGCCATTCTTCCGTCACAGTCACTTAAAATTTGAAAGAAAATGAAACCAACAAAATACATGCCAAAAATTGAAACTTTAGATGGTGCTGGTTTTTGGAAAAATGCCTATGCACATCAACGTGGAAAATTGTTGAAAAAAGTTAATGTTCCTGAGGATCAAATTGTTGAATTAGTTAACAAAAAGTATATGGAAATTCCAGCTGCTCTAAGATATGAAATTGAAACTAGTGGGATTAATAAAAAAGATTTACAATGATATTCGAAATTCATTTTAACGGGAAAGATTAGGAGTTAACATGTCTACGGTATCTTATGATGATTTTGCAAAATTAGATCTTAGGGTCGCAAAAATTATTGCAACTGAACCTATTGAGGGTAAATCAAGAATCATCAAAGGTACAATTGATTTAGGAGATGGTGATCAACGCGATGTAATTATTGGAGGCGCACAATATTTTCAACCTGAAGATATTGTGGGAAAAACTGTAATTGTTCTTGCAAATCTTGAACCTAAAAAAATGGCTGGTGTAGAATCCAACGCGATGTTGTTGGCAGCAGATGTTGATGATAAACCATTTTGGTTAACTGTTGTTGAAGATGTTCCACTAGGTAGCCCAATAAAATAATCATTATAATTAAAATTAAAAATTTATGAAAATAGGTTTTGACTTATGATGTGTTAATCATAAATCATCAATTTTTTCTCTTCTAGTAATGCATGTAAGTTATTTACAGAACGATACACGTCTGGTTCTTGTTTGGCCCCTGTACATACTAGCTTTCCTGATGAGAAAAGCAAAATCACTGTCTTTGGGTCTAACATTCTATGGATGAGTCCTGGAAATTGTTCTGGCTCATACATACTTCGTGGCAAAGTTCTTGCAGCTTGCTCTAGATGGATTTTTCCACCTAAATTGATTGATGCAACAATATTTTGAATTGTCACTACTGCGTCTTTTTTGACTTTGATTCCTCCTTTGCGAAGTTTTTGTACAACTGTTTTTACTGCCTTTCTAGCCATTTCTTCAGATTTTGAACCAGTACATACCATTTTACCTGAAGTGAAAATCAAGGTTGCAGTCTTTGGAGTCTTTAATCTGAACACAAGTCCAGGGAATTGATCCGGATGATACTCTACATCTGGAAATGTCCTTGTGATCTCATTCAAATCCATTTTTTGCATTACGTCTGCTGAAGCTACAACATTTTCTACACTTACGATAGGTTTTGTTTGTGGCATATTCGGCTTTTTTTGTATTTTTACTATAATAAAAGCACTCGCCATTAGTCAGCCTTGAAAACACATCTTCATTATTCCTGTATTTGATCTGATCTTTGAAATTGGGACGAATGCTTTAATTTGGTTCTGAGAATGGTTGATTCTAGTGAATTTTACAAATTTTGATTTTGATCAGTTGTTTTCGATGAGTGATGATACAAATCCCCTGATGATGCTCGTTTGGATTCTTCCGATAATTCTTTTTGTATTTTACGGACAACAAATACAGCTTTTTGTTACATCAAGGGAAATTAAAAAAGGAATTGCAAAATTAGATAGTTTCAGAGAAGAATCTCGAACTGAATTAATCAATTATCTTAAAAATAATCTCAAAGTAAAAGATGACCATTTAAAAAAAATTGATAAATTTTTAGATTATTTTACTATCATGCCAGTTGACATGGATCCTAACGGCATTGTTGACAAAGTACAACACACAGTTAGATCTAGAGAGGATTACACTAGAACTCATGTAAAATCAATGTCTCTTGAAATGAGTGACATTGAATTAACCAAAGTCCAAACATTACTTGAAATTGCATCTTCCTTACAAATGATATACAAAATCATTAATCACATGTTCTTGACTGCTAAAAAACAAAACAACTATCCTTTAATTTTACCATTGCAAATGATTCTGCCTTTTATAATGGAACAAGCAGAGGCAATGAAAGATGCAATTCCTGCATTCAAATCTGGTCAGCCAGTAGGTGATGGAATTGGCCCAATGGTTGTTGGAAAAATGATGTTAGAACACCAAAAAGAAAATATTGCATTTCAAACATCTCTTTCACAAATTGATTTTGAAGGTAGAAAATTATTCCTTTTAAAAGCTGAAGGTCCTGGCTCTACAGTTGGAAGACCTGCAGATGCCCTAGAAACAATTACTATGAAAAATAAAATTGATGCAATAATTATGGTTGATGCTGCATTGAAAATGGAAGGTGAAGATTCAGCAACCACTGCTCAAGGATTCGGTGCTGCCATTGGAGGTATTGGCACTGAAAGATTTCAAATCGAGGCAATTGCTACAAGTAAAAAAATCCCCATCTTCTCTATTGTGATAAAACAATCTGTCAAAGAAGCAATCACTTTGATGACAAAAGAAATTGCTGATACTGCTGAAGATGTACGTGCACAAGTATTTGAGATGATTCATGAAAATACTAGTCAGGGACAATCTGTGTTGATCATAGGTGTTGGCAATACTGCGGGAGTCCCACAATGATTTTTTCAAAGAAAAAAATCACCACTGCATATACTGTAGAGAAATGCACTAAATGTGGCACATTGACAAAAAGAAAATTCCATGATGGTGATGTTTTATTTACAAAGTCTACAAAATGCAATTCTTGTGATGGGTTGACTCGAATTGAAAAAATCTTTGGTGAAACTATTGAGCAGTAAATTTTAGTTTATTTTGTTTTGTATTTCACATTACATGTAGGACAAAACCATGATACATCCTCTCCATGCTCTTTGAACATCAATCCTCCACATTTTGGACATGGTCTGATTTCATCACTCACGTTTTTCTACGCCTCTTGATGTTTATTCTACACGAGTAGTTACTATCACTCCATTCTCATTTGGAATGAATGTGTGTTCTGCTTGTGCAACTCTTTGCTCGTTTACTTCAATTAGTATTGGGTATGCTTGAACAGCTTTTTTCTTTACTAAGAAATCTAACAATTCCCGTGCTTTTTTCTCTTCCCATTCATTTGTTAACCATCTTAGTGCAAATGGCAACATATTGCAATTCTCCCAAATAAAATCAAGCATTCTGTCTGCTTCATCATTTTTTGTTTTCTTTCGTGAATTCAACGCGAAAATATTTTTTATTTGTCCGTTTCTCACAAATCCTCCTCCTTGCTCTGTTGTTACAAATGGCTCACATGCATATGCCGAATTTTCTGAAAGTGAAAATCCTCCAATTGACCAAATGTTTGGAATTGATTTTCCTGCATGAATTGTATATTGATCCAATGAATGACCACTAAGATTTGCAATTGGTTTGAATCCCATTTTTTTAATTGTTGTTTCAATGGTTCGTCCTATGTCGCTAGCTTTGACTCCTGTTTTTATCATTGACATTGCATTTGCTAATGCTTCTTCTGCTGCTTGAACCAGTCCGTCAAATTGTGCATCATAACATACAGTCACTGCTGTATCTGCAATATATCCGTCAATCTGTGCCCCCAGATCAATTTTCACTAAATCTGTGTCTTTGATTGTAATTGGATCATTTGGTTCTGCAGTATAGTGCGCTGCAATTTCATTAATACTTGCATTTACTGGAAATGCACATTTTGCACCTCTTTTTTTAATCTCTCCTTCTACCTCTTCACAAATTTCAAAAACTGATTTACCTATCCAGTCTTTTACTCTTACCATCTCTCTTACTTCTGACGCGATTTTTCCTGCTTTGATGTATTGTTCTGTTTGCACGACTTCGATCCTAGTTTTGCCTTTAAAATGATTATCTGTGAAGCTTAAATTGGGCGATTTTCTGGATTTGTTGGGATTGTGGTCTAGCTTGGTATGATTCTGCGTTTGGGACGCAGAGGTCGGGAATTCAAATTTCCCCAATCCCACCATCATCATCTTATTATCAAATCCTTTTCTAATCTAATCGCCGAGCAATGAGGAAGAGTTAGAGTAATGACTTTGAAATGAAGTAAACTAATTGAGTCTGAGCTCCGGCATCTTTTTATGAATAATTTGATTCCTTTGGATTATTGAAATTTGAAAGGCGCGACATTATTTTGATTGTAGGTATTTTTCTTGTCGTTCTTGGAATAACACAATATGTTCCATTTCACTATTCTGCGTTAATTGGGGTATTGGTATATTTTATAATCAAACTGTATGTGGATAAGAGACGACAATCCATTTCAAATGCTGTTGGTGATGGAATATGCATGGAATGCGGTTCTAGGATTATTGATAAAAAATGCCCAAAATGTGACTATTCTCAAGAATAACTCATACGCATGCCTTAATACTGAAAAATCATCATGATCTTTGATGGTTTTAAGATATATGACTTTAACAACAATGTTGGATTGGAATTACGAAAAAGCGTTCTAATTTTATTGATTCAGTACCCAATCATAGATGAATTTAACTTGCTCCATTACTACCTCATTAAGTTCAGATAGTTTCTTTTCAAGTTTTGAAATTTCTCTTTTAAGTTCTTGATTTTCTTCTTGTAAATCTATAATTTGTTGTTCTAATATTTGCGCATTTGAATCATCGTATAGCCTATTTTGTGATTCTGCATAATCATGTTGTGGATATGCTGATTCTGTTTGGACATATTCATTATACTTTAAATGATCTTCTCTGTAATCTTGTCTACTGTCCCCTTCATATTTTTCAAAAAACATCAAAACACGTTTTGCTTCTTCAGATGTCAGGTCCGTCTTTGATATTATCAAATTAAGTAGTACGTCTATATCTCCTGCCATCCACAGACCTTGGATTTCCTCCATCGGAATATTTTCCATGATTTTGTTTGCTAATGGTTCTATTATTTGCCATTCAGGATCATATTCATGTGGTTCTTTGGTTTTAACTCCATCTGTTGCTTTTGAAACTCGTGCTCTAGTTCAATTCTTTTCTGATCAAACTCTTTTTCTAATTCCATTCTTTGATTATCAAATTCACGATACATTTCATCATCTAATGAGTAATCTCTAGAATTCATTTCTTGATACATCTGATCTTCTATTACTCTGCGCTGTTCTTCAAATTTTTTAAATATTTCATCGAACATTTGGCGAGTTTGCTCTTCTGTAAGATCTTCTCTTTGAAAAACCTCTTGCTCCAAATTTCTTAGTGCATTTTCTTGCTCATAATCTAATTCTTGAAATTTAATCTTATATTGATACTCTAATTCCCCTCTTTCTTGTTCTGCCTGATGATACTTATCCATCATATTTTCTTCAACTTCTCTCTCTAATTGCAATCTTTTTTCATGAAATTCTTCTTCTAATGCCTGAAATTTTTCTCTAAATTCTTCATCCAGTTGTCTGAAATCATCTGAATATCCCTGAGCAAATACTGGAGAACTAATCATGATTACTGCAAGTAATCCAAACAATATGCTTGCTGTTGAATTTTTCATAATTAGACAAAACTGAAATTGGTTTTAAGGCCATGGGTGTATCCTGTAATTACAGCTAATGTGTTGGAAAATCTGTCTTTCTTTGTGAATGATTCCTACGGATCCTCTAAATAACAAAAATACCTATTTTACGCATGAAAAAGCCACAAAAAGTCGGATTTCTAAGGTCAACTTTAACAACTAGCTCAACTTTTGCTCAATTCAATTCTAAAATGAGTCTATTTGGCAATCAAATCAGGAATTAACAATGAATCGTAATGTGCCAATAGTATTTTCTATCCTCCTTTTTGTAGGAATTTTAGTACCTGCATATGCTCAAACTGCTGACCATGTTGTAATTAACGAAGTCGACATTAATCCGCCTGGTGATGATTCTAAATCCGTCTCTGAATGGATAGAACTGTACAATCCCACTGACTCTGATATTGACATGAGTGGATGGAGCATTGCCTCTACTACAACCCTTAAAAAAACAATGACCATTCCATTTGGAGCTGTAATCAAACCGGGACAATTTCTAACGTATTCTTACCAAAGTGTTTGGTTTACCGATGTTAGTGAGTCAGTTGAACTTAGAGATGAAAACAATGTTGTAATTGACAAGACTCCTGCAATTTCTGATATCAAAAATGATTTTACTTCTTGGCAAAGAATCTATGATGGTTTTGATTCTGATAGTTCCAGTGATTGGAAGTTTGTAACTTCAACTGCTGGATCTTCTAATGGCAAATTAGTCCAAACACAAACCCTTGATGGTGTTAGTGTAACTGCTTCATCTAACAAACCATTCTATACCTTTGGAGAAGTAGCAACAATTTCTGGAAGCGTTTCTAAAGAGGTGTTTGTTGTAAAGCCTTTCTTTAAACCTGAACAAATAGTAGTTACTATTTCTGGACCTAATTTTGATAAAACTGTAAACCTTTATCCTGATCTTAATCTGAATTACAAAACAACCCTTAGTTTACATCAGGTCTTGGGAATTAATGAGGGCGATTATGACGTAACTGTAAGTTATGGTGGTGCCACTGATACCGCAAGTTTTTCCGTAGGGTATGAAATAATTCAAAAGGATATCAAACAGGATGGAGAACTAAGTATTGTCACTGATAAATCGCAATATATTCCGGGACAGACCGTTTACATCACCGGTTTTGCTGATGAGATTATTCCTTTTGAGGGGATGAAATTCACTGTAACTGATTTTAATGGAAAGCTGATCTATAATGGAAATCTCTTTCCAACAAACGGTAAATTCATGACTAATATTTTCATAACTACTGTAAATCCTGGTTATGGATCATATGATATTGTTGCAGAATATTTTGACAAATCTGCATCTGCATCGTTTGAGGTTGTAAAAGATATCAAAGAAGATGTTCCTATATCTTTATGGTCCGATAAGAAAGCATATGGTTTGGGTGATGTGGTAAAAATTTCTGGTAGAGTAAACAAAGTTTTTGTCAATACGTTGGATTTGGAAATTGTTCAGACAAAACAAACTTCACTTTTGAGTTCCTCTTCAAGTAGTACATCTGGATTTAAAATTTTAGATGCTGTAACTCTCAAAGGTGACGGTTCATTTGATTACTCTTTTACCATTCCAAATAATTCTCTTAGATTGGGTGATTACAAAATTTCTGTATCTAAAGAAATTGGTTCTGCAAAAATTATAATTCCTGTTGTATCTGATCCTGAAAACTATGTTGCCTCTGATACGCCCTTGACAGTTGAAATGGATAAGGCCGTCTATGAATTTGGTGATACTATGATGATTAGTGGTTTTGTAAAGGATCCTTATAGTAATACCAGTTATAGCTCTGGTACAGGGGTAAAAATTTCTATTTCTCATGAAGATGGAACTCCTTTGACAATTGAATCCTTGTCAAAAAAGAACCCTGCTGATATAGGATATTCTTTTACTGCTATTCCTGAAACTTCTGGTAGATACTTTTTGCAAGTTGATGTGAACAAAAACATCTTCACTAAAGGTAACTATCTTGTAAAATCCCAATATTCTGGTCATACTGCAGTAAATCTATTCTCCATTGAGGATTCTCTTGATTTGAAAGGCGGACCTGTAATTACACTTGATAAGGAAGTATATGGATTGGGAGAGACTGTTTATCTCAATGGTATTGCGCCATTAACCGGTATTAATTCAGTTGAGATTTCACTTACAAAACCTGATGGAAGTGTTCGCAATTCTGGTACAACAATTGACAATCAACGTTTCTCATGGTCTTGGGTTACTCCGATAAGTGAGAAACCTGCAAGCTTGAAACTTGATGCTTCTGAAAGGGACATACAAAAATCAAATTTTGGAGTATACAAAATTAGGGTTTCAATTGGTTCTAATAATCTAGATCTTTTCTTCAAAGTTTCTGCAGATCCTGAAAATGATTCATTATCCAAAACACCTCTCTTTGTATCTACTGAAAAATCATTGTACAAGGCTGGTGAAAAATTAAAAGTCATTGGAAATGTCATTAAACGTCAACAAGGTACTGAAGGCCTTGTAGTACCTGAACGAGTTACTATCAAAGTACTTGATGGTAAATTCCCTTTCAAACAAATCCATGAATCTTCTGTTTACCCCAATCAAGGTGGTGACTTTTCAAGTCTCTTTGAATTACCAGCTACCATATTTAGTGAAGGTCTCTATTCTGTAAAAGCATCTTACTCTAAGGCTTCTGCAAAGTCTGAATTTAGTGTGACAAATGATTTCATTTTCGGCATAGACGCTGATTTGACTCTTTTAGTAAATACTGACAAATCTGAATATTATCCTGGCGATGTTGTTTCAATTAGTGGAAAACCAAACAAGCTAATCTATCTTGAAGGATTTGATGTGAGTATAATCAAGAAATCTGAAACTGAAATTACTTGTGGCTCGTTTATTTGTGGAAAAAATACAGGACCTGTGACTACAATTCGTCCAAGCCCTTCTGGATCTTTCACACATCAATTTGTAATTCCTGATAAAGCAACATCTATTGGAACATACGAAGTAACAGTTGATGCTGATTTTGAGAAAAAATCGGTCAAATTCAATGTTGTTGAAAAACCAATTGTTGAAAAATCTAACACTGTAATTGAGAAAGAAAACAGAATATCTGAGAAGATGATCTCAATTACTACTCAAGATAAAATTTCTGAAGATGTAGTTATTTCACCTAGAGTGATTTCAGGCTCTTTGATTACTCCTGCAAGAGGAGATGAATCTAATGTGAACCTCAAAGTATCAACTGAATTTGGCACGTGTATTATTGGATCTGATGCTGATTGTTTGGTAAAAGAATCTACCAGAAAACCAGGCCAAATCTATGATGTTGTAGATGTAGATGGAATAAGTCTTAAGGTAAGATATAGTGGCCCTGATGTACGTTTGGAAAAGTTCAGCATTTTACCTGAATCTGAAAATACATTTTTGCCTGATGCCAATTGGAACGTCGAGGTAATCAAGGATGAACAAGTTACAAGATTTTATTATAAAGTTACATACAAAACATTAGAGTAAATTCAAAATACTCTGTGAATCTTATTCTTTGTTAGCATGAAATTACAAGTTTTGATGTTTTACCAAGATGATCCTAAAAAATGCACAGCTGCTAAAATGGTAAAATTTGGCCTCGCTCAAAATATTAAAAAAATTGGTTCAAAAGGATTGGTCTTAGATCCATTTTCTGAAAAAACTTTACTGCCTAAAGATAAATCATCAATTCATTCCATTATAGGAATTGATTGCTCTTGGAATCTTGCAGATCAGGCATTTTCTAAAAAATTTGATGGTATCAAAAGAAAACTTCCTCCATTATTGGCTGGAAATCCTGTAAACTATTCCAAATTGAATAAATTAACTACTGTTGAAGCATTGGCCGCATCATTATTTATTTTGGGTTCTAAAGAACAAGCCTTAGAATTGCTTGATAAATTCAAATGGGGTCATACATTTTATGAACTCAATCAAAATCTTCTAGAGGAATATTCTAAACTTGAAAATGAATCTCAGATAGAATTGATTTTAAAAGATTATGGTCTGATTTAGTTTCTTCTTTTAAGATATACTACAATTCCTAGAATAACAATAATTGGTGCAATCCAAATCCAATACGTTGATTCGTTTTCGGAAAATTCTGTGTTTTCATAACTGCTAATCGGTAATTCAACAATGTTGTCTGTAACAATGAAACTTGATTCATAAAAATCAGGCTTTAAAACTGAGTTTGAAATTGCAAATATTTTGATATTGCTTGATCCTATGCCTAGTTTACTGGATTCTTCTGATGGTATTTTGATGACTGTGTTTGATTCTTTAACATTTTGTGTCTTTGAAATAATTTTTTCTCCTTGATTATTTGTCAAAAAATATAATATTGAATCTGAATTTTTCGTCTCAATAGTTAACGTAATCTCTTCTCCTCGCTGAATTGATTTTTTCATATCTATTTTTTCAATTATTGGAAATTCTGTGTTTTCAAATCTTTCCCATTCTCCTTTTTTGAATGGATATGAATCATCATCAAATGCAGATACTTTGATGGTTCTTGATTCTGGTGAATATGATTCTAAATAAAACGGACCATTACTTATTACAGCATGATGTTTATTTTGAATCCAACTTATTGAAGAATCATATCTGTTTTGATAATATTCTGAATCTTGGTTATTTCCTTTTAATGCTTCAGGGATGTATTTTTTTTCTTTGAATTCTTGCAAATAGCTTTTAATCGTATTTGCATCATTAGGAATGATTAATGATATCCAGTTTACATTTTTGCTAGTTGCACCTGATCTTGAGAATGACACTTTTCTATCTATTACTGCGTTTTCCATTGCAGAAGTGATTTCCCAAGGAACAGAGCTCCACAAAACTGCCCAATCCGCAATCTCTCCTTCATCAAAATGCCAATAATCTACATACACTTCAATTGTATCCTCATCAATTTGGTTTATTCCTTTGATTGTCTGTATGTTTTGAGCAGCTCTTGGCGTAAATTCGGTGTCAAATGATTTATCATTTTCATCTGTCTGAGTTCCCCACTCTATTGTAAAATACAATGAATGCAAAACATCATTCATGTCCATCTTTTCGCCATTATGCCAATTGCTGAATTTAAAATCAAATGTAACTCTGCTGGTAGCCTGTGCATCTTCATCTACATTTTCCCATTTTTGCAATACGGGACTCCAAATTTTTGCTTCTTGTGGAATGTTGATTTTTTCATTAGGTCCCTTTGTTTTGACTTCCCATGTTGCTCTCACTGGAAACGTTTCACCTGTAAAGGGATGTTTGAACGTTGCAGGATCTGAAATTATGCCCCAAATATGTCTGCTGTAACTATCTGTTAATCCCATAATTGGATTCCATGCTCCTTGGTAGATTTGTTTGACTCCTATAACTAATTCATCATGATTGCCTTTGGCATTAATAGGAGTAAATCTGCTTGGAACACCTGCTCCAAAATCATTTACAACCCCACTGATTTTTTCATTGGCAACATATTGATCTATTTTACTTGCCAAAAAAATTCTGACTGACTCATTTACTCCTTCAACAACAGATTCTTGAATTAATTCTGTTCTTTGTTCTTCTGTTTCAAAATCACCGGTGTATATTTTTTGAGTGAGAGTATCTAATTTGTCATTTTTGTAATTCCAATATGTTGGATCATTGAATCCTGGCATATTTGAAAACCAAGGTGAATACATCTGACCTAGTCCTACTGAATCATATCTTACAAACGCAGAACGGCCCCATCCTTCTGTGTATAAATTCCATTTTACATCTGAAGGATTCGAACCATAAACTACAACAAATGCTTTATTCAAATCCCCAAAATCTTTTTTTATTGAAAATCCTATTTTTTCTAACTCTACTGATAGTATTTCCCCTATGGATTTTCTTACTGGATCATCGCTTCTGATAAAAATTGTGATCTCTATTGGAATCCCTTTCATTTCCCACTTTCCATTGTTTTTGATTGCTCCTTTCTCTTCTAATGCTCTTGAGATGATTTTTTCTGCAAGTGTGGGATTGTATTTGAAATTAAATGTCTCAAGTTGTTCCACAACTGTAAGATATTCCGGATCTGATGGGCCATAGTATGAAATGATTGGGGAACCATATCCTCCCATCAATTCATTTACAATTAGCTTTCTATCTACTAGGTAATTTAATGCAAATCTGATATCCTGGCTTGAAAAAGGATTGAATTTTTCTGATTCTGCGGGATTCATTAGAATACTATAGGAACCCCCTGTAGAATCAAAAATCTGCAATCCTTCAACGTTTTGCTTATTTTCTAATCTGTCAGGTGATATTGTATAGTAATACAAATCAAGATTTCCATTACGTACTTCTTCTAATGCTGTATTTTCATCCAAATATTGTATGAATTTCACTGAATCAAAAAATGTATTTTTTTCTGCAAATGATTCATTATACATTATTGACGATACTGAAAAAGCTAGCATGATAACTAGCATAATTTTCATGTCATTACTTTCAAAACCATGTAATAAAACCTATATTATTATACCCTCATGTTATTATCTCCTAAAACCTATATTTCTAAAATGCCTCAAAAATTACAATTGAAAATTCATCCTAAAATGATAGCCGGATTGCAGGGAATTATTCCCGGCGGCGTGTCTGTTAAAGATTTTTCTGCTGTTACAAAAATGAATCCCGATGATTCTAAAATAATTTTGGATGAATTTATTAAAAATAATATTGGAACAAAACAAGATGATTTTTATTATTTTGAAGTTGGTGATAAATTAAAAATTGCAGTATCTTTACTTGAACATGGTTCACCAATTGATGAAATTTCTATCGCATTGGATTGGAGGGATTTTGAAGGATTAACTGCTGAAATATTATCTGAAAAAAATTTTGCAGTATTAAAAAATATGATGTTGACAAAACCTAGGATGGAAATAGATGTGGTAGGAATTAGACTTGGGATTGCAATTTTAATTGACTGCAAACACTGGAAACAATATAGTACATCTGCATTATCTACTGCTGTTAAAAAACAAATTGAAAGGACTAAACAATATGTCTCAAAAACTCCTGGCGCCATTGCCGTGCCTGTAATTGTGACATTATATCAAGACAAAATTGATTTTATAGAAAATGTGCCTATTGTTCCTATTTTTCAATTTGCATCATTTATTGATGAATTTTACGGAAACATTGATCAAATGAAGACTATAGGAACAGACTAGTTACAAAAAATATTACTCCTCCAATCACAAACCCCTTGGTGATTTTTAGAGAATTATCTAACGCTTTGGAATAATCTTCGTAAATTCCTTGGCCCATCACTTTGACATTGGTTTCATTTTCTAAAATTTCAAATTTTGCTTTTCCGGTATTCTGTTCTGCCTTTTTTGCAATTTCAAAAAACCATTTTGCTAGTTTGTCTGCGCTTGTAATTAATCCTAATTGGTAGTATCCATTTCTGTTTCTAGCTTTGACTGGGGCGTAATGTGTATCTGATGTACAAATTTCAAGTAATTGATAATCTTTCTTTGCAAAAATATCTATAATTTTTTCCCTAACACCATTTTCCATGTTATTAGAATCTGCCCATCCAAGAAAATATTTTTTCTCGTTTAGTTTTAAACAAATAATTCCCAATCCTCCCATTCCCAAATCTTCTGTCCAAACATCCATTTCATCAGTATTGGCATAGCCGAACTCTATTGGGAAACTATCTTTTGTAATCAAAGAGTCTAAACATGATTTAGCGGCTTTTAGCATGTCTTCACCATCATCTTTTGAAATTTCTTCTCCCATAGCATTATGGCAATCCACTATCATCGTTCTTGTGTAATTTCGATTTTTTGCATATTGGACAATTTCCGTCATTATGTAGCTGGGAAGATCTTCCATTCCATGTGGTGATAATGATAAAAATAACAATGGGTTATTTTCAAAAAGCAAACCTGTTACTCTAGCTTTGTTAATTTGAACTGTTACTGGTTCTGTACATTTCATTCCTTCTTCCTTGACTTTGCTTTTTTCTAAATTTTTCAAATATTTTTCAACTTCATTTCTTGATGGAAGATTTAATGCATGGTCTGAAATACTGTGCATAATCATTGCTGATGACGACAGATTCTTGTAAATCAGGTAGGGAATATTGCTTCCTCCTACGGGATGATATGGACCCGGGTGAATTCCTGGTAGTACCATCCTGAATTCTTTTTGGCCATCATGTGTTGAAAATTTTATTTGTGATGTGGATACTTTGGTTTCACTTGAGCGTTGCTCCATTAACTCTTCTGCATCTGCAAAATCATTTCCTTGAGATGCAAGATATGCTTGAATTGTTTTATGTGTGCTCTCCATACCTGGTCTTCCTGCTCTATCTGTTAGGACTGACCATACACTTGCAATAACCATAAAAGAAATTCCATATCCTAATCCAATTGGTTCGCTAAGAATTGAAACCCACATATCTTGAGGAATTAACACAAAATACATTGCTAATGGCTGAATTAGACAAATCGTCCATGCTTTTTTGAGACTTGCACCTAATGTTGTAGTGTAAATTCCTATTCTGAAACTTGCAAAAAGCAATATTCCGAAAGTTATGAAAAATAATTGCAAGTCCTTTGATAAAACAATACTTGAGAGTATTCCCATCAAAAGCGTAACTGTCAATAACATGTTTCCAAAAAGTGAGGAATGCAATGACTTTGAATATTCTTTTTTCTTTGAGAATCGTGTATCAAGTAATTGTGTTAAAACTAGTACTGCTAAAACAATTGGTAGTCTATACCAATTTTCTTCAAACCCTAAATTACCTAAATATCCAAAATATATTGCTAAAACTGAAACTGAAGCTACTACCAGTGAAACGACTAGTGAGAAATAATGTGATGATGGATTAACTAAAGTAAGGGAGAACCTATTGTGTATGTTTGAAACATCGTCTGAAGCTTTTTCCATTGTTTATTCACGGAGCTAGAAATAAATCGATTATCCATGAAATTGCAATTAAGCTGATTGGAATTGATACTACAATTTTTGGATCTAATTTGAATCCTTTTGTCTCATCTTCAAAGAATCTCATGAGACCTCCACTTGATGCTGGAAGTGGTGCTGATTTCTTATCTGCCATTACAATTCGTCATCGCGGATTTTAACATAAAAACTTTATTGTTTTTTCTTTAATTTTCCCATTGTTTCTAATAGGGAATTGATCGTTTTGAGAATATTTTGCTGTTTTTCATGATCTTTTTCATTTTCTAATTCTTTTGTAAGAATCTCCATCTTTTTTTCCAATGTTTTTTCTATTGATGGTGATGTTTCTTCTGTTTGACTTTGTTTTGGAATCTCTTTTTTTTCTGGTTGACGACCACAACTAATGCACAATGCCTGCCCTTGTTTCATCACTCTTACTCCTTTACAATATGGACATGGTTCGCTGAGTAGTGTTGCTCCTTTTAGTAGCATTTCTGCAGCTTTTTTTGTAAGATCTTCTGTCATAATATTTCATTAATTTTCTGTTTAAAAAATACGATTGTTTTTCATTTTTCAATCCTGTTCAAACAAGGCTTAATAGTGTGAATAATTGAAATTATTTCGAACGAATGGCGGTAATTTGTAATACTTGTGGTCTTCCAGAAGATTTGTGTGCTTGTGGTGAACTTGCCAAAGATAGTACTAAGATAATTATTCGATTAGAAACTAGACGTTTTAAGAAAAAGGGTACTATGATTGAAGGATTGGATCCTAAGTTAAACAATTTAGAAACTGTTGCAAAAGAACTCAAAAACAAATATGCTTGTGGGGGGACTGCAAAAGAAGGTTACATTTTCTTACAAGGTGATCATCGAGACACAATCAAAGACACTTTGATAAATTTGGGATTTGCAGAAGATACTATCGAACTACATTAGAGTGAATTGCAAAATTCAAACAAATTTCTCCAATTAATTGGAATCCCTTTCACAGCATTGCTTTCAGTTGTTTTTGGCTTACTTCTTGTATCTTTTCCAATTGGTATCTTTGTAGTTTTTGAAAGTGATATTGGCGGTGATATCAATTATGAATATCCTTTCACACATTTGGATCTTTTTGCTGGTACTGAATTTTATCAAGCCCCTCTAGATCTTAGTATTGGTGACGTGTTTGTCGTTTTATGGACTTTGTACTTGATTCTTTTTGTAATTGCAATTCTGGGACCAAAACATAATTTCTTGAAAACACTTTCCCCAATAATCTCCTTTGGTCGATATAATACTAGACTAAACTATATGATTGGTATAACAAAATGGTTTTCAATCTTAATTTTAATTTCAGCATTGATTAATTTTGTACAAGAAGGATTTGGCATTGAAATTGTACCGCCTCTTGATGACAATAATCTCATTCAATTTTTTTATGTCAGTCTTGCTCCTTTAATTGAAGAATTAGGGTTTCGCATTCTTTTGATTGGGGTTCCTTTGTTTGCTCTTTACTCTCACAAATCTTCGATGAAATATTTTATCACTTGTTTATGGAATCCAAACTTTTTGCATATTTACAACTCGAAAAAAGCTATATCTTTGATAGTTTTTGTAGGTGTCCTTTTTGGTTTCATGCATGTTGCTTTTGGAGATTCATGGAGTGAAGGTAAATTTGCACAAGCTACTGCAAGTGGAATTATCCTTGGCTGGGTATATCTTAGGTATGGATTCGTCGCATCTCTTTTGATTCATTGGGCTACGAATTATTTTGTATTTTCATATGTAAATTTCATCTCTCAGATAAATATGATTTCCATTAATGATGCTTTTTCTCATTCATTGATGTCTACTCTGGAATTATTGCTCTTGATTTCCGGTGCATTCTCAATATGCATTTTATTTGTAAATAGATTTTACTCTAAAAAAGAACCTGACTTAGAGGTTTAGTGCTACTTTCAAACCCTTGTATCTATTCCTAATTGTCACTTCAGTCACTCCTGCAGCTTCTGCTACGTCTCTCTGAGTTTTATTTTCTCCATTAGTTACACACGCTACATAAAGTGCAGCCGCAGCTAATCCCATAGGATCTTTGCCTGCTGAAATTTTTTGCTCTTCAGCAGTTTGCAATATCTTTGTTGCTTTTCTTTTTGTTTTCTCTGATAATCCTGCTTTACTTGCTATCCTTGAAATACATTTGACTGGATCTACTACTGGCATTTTTAAATTTAATTCTCTTAACAGTAGACGATAACACCTTGCAATATCTTTACGTTTGATATTACTTGCTTGACCAATATCTTTTAGTGTTCTTGGTGTTTCTGTATCTCTACATGCTGCATAAAGCGCAGATGCAATTAAAGCTGAAATTGAACGACCCCTAACTAGACCTTTTTCTAATGCTTTTCTGTAAATGTAAGCTGCTTTCTCAATTACAGAATCCCCCACTGCAAGTTTGTCTTTTAATCTGTCTAATTCACTAAATGCTTGTCTGAAATTTCTATCGACTGGTTCATGAACTTGACTTCTACTATCCCATGTTCTTAGTCTCTCAATGGTACTTTTCATTGCTGCAGTTAGAGGCTTACCTGTGGCATCTCTATTTTGTGGATTGATTACAGTGGCAAGACCCATATCGTGCATGGCAAGTGATGTTGGAACTCCTGCTCTACTTTTGTTTTCACCTTCATTTGAAAACGACCTCCATTCTGGGCCTGACTCTTCTACTTTATCAGTAATAACAAATCCACATTTCCCACAAAAATTTTCTCCAGTATTGGCATCAGTAACTAGGGTTCCCTTACCACATCTGGGACACTTGTCTTTTGGATTAGTTGTTTTAACCATTTATCTCTCAAAACCTTTTATGATGATATTTAAGATTTTCTAATTCATTGCTTATAAGTTTGTTGTTGATTTCAATTATGAATTGGAAATTTACTATTTTTGTTTGCTTTTAATTTAACTCTAAGATTTTTTTGATTTTTTCTGAAATCACTGGTTTTTCATTTTGTTCTAGTAGGAATTTCAAATCTTCTTTATTATCTACGTCCCACATTATTCTCTTCACAAATACCATTGCAACATTGAGTGTGTGCTCTTTAGCAGTGTTCATATGGATTTTGTAACTGTCTTCATCATAATGTGTCTTCATCAAATCCACTGGCATTCTTGCTAGCGCATTTGTTCCATCAAATCTTCTGGATGGAACTATGATTGCAAAATTTGGATGCATTTTGTAATTTAACATGAAATCAATATCTTGGGTTTTCATAAATGGGATGTCTTGTGGAAATACGATAGATGCATCAAAATTATTCTCTAAAAGATATTTGTCTGCTAATGCAACTGCACTGTTGACACTCTCTTCATTCTCATCTCTAATTGTAATTGTATTGTATTTTTTTCCAATCTCTATTGCTTTTTCTTCTTTTGTTATCATGATTATCTTCTCAATTTGAGGTGATATGGATAATGTATGCAAAATTTCATCTAGCATCACTTTACATAACTCCTCTACTTGTTGTGAAGATAAATCTAAACGTGACTTTGCTTTAGAGAAAGTCTTTACAGGAATTATTGCTGCTATTTTCAAATTACACGTGTACTTGTTTTAAAATGAAATTTGCTAATGCATCTTCTGCTAATTTATTTTTCATAGTGATTTTTGTTTCAAATACTTTCATATCCAAACTTTGAATCTTCTTTGTTAGCATTTTATCTTTGGTATCTATTATGATGTTTGAACATACATCCGAATACATTTTTGCCAATCCGTAAGCATTTGATTCAATTCCCGCGGCTTGCATATATTTTGCTGCAGGTCCACTAATTGCATTATCTCCTATTAATGGACTGATGGCAACCACTTTTTTCTTTATTTTTGATAATTCTTTTCTAATTCCTTTAATCTGAAGCATAGGTCCAATTGATGTTAATGGGTTTCCAGGTGCTAAAATTACCATGTCTGCATCATGAATTGCATTCACTGCTTCAGGATTTGGACGAGCCTTGTCTGCTCCAATATATTGAATTCCTTCAACTGGATCTTTTCCTCTATGCTTGACCCAATATTCTTGTAAATGTAATTCTCCTTTGTCTGTGGTAATTCGTGTTTCAATACTGTTATCTGTAACTGGTATGATGTTTGCACTGACTGCAAATTTCTCACACATCCATTTTGTAATGTCGCTTAGATTTTTTCCATTTTTCAACATATTTGTTCTGATCAAATGTGTTGCAGCATCTCTGTCTCCTACTCTGAACCAAGTCTCTTCACCAAAAACTTCCATTTGACGTAAAAAGTTGAATGTGTCTTTTTTCATTCCCCATCCTCTTTCTTGGTCAAGCAGATCTGCTAATCCATATACGATAGTATCAATGTCTGGGCAAACGTATAGTCCGTATAACCAATAATTGTCTCCAACATTACTAATGACATTGACTTTGGATTCTTGAGCCACTAGTCCTCTGACTAATTTTACCGAACCTGTTCCTCCTGCTAAAACTGTAATCATATCATATTCCTCTAAAACTGAATATCTGGTGATTGTCACTCAATATTACTTTTTCAAAAACTGCCGATCTGGCTAATTAGGATAAGTTTATTAGCGTATTTTCATGAATTTTACTCGTGTCTCGGGCTGTAATTATGTCTGTTTTGCTAGCAACTCTTCTTGTTGTTGGTACTAGTACTCCTGTTTGGGCAGCCCAATTAGATGCTAGAATTAACCCTAATACTGAAACATCTCCTTTCAAAATGACTTATCTAAAAACAGTCTTTATTGAATATCCTAATGGAGGTAATCTTTTTGATGAATTACAAGGAAAAGAATGGACCGTATCTGGAGAGGCCGACATTTCAAATCCTGGCGTCCAAGATTTGTTGCATGAGCTAAACCGTGGAATTGCTAATGATGGAAGTCAAGCACAAATTAGTGATCTGAATGTATCTTATGATTTTCACCTAAAGGCCAGAAATATCAATACCTCTATTGACTATCGTGTAATTTTAGAAGGTACTTTAACTGATTATGTTATCACAAAAGATTCTCAGAGAACGCTGATTGATTTAGGGTGGAGGGGAATGACCACTGATAAAGAAATCAACATTGATGGTGTTGAAATTAATATTCCACTTAACATTTTAAGAGATCATGAACCTGAAGTTTATACTTATTTTGCAGGTACTGAAGCAGAACAAGTTTTAGGTAGACATCTCATTGATGCAGATTTTATTTTAGAACAACCCTTGACTAACTGGCACTTTTTGTTTGATCCAACTGGAATCAATGTAGACGCTGGAACCTTTGGACTAAATGAAGAAATCGCTGGATTTGTTGTATCATCATGGACTATGGGTGAAAGTAGTCTTAGAGAAGGAAGACAAGTCGAAAGAGTCTTTGAAGCTCAAATCATGGCTGATCAACCATATGTTGTTAGAAGTGTCCAATCTTCTGATCAAGGTAACTTAGCAGCAATTGGCTTTGGCGCTTTAGATATTTTAGATGGTGTTGAAATTGCTGGTGTCACTCCGACTCCTCCTGAGGATTACATGACTACCTCTACAGGTGACTTCCCAGTAATGATAGTTTATGGAATGGCGGGGTTAGCTGCTGTTGCAGGTATTGCATTCTTCTTTGTTAGTAGCAGATCACTCAAAAATGAGAAACAGGGTCAACAAGGAATTGACCCAAGTAGATTAGTTGGTTATCAAACTAGTGCTTCCTCTGGTGGTTATCAAACTAATAGAGGTGAGGCTCAACTTAGAGATGATACTGATTATCAAAAAACACGAAGTGTATATGAGAATACTGCTCCTCAGGAAACAACTGATCAGCCTTCAACAATGGCTCATCGTGAAGAGGCAGCATGTGGATGTGCAGCTTCAGAAGAAATGGGCTCTGAATGTGACTGTGCAATGCAAGGTTCATGTCTTTGTGATGCATCATGTGGATGTGCCGCAGATATTTGTAAAGAGCAAGTTCAGTCAATGAGTTAATCAAGCACTTTTAATTCATATTTTCTAAAAATTTACTTTCAATTATTTGATTTGTGGATTGTTCTAATGTGTCTGTCTAAATGGCCTTTACCTGCAAGATGTTTTTTACAATATGGGCATTGAATCCTCTTCACCATTTCTTATATTCATAATTATTATGAATTTCATATATGAATCCATGTATGAATTGAAAAAGTATGTGTGCTGGGAGTAACCCTCCTTCTGTTTTCACGATATTTCGCTTTGCAGCCTACCTGAACCTAGTACAGGAACTTTAAGTTCTGTTTGGCTTTGCTCCATGTGGGTCGTCTTTTTCATTCCTTTTATGGAAACCTCAGGTTTTGCCATCATAGTGCGCCATATTGGATCATTTTCTGCTCCGTTGCCAACCATCTCTGATTATCTATCTCCAGATCACATTTCCTGTTTGGAGGGAGGAGTTTCCTCTGCCGTAGCAGCGTGTCGTGCTCCAGCTCACATGATTAGTCTATCTGCTTATTGAATTTGAGTATTACTTTGTAGGTTTTATGCCTGTGATGAACAAAGTCCCATGCTCTCTCTTCCATTTTTTCTTATTTTTCAAATCTTTGACATGTCTTGTTTTCACTTTGAATCCAGCATTTTGAAAAAATTTTTTCCATTCTTTTTTTGAGTGAAGGTGCATCTGAATTTTCATCATTTCTGCCCATCTTGCAGTTGCCTTGTTGTCCGTGTAAAAATCAGTTCCGCAGAAAAATTTTCCTCCTGGTTTTAACAATTTGTATATTTTTTCTAATGCAATTTCAATAGAATCTGAATAATACAATGATTCCATCGAAAAAATAAAATCAAACTTTCCTTTGTATTTCATTGATTCAATATCTGTATGAAAAAACTCTTCCTTTTCACTGTCTTTTTTCTTCTTAGATTGAATTATCATTTTTTTACTTTTATCAATCCCTATGGCTTTCTTGCATTTCTTTTCTTTTGCAATTTTTCTAACTACCCACCCATTACCACATCCTACATCTAAAAATGTAAATGGATGATCAAATGATATTGTTTTTAAAAATTTTAAAACATTTTTTCTGTGTTCAACTTCCATTAACTCGGCTCTTCCGTTTTGAGCCCATTCATCAAAAGTTGTTCTGACTTTATCCATATTTCAGAATATTTTTTATTTCCATTATAATCTTCGTCTTACTGATCTTTGATATGAACAACTTCTTCGTGTATTTTATATTCAATTTCTAATAATTATTTTTGAAGAGAATTGCCTGATGAATCATGCCGAAACTGTGGTGGAAAATTATCCGAGAATACACGATGTCCCGAATGTTTCAAACCTACTAGCATGATTTGTAATGCTTGTGCAAAATGCACTATTGAGCAGTTCCATTCATTTTGTATGTCTTACCAGACCCTCCAAACCAACACTGTGCCAACAATTGAGTCTGGCAACTACTATCAGGTAGTTGCCATGACTTAATTCATAAAACTGAACGAATATTTCATACCCTAGCTGCCCAAGTTTTAAGTACTATAAGCATAGATTTGGATCCTTGTGAGTCGGATCCCTGTAGTTTTGAGTCTGTTTATAGTACTTTTGATGCCTGTATACGCATCTGCACAAACACCTGACAGGATAACTGTCTTGGAAAATTTTGGCAATTATGATAGTGGTGAGCCCCTATTTGTTTATGGGCAGATTGCAAATATTTTGGATGATTCTTTTCTAATAATGCAGATTTTCAACCCTCAAGGTGATTTGTGCCAAATACAACAATTGATGCCTTTGCCAAATGGTGCTTTTATCACAAATGTAATTCCTTTGGAGGGTAGAATTTGTGGAATTCCGGGAGAATACGAGATTAAATTATTTTATGGTGATTATTCTACCACTACAACATTTAGTGTATCTTCTAATGATTTTTCTGAATTAACAAATGAACAAATGGTATCTTCCGCTAAAAATTTGCTAACTGCACAAGGAATCACAATTGGAAATTTGTTTGATATTTCATCTCCTGTGTCTGATCAAAAACCAGATAGTTTATCTGAATTAGAATCTGACTTTGTTGCTTTATGGAATGAATTCTATGTAGATGACTTGATCCTTGAAATTAATCCTTTGATCAGACCTGCCATTTCTTCATCATTAGATTCAGTACAAAAATTACTATCTGATGATGAGATTTCATTTGAAATTGCAAAATCTATTGACGAAATCATTTTTGCATCTACATTTTATTATGAAATAGGCGATAAAACAAAATCAATTGACTTACTAACTGATGCCTTTGTGGATATTAGAAACGTAAATCCTGAAAAAGCATCTGCTCAAAGAACACCGACTTTTGATGAATTAGAAGAAACTCTGTTGAACTTGATGAAAAAATCTGATACTGTGATGAGCAAATCTGTAAAAAATGAGGTTGGTTTTATTTTTGCAAGGGGGACTGCTCCTGTATATTCTGATGAAATCAGTGAATTAATTGATGTTCTTTCAAAGTCTAGATATCTTGATGTGGTTTCAAGAAAGCAAAGTGATCTTTATCGATTAGTTCAAAATGATTGGGATTCTCTGAAACCTTCATTGATGGCCAAAGAGTCAATTGATGAATTAATTGCATCATCCATTCGAGTTACTGAACTACATCAGGCAGCCGTCTTGTTACGAGAACTTGACAATGTTGATAGATTCATTTCATCTGATTCTGAGGAAAATAGCGATCTTGCAAACCTGATTTACCCTGATTGGAAGAAATTAAGTAATAATTTAGCCTTGGCTTCATCTGTTAACGATATTTTGGAATCTGAATCTGAAATTCGACAAATGGCGCAAGTCATTGACATTGCATCTCGAATCAACAAAAGTGTAGAAATTTCTCAATCCGCTGGGGTTGACAATGAAGTCATATCTGAATGGAAATCTCTTTTAGAACGTGTTGAAAATGCTGACACCATAGATGATGTATTAGAAATTGTCTCTGAATTTGATAAATCGATGACCGAACTCCGCGAGAAAAGAAGTCCTCTGACTATTTTAGAATTCCAATATAAAACAATGAAAGAAAAAGCTGAATTGCAAGCTGACTATGAAAATTTATTTTTAATTGATAATGCATTGAAAATTCTAAACACTGCAAAACAAATGGAATCTGGTAATCCCTCTATTACTCGAATAGACCGAATCGAAGTTTTACTGAGTTGGGTTAGTGACGTATCTCCTAAAATCAAAAATGATTTGGATTCTTACAACAAAGATGCATACAAAATTCGTGCAAGTGACATTTTACAGCGAGCAAAGTCTTTAGAAAATTTAGTGGAGCTGAGTTTAACTAAAAATCGTTTCTTACCTAACTACATTGAATTTACTGAAACTTTTAACAAAAAAATTGATACTGTGCGAGACCTTGTGATCAAAAATGATCTTGATCAAGCTGATGAACTAGTCCGTGATTTATTTAATGAATGGAGCTCTGTTTCAAAAGCATATTCTGATGATCCGTATGGTTCTGATGTTGGCTACACTTCTGATGAAATCAAACGTATTGAATTCCGTAAAAAATTAGATGCTTTTTCAACTATGGTGTCCACTTTCCATAATGCCGGATTCTCAACATATGTAGATGAATATAATCAAATGATGACTGATGCCAATAAGATGGTTGAATTGGCAAATTTTGTCGATGCTGAATCTAAGATATCTGAAATTGGTGACTATCTAAGTAAGCATTTGGTCCTTGATAGTGATAGTATTATTTACGATATTTCATTTGATCCTGAAAAAGATATCTGGATTATTAATGGGGCAACTGAAAAATCCATTTTTGATAGGCGCGAAAACCTCTACGTCACTGTATACAAAATGGATGGTACTCCTCACAGCAGTCTTGAATTCACTGATACTAAACAAGGCAATTTTTTCACGCAGTGGATAGCTCCTACTGACCCAGGACTCTATGTCGTAATGCTTCAATACAAGGACTCTAAGGCTTCACAAATTGTACATGTTGAGGAAGAATTTGACTTTGAATATACTGATGTGGATTTGAATATTGTTGATCTTGCTCGTGAATTTGAAGAATTGGAATCATTTGCAGAAAAGTTTGGAGGTGATAGTTTTACTGAAAATCCTCGGTTTTCAGCAGTGATAAACCAAATTGAATTTGCATTCAAAGATAAAGATGCTAAAAACATAGATGACAATCTTGATGAATTAAAAACTATCATTGAACGATATCTCCCTATAAGATCTCGTGTAGCTGTAGTTGAAGCCATTTATGACAATGATAAATTAATTGTGTCCGGAGCTGTTCAAAAAACACTTGCATTTAGGGAGGATCTTTTTGTAGATGTTTATGATCAAAGAGGCATTTTAATTGAAGAGATTGCACTAAAAGATAATTCTTCTGGATTATTTACCGAAGTCATATCTCGTTCATTTGAACCTGGGATTTATGTCACACAACTGCAATATCATGACGTTACTGTAACTGATTTCTTTAATGTAAAATAATTATTTTTTTCCCTTTACTAGATTGAATAGTTGTCTGACCGCAAGTTTTGGATGATGTGTTGCTAATTTGATCATGTTTGATAATCCGAAATCTGCTTTGATAAAATCAATAAACTCTTCTGGTTTTAATTCTTTTATGATGTCTAGCTCTTTATCCCATTCTTCATCTGTTAATCCGATCCATCTATCTTGCACTTTACCTGCTGAATTAATCTTTGACTCAATCTCCTTTCTCCAATTTTCTTCATAAGAAAAAAGCGATTCTTCATCTGTGTTGCCTGATTTTATTGCCTCTGCAGCTACCTTTCCTGCAACCCTTCCGAATTTTATTGCATATCTAATACCTTCCAAAACTAATGGATTTGCTTGCCCTGCGGAATCTCCAACAAGTATTAAATTATTAAAAACTGTTTTTCTGGATAATCCATCATTTGGAATTAACCCGTAATGAAATTCTACTTCTTTGAGTTCTCCAAGTTTTTTAATTGGACCAAGTTTTTTCTCGATTATTTCTTTTAGTCTTTGTGTGGGGTCTACATTGGATTCTGGTTTTCCAACTCCTACGCCTATTCTTACAATATTGCCCCCAAGTGGAAAGATCCATGCATATCCTGCAGGAGAATATTGTTGCCCTACCATTAACCACCATGTGTCTGAATCTACATGTTCTGCTTTCATTTCATATTCCGCACCTGCTCCAAATCTTTCCCATTGAGATACAAATCCCATTGCTTTGCATATGGTGGATGGAAAACCTGTTGCATCAATCACTACTTTTGAATGAAATATTACTTCTCCATTAGGTCCTATTCCTGTAACTCCAACAATATCGTCACTTTCATTTTTTATGACGTTTTTGATATTCGTCTTAACGAAAACATCTACCCCTAATTGTTCTGCTTCATTTGCTAACCATCTGTATGTTTTTCTTACATCTAATACGGCTGCTCTTGAAACTGTATCACTAATTGTGACTTCATTATTTGGTGAACAAAATGAAAATTTTTTGATTGGGTTAAAACAATCATCTGGAATTCCAAATTCTTTGATATTTTGAATCCATGTGACTCCGCTGGTTCTAACTGTCTCTGCAATGGAATTTTCTTTTTCAAGTAAAGCTACTTTGACCCCTTTCTTGGCTGCTGCAAATGCTGCTGAAGATCCTGCTGGTCCTCCACCTACAACTACCAAATCATAATCATATTCTTCAGACAATTAATTTCAACAATGATGCCCTAGGATATAATTTTGAGGTAGTTTTGATTATTTTTTTAGTACTGGTGTGCCTGTACTGTCATTCTCTCTTTCCGAATCAAAAGTTTCCATATGTGCCAGATCCCTATGCATATAACTATGAACTTTTCCTTCTGTTTTTCTGCAGAACTTTGAGTGAATTGTTTCCTCAATTTTTAATGTAGTTTCATTTTCATGAAATAGGCGTTTTCCACAGTCTGGACATGTAAATTCAGGCATAAATTCCGTCAACATCAAATCTATTTAGATGTTTCATGCTTTTTGGGAATAATTTGTTCTCAACCTAAACTTTAGATGTTTAATAATATGTGTAAAATCATGGATGAATCTGAACTTGGATCATTTTTGATGTGGTCTGCAATTACAGGAATAATTGTACTTGTAACTGGATTTAGCTATCATGTATATTCAAAAAAGAATAACCTTACATCTTGAATCTTTTATTTCATATGTCATTTCATTGTTCTTAGTTGTTTTTCTGTATCTCTGATAAAATCCTCATATTTCATAATTTGAGTTGTTATTCTAAATGCATTCATTTGATCTTCATTGTCTTTTGAACCCAAAAATGGCTTTCTCAAATCCATCAGTTTCTGTTGTTCTTCTGTTGCTTTAAGAATATCATTCCTTAGATCTTCTCTAGTTGCCATGAAATCTATATGTGTATTTTAGATTTAAGATTTATTTTATGATTTAACTTTTAATCATCCTTCTGAAGCTGTTTTACCGCCATCTACATTCAATATGGCTCCTGTTACCCAGTTTGCTTCATCTGAAGCCAAATACAATGCTGCATTTGCAACATCTTCTGGTTCTCCTACTCTTGCAAGAGGCAATCTTTCTTCAAGCACTTTTCTTGCTTGTGGATCATCTAGATATGGCTTGATCATTCCTGAATTGATGATTCCTGGATTAACACAATTGCATCTGATGTTCCTTCTTGCATATTCAACTGCGATAGATTTTGTAAACATCGAAATTGCAGCTTTGGTGGATGAATATACTGCTAAATGAACTCTTGGGATTGCTCTTTCACTTGAGATTGAACCTACATTAACAATGGCTCCGCTTTTGACATCAGACATTTTTGAAAGTACTGCTTTAGTCATGTGGAAAACTCCCAGCAGGTTTACATCAATTAATTTTTTAATTTCAGAATCTTGCATTTCATGAAAATGTACTGGATCATTTATTGCCCCTGCATTGTTTACTAAAATATCTATTTTCCCATAAGTATCCATAATTTGATTTACTGCTTGTAATACTTGGGATTCATCAGTTAAATCACATGATATTGATACTGTTGAACCTTCATTGCCTATCTCTTTTCTAGTAATTTCTAATTGTTCCAAATTTCTTGCAACCAAGACGACTTTGGCTCCTTCCTCTGCAAATCTTTTTGCGATTCCTTTACCTATGTCACTTGACGCACCTGTGACAATGGCAACTTTATCATTTAAGCGCATAAATTTCTATTATGCTTCTAACTTATAGAATTTTTGTTAAATTCTATTCATGATTTTGGTTTGTTTTATTCATTTATTTTTTTGAGATATTCTATGATCCCGGTATAATCAACATCTCCAAATCCTTCTTTGATTGCATTTTGGTAAACTTCTTCTGCTTTGGTAATCATTGGCAATTTGATTCCTAGGGATTTTGCGGTATTTGTCATGGTGGTGATGTCTTTTTTTAGATTGGCAAGTGTGAATGTAGTATCATATTTCCCGTCTATCATTTTGTATGCTTTTTTTTCACTCATTCCAGTTTTGAAATATGTAGAGTTTAATATTTCAAGAAATATTTTAGGATCTACATCTGATTTTTTCACTAATGTAATTCCTTCAGATAGAGCTAATGCTAGCATTGTGATTTGAAGATTCATGGCTAATTTGACTGAATGGGCAACCCCGCTTTCTCCCAGAAAAAATACTTTGTTTGCAATTGAATTGAAGACTTTTTCACATTTTTCAAAACTTTCCTTATTTCCTGATGCCATCATGACCAAGTCTCCTGTTATTGCAACATTTGGACCTCCCATAACTGGTATGTCTAATTTGTCAATGTTGAAATCTTGAAATATCTTTGAAATCTTTTTTGATTCCATAGGATCAATGGTGCTCATGTCTGCGACAATTAATTTTTCGTGATTGCCTTCAATGATTCCGTTTTTATCAAATGAAATTTGTCTTACTGCATCGGCATCTTTTACCACGATAATGATTAATTCTGAATTTTCTGCAACCTCTTTAGGCGACTCTGCAATTATTGCACCTTTTTCTTTTAACTGATTTGTTTTTTCTTTTGTTCTGTTATATGCTGTAATTTTAAAATCTAAATCTAGCAAATGTAATGCTACTGCATTGCCAAGCATTCCCAAACCTATAATTCCTATTTTTTCCAAATCTTTTTCTCTCCTCCTGTTGACTCAATGCCTTTCTTCATTTTGAATCTCCCAATGTTTATTTCCAAATCTTGAAGATACAAACTCTAACTGTCCTATCGTTTTATCTCCTTTTTTCACTTTTGCAAAATCAAACTTCTTCATTTTGATGATCTTTTCTTTCGGTTTGTATCCTCCCTCAATTACTTTTACCTTGAATCTTTTACTTGCTTTGATGATCATCTTTCTTGCACTCTGAACATCCCCAATCCATGAAAACATTTCAAAATCTCCAAAGTTTTCAGTGGTTACGCTATATCCGTATAATCTTGCCTCTAGTTTCATTGAATGTAATCTTGCCTGTTCATTTAGCCATGAAACAACTTCTTCACCATGTCCTTTTTCAACCCCAAATGTTTCTGAATCTCCCATGTGATTATTTTGACAAAATTAATCCATAATAATCATTTTCAAATTGATGTTAAACTAAAATATTGATTTAATTGTAATATTTTATGCTCACAATTGATTGTAGAGATATCCTATCGATAAAAAATGATTTACTTGTTTATGTGGCAGATCAAGTTGCTGCTATTCCCACTTTGAAAAATCATCAATTTACTTTATCCTCATTTGATGATGAAATAATTGATGTGTCTGAAGTGATTTCTGCAATAAAAGAATATTTGGATTCTATAGATGAAGGACGTAATTTTGCAGTCATCTCTAATAATGACGTAATAAACATCACATCTATTTCTGGAAAAGTGATTGAAAGAACTACGACTCAATCAGAACATGAAATGTTTTCCTGTACCCATTGCGGATTTGTTACTCAATATCAAGTTGAACTAAATGCTCATATGAGAATTCATTATATCTAATTCTTTTTTAAATTCTCAAATAGCCAATTTCTTTTGATTATGGGCATTTCTGTTGATATTGAGAATGTGTATTGTGAAAATCTGTTTTGATATTCTGAAATAAAACTATTTGCAACTTTGTGTGTGTTGAAACTTGTTCTTACTCCGTCTATATCCACTTGATTTCCTAAAACATCATAAATGACTATTCTGTATTGATTTGCTTTCACAAAGCATTTTGTGCAATACCACAATGCACCTAATGTTACAATGAAAAATGCTGTCACAAATTTTTCCAATATTTTTCTCACATGTTGATTTTCAACAGGATCTTTATAAGCACTGATTACCCAAAAATATTTGTGAAAAAATCTCCAAAAAATCACATCAATAAGATCTATTGCGAAAAATGTGATCTAGTTCTTGAATCTCGTGAAAAGTTTGAAAAACATCTTGATAGCCATTCTTCAAGTATTGCATGTGAGGTTTGTCCAATTGACATTGCAATTGCAAAATTTGTGAATTTATTCAAACGAAAATCCTCACGTAATTTGGAATAAGTTTTTTTAACCAACTTTGGCTGTTTTATTATATGAATAAAAAAGTCCTAGTGTTAGGCGTAATTGTTATTGCAATTCTTGCTGGAATCGCAGTGTCTCTTTCTACACCTTCTTCTGAAACTGTTAATTTAGACATGGATAGAACTCATGGGTCTATTTCTACTTCTATGGGTTCACCGATTTTGGGTGATCCGAATGCCCCAATCACCATCGTTGAATTTGGGGACTATCAATGTGAGATGTGTTATAGATGGTTTCATACTTCAAAACCTCAGATAGTAGAAAATTATATTGAAACTGGTAAAGCAAATTTGGTTTTTGTTGATTTGGCTTTTTTAGGTCGTGATTCACCAAAAGCAGCGCAAGCATCATACTGTGCAGAAGATCAAGAAAAATATTGGGACTTTCATGATATGCTGTATAATTCTCAGGAACATGTAGATAATGGATGGGCAAACTCAGAAAGATTAAAGGCATTTGCATTTGAATTGGGTCTTGACATGGAATTGTTTAACAGTTGTCTTGATTCTGGTAAATATTCTAAACGTGTTCAGTATAATATTCAACAAGCAAGAGAACAAGGTATACGATCTACTCCTACTTTTATTGTAGTTGGTGATAACCAACAAAAACAAATTAGCGGTGCACAACCATATTCTGTATTTAAACAAGTATTGGATACTTTGGTATAGATGTCGTCTACAATTTCTCTTGTGTTTTCTAATTCAAAATATATTTCATTATCAATAGTTATTTTTTCATCTATGTTGGTTGGTTTGTTGATCTTGTCTGAATACATTTTCTTAGAACCTTATGTGGTTAGTCATATTCCATCTGGAACTGAATTTGGATTGGTACTTATTGTAATGATTTCTGTATTGTCTGCATTAGTACTTCCAATGAACATATTTCGAATAAACATTCTCAAAAAATCAAAACAAAAAATGGGTGGAGGAATATTTGGATCTATAATTGGTGCTGCAGCTGGTGCATGTAGTTGTGGCCCCATTGGATTTGCTGTAATTTCTACATTTGGTTCAGTCGGAGCAACCGCTACAGCATTTTTGACTAATTATGAAATTCCAATTAGAATTATTGCAATTGGAATTCTGGCAATTACTTATTTCACAACTGTAAAATCACTTAAAATTGAATGCAATCTAAAAATTGCATAATAATGCATTAGAAATTACCAATTAGGCAAACTTTTACAACCTTGGAATGTATCTTATAGTGTTTTCAAATAATATTGTGACATTCATCTATATCCCAATTAGGCCTAGTAGGAGAGATCCAGAAGCTGATGAAATTGAAGATGCTGAAGATTAGCATTAAAACTTAATTTCTATTGCACTTTGATGAATTTTGAGATAGATAAAGTCGAGATATTTATTTGCCTCTTTTAGATCTAACTTGATGCAGAATTGGAATTTAATTTTTGGAATTCTGATCATTTCTAGCCCTATTCTTTTTTCAATGATTGCATTTCCAGATTCCATTGCTTGGAGTTGGAATGAGGGGAGGGGTGGGTACTTTTTTGCTCTGATTTTCATTGTTGCTGAATTAATTGGATTGAAAATTGTGATTTCTAAGAAAAGATTACTATCTGTTATACCAATGGCACTTGTAACCATTGTGTACCTTATTTCCTTAGAGTATGGACTAAGAGAGTACATTAACGAATCTGCAGAATTCTTTGATGTACAATTAATTTATTCTTGGACTTGGATGTGGGATTTTATTGTAATGGCAATATTTGTCGTTGCTGCATTGAGTATTTTCTTTGGAAAACGTTGGATTAGAATTGCACCTGCTGGACCTATCTTTCTAACTGGAACTGCTATCATTCTTTCACTTGATGCATTTTTTCCATATGATACGCTTGGTCCTTTACAATATGTTGTCCCTTATTTTGTTCAAGCAAATGTGTGGTTAGTAACAGTACTTGATCTTGGAACTGCAGTAGCTCGTGACAATGTGATGTTTTTGCGTGGTGATCATGGTTCTATGGCTCTTCAAGTATTTTGGCCATCAGCTGGGGTTCACAGTATCATCATATTTTCATTGGTGATTGGGGCATTCATGTTGAAATTAAACATACCTCGAAAAAGAAAGGCTGTCTATTTTGTTTTGGGAATAATTGGCACTATTACTGTTAACCTAATTCGCATTTTCTCCTTATCTTGGTATGCGCTTAAAGTAACAACTGATCCTGTTGCTTGGGAGGAATATCATAAAATTGCAGGTGAGATCATGTTCTTGCCTTGGTTATTTGCATTCATTCTGGTTGTAGTGATCATAGAGTCAAGACGATTAAAAAAGTCTGAAAAATAATTCCCTTTTAAAAATAAGACGTAATGTCGCTTTGTCCTTGAATTTCAGAAAGTTCTGAAACTTTCACTCCTAGCCTTCTAATTGTTGTAGTCTGATTTTCTAATGCCTCTTTTAGAAGTATATCTGCTGTTTTCTGTAATTCTTCTATGCTTGATGTGGGGCTTTTTAACATTCTTGATTTTGATTTACTTGATAAATCTGATTGAACAAAATGAATTCCAATTGATTTGAACATTCTGTTATTTTTTTTTACCACGTCATGTACTTCTTTACATAGCTCTCTTATGTTTTCAGATAAAAATTGATAATCTTTTGAATCTTTTTTTAATGTTGAAATTTTGCTGTATTGTATACTTGCTTCTCTTTCTTTGACTGGCTCATTGTCAATTCCTCTGACTGCATTATAGATATACGTGCCAGTTTTTCTTCCAAATTCTTTGTTTAATGTAAAAATATCTAGATTTTTTAAATCTTGAATTGTTTCTAGATTCATTTCCAAAAATCTCGCTTCTGTTTTTTTTCCAATGCCTGGTATTGCTCTAATTTTTAATTGCTCTAAAAATACTTCTGCCTTATCAGGTGACACCAAAGTCAAACCATCTGGCTTTTGAAAATCTGAAGCTATTTTTGAAATCAACTTGTTGGGAGAAATTCCTATCGAGCAGCTTAGCTTAATTTTGTCCCGAATGGAATTTTTTATTTGCTGTGCTAAATGAAATCCTTTTTCAAAATTACCATCTACTCTTTTTGTTACATCCAAATAAGCCTCATCTCTACCTACATATTCAAAAATATCTGCACTTTCTTTCATTATCTCCATAGCTTTCTCTGATATTTCTGAATAGAAATCAAAATCCACTGGTAAAAAAACTGCATCCTTTCTTTCTTCTAATCTTTTTTTGGCAAATGAAATGGGAATTCCTGATTTGACTCCGTATTTTCTGGCTGTGTAATTTGCAGTTGCAATTGCACCGCTATTTCCTCCTCTATCTGAAAAAACACATACACAAACAGGTTTTGATTTTAATTCAGGTGATCTTGTTTCTTCGCATTGAGCATAAAAATAATCAAAATCTATGTGGAAAACTACTCTGGTTTCCAATACTTTGGTGAATCATTTTGATTATTACTGTTTTGTGTATTAATCTAAATATTGATTTGATTTAGTATTTTTATGGAATACCCAGTATCTGTAGATGAAAATGGGGTAAAATTCAAACCTGAAAAAATGGAAAAAGAGAAACTCTATCATTGTATATACAAAGAGAAAGTAATGTTGGTGTTCAAAGATTCTCAAGATGTTATGAATTGTTATGAGATTGAAGAACCTGATTTAGTTGAACAAATCAAGAAAATTGGCAGTGATGACGATCTTGAAAAATTATTTGAGGACTATGTGCAAGGAAAACACCTTAAAAATTAAATAAAAGCGAGAGAGAAATTTGCTATTACAGGAATTTGAAATTGAGCAACACTAAAAAATCTAAAGATGCAGAAGACATTCTTTCAGAATTTGGTTCTAGAATTAAACCTGAACCAGAACCTGAACCAGAACCTGAACCAGAACCTGAACCAGCACCAGAACCTGAACCGGCACCAGAACCTGAACCAGCACCTGAACCAACACCAGAACCTGAACCAGAACCTGAACCAACACCAGAACCTGAACCACAACTTGAAGCACCAGAACCTGAACCACAACTTGAAGCACCAGAACCTGAACCACAACTTGAAGCACCAGAACCTGAACCACAACTTGAAGCACCAGAACCTGAACCACAACTTGAAGCACCAGAACCTTCTGCTGCCAATGCTTCTGAAACACGAAAAGTTCCAGAAGAACGAGATGTAATTTTTGTTGGAACCAAGCCTATCATGACTTATGTTTCTGCAACTTTAACTCAACTTTCTACAAGACCCACTGTGACAATAAAAGCTAGGGGCAAACGAATTACACAAGCAGTTGATGTTTCTCAAATGATTGTCAAACGAATGAATTCTGTTGGTTATGTAATTAGTGACGTTAGAATTTCATCTGATTCTTTAACTTCCCAAGATGGAAAACAACGTAATGTTTCTACCATGGAAATTGATATTTCAAAAAATTAATTTAAAATATTTAGCATTATTTTTATTTGGTGGTTTATTTTTGCTTGGGGTTTTGGTGCTGACAAATAACACTTGTAATATTGAATATGTTATACTATCTAATGAGATTAGGTCATACGAAAAATCATTGGATCCTGAATTCTGTGAAAATACACTTGAAAAAATTAATTTATACAATGATCAGTGTCCCTCCCAGATAGAAATTTTGGATTGTGGTTAAGGAGTCACATCTATCAAAAAGGTTATTCCAAAATATATTAGAGCAAAACTTAATCCTATCATTAAGAATTTGTAATTTTTATTGGAAATTATTTGTGAACTTTTTGATGTAAGGAATGAAACTCCTCCCAACCATACAAAATCCATCCAAATATGAAGAAAAAATACTACTAGCATTCCTGAAAATGCCCAAATTAACATGGCATCTGAAATCAACTTGAATCCTATAGTAAGCCACCAAATAATGAAAAATGGATTTAATGCACTTAGGGTAATTCCTGCAATTAATGGACCGTGTTTTGGATTTGATCTGATGTCTCTTTTTTGTAATACTGTCTTAATTTGTAATATAGCAAATACAAAAAGTGTTATCGCTCCAAAAATTGAAATCACCATTCTAAATTCTGGAAATATTTCTAAAGAAAATACTCCTACTCCTAACAAAACCACTAATGGAAATTCTACAATTGAATGACCTACTGCTAGTTTTATTCCATACTTTACCCCTCCTTGCAATCCATATGCAATATTAGCTGCGAAAAGTGGTCCAGGTGCCATAACCCCTGAAGCTGAAATTGTAATTACAATAACTGCAAATTCAAAAATCTCCACCATTCCATGATTTAATATTTCATAATGAAATAAATCTGCTTGAATTTTATCTATACATGAAATCTTTAAGGTGGTTTGTCTCTTCTTGTGTTTTTTTAATCATTATCTCCGCCTTCTCAGCTTCCTTTTGTAACGATGTAATGTCACACGATGCTCCGGGGATTAATTTTGACATTGCCATACACAACTCTGCACTTGATTTAAAATCTGGACCCTTTCCATCAGTATGAAAAATTATTACAATGACATCTTGATCTGAAATGCTTCCCTCATTTAGTAACATGCCAGGAATGCCTGGAACTGTTCCATGTTCTAATACTTTCAAGCCTGCTTCTTTTATTTTATTTCTTGCAGATTCTGTGCTTCCAATACATATCATTTTTTCAATATTGTTTGATGATTTTATTGCTACACTGCTAACAATTAATTTGATTTTGTGTTTTTTTGCCCATGATAACATTGTTTTTGCTGTGATCTTATGTAATGATTGTTCTAATGTGAGATACGACAAAAACACTCCAACTTTCAAATCATCATTGACAAAAATTCTTGTTGGAAAATTTGGTTTTCCATCTTTGATAATGCTGATGGGTGGAAAACTTTCAGAATCAACAACTCCTGCTAATTCAAATTGTGATGTATGAATCATTGATTCGGTTGCAATTGTACTACTGAATCCTATGGAGGGAAACCCGTCAATGAGGTATCCTTCTTCTAAATTTAATTTTCGTAACTCTCTAATTCTGATTTTTGGAGACAATGAATACTACAAACGATGATCAAATAATAGGTTTTATCTAATTTTATTTTTGTACTTTTGAAATTAACGCTGCATAAATAAATGGCAATATTGTTGTCACTTCTGCATGCAATGTTGATTGTTTTGCTTTTTGTGTTACTTTTCCCCATGAGATTGCTTCTCTTACTAATGCCCCACTCAGACTCCCATCAAATTCTTGAGCAGTTGTAATGTAAAATGCATAATCTAATCCTTCTCTATATTGATTCCACCACAATGTATGGTGTTTAGAAATACCTCCGCCAATCATGAATGCTCCTGATTTTTCAGCCTTGAAAATTAATCCAGAAAGCAAGTTTGCATCTCCTACCATGTTTAATTTAAAATCATTATGTTTTTGTGTAAATAACCAAATTTGACTTCCTACAGCACCATCCATTATTCCTGGAACAACTACGTCAATATCATTTTTGTATGCCCAATGAAGAAATGAATCCTCTCCTAGATGTTTACCAATCATTCTGCAAATTTCTGCAGTGCTCATTTCTTTATTTCCATTTTGATATTCTTCTTCTAGGAATGCTTGCATTTTTTCTTCAATAAGTGGACCGTAACTATCCATTGGAACTAATACATTGCCTAATCTATGGATATTTTGTTCAGCCAGCTCCATATCATCCATTGTGAATGAACCTTCTTTGTAATGTGAAAAATGTCTTGCAATGTCATGATCTAATGCTCCACATGTAGTGATTGCTACATCAAACCATTTGTTTTTGATCATGTCTTTGATTATTCCTCTGAGGCCTGTGGATACTACTGCACCTACAAATGAAACAAATCTCAAACACTGTTTATCTGAAATCATTTCTGATAAAATTCCTAATCCTTCTGAGAGGTTTACTGATTCAAATCCTCCTGATTGTGAAAGCTCTTCAAAAATTTTTTCAATTGGCATGTTTGAATCAATTTGAATATCTTTTACTGGACGGCCAGGATCTATCATGATTATTCTGTATGTTGACGCCAAATATAAAATCCTGCCTTTGTTGTATGCTTTTTTTTAATTTCTTAAGGAAACTTTAAACCTCCCCTTCAATAATGAATTTTAAATGGCTGGTAGAATCAAAGTCGGTTTAGTAGGTATTGGTAATTGTTTTTCAGGTCTAATCCAAGGCATTGAGTATTATAGAAAAAACCCTTCACAAGAAATTACTGGTATTATTCATGATAAACTAGCTGGATATGGTATTCATGATATTGATTTTGTTTGTGGATTTGATGTTGGTGAAAATAAAGTTGGCAAACTTTTGCATGAGGCAATTTATGAATACCCGAACATGGTTGATTGGATTGCAAAAGATGACTTGCCAAAAAACGATGCAATGGTCTATGAAAGCCCAATTTTAGATGGAGTTGGGGTTTGGGTTGAAAATAGAATTAAGCCTATTGTGAGCACAAAAACAACTGAACAAATTGCTGAAGAGATTAAACGAGTCATCAAAGAAAAGGGAGTTGAAATTATTGTATCCTATTTGCCAGTCGGTTCTGATAAGGTGACTGAATTTTGGGCTCAAATTTGTTTAGATACAAAGACTGCATTTGTTAATTGTATTCCATCTTTTATTGCATCTGATGAGAAATGGGCAAAAAAGTTTGAGGATGCAAATGTACCTTGTATTGGCGATGATATCAAAGGTCAGGTTGGCGCAACAATTGTTCATAGAACTTTAGCTAAACTTTGTAGTGATAGAGGAACAAAAATTGAAAAAACATATCAAATCAATGTTGGAGGAAATACTGATTTCTTAAACATGAAGGAGCAAGATAGATTGGCATCAAAAAGAATTTCTAAGACTGAAAGTGTTCAAAGTCAACTCAAAGAAAGACTTGATGATGATCAAATTTATGTAGGTCCGTCTGATTTTATTCCTTTCTTAGGAAATACCAAGCTTATGTTTATGAGAATTGAAGGTCGTCAATGGGCAAACATTCCATATAATATGGAAGTTCGTTTAGAGGTAGATGACAAAGCAAATTCTGCGGGTATTGTAATAGATGCAATTAGATTGGCAAAAATTGCCCTCGATAGAGGCATAGGTGGACCAATAAAACCTGCAAGTGCATATTTGATGAAACACCCTATTGAACAAACATCCGATGTTTTAGCAAAAGCTGAATGTGAAAAATTTGTTGCTGGTGACTAGTCACTGAAAATTATTTGAATCTCTAAATCTTATTCTTCTACTCTTTTCATATTTCTTCAAATCAAGTTCTTTGCTTATGCCACACTCTCCATCCAATCTCGTAATCTTAGTTGTCATGACTTTGTTATTTTCAATCAAATCTATGATGAGACTATTTCCCCCAAATTTGTAATTTTGAACATTTGCTGCTAAGATGGGTATTCTATTTTCTAATGCTCTGACCTGTACATACATTTGCCAAGGCTCAATGCCTCTTTTGACTATTCTACTGGGTGAAAATAAGACTTGGGCTCCTTTTTTTACAAATGTGTTGGCAACCTTTGGGAATACCATGTCATAACAAATTATTATTCCAAATCTGCATGCTGTGTTGAAGATTTTAGCCTCTTTTCCCGGCTTCACATTATCCCTTTCATAGTCAAAAGGATGAATTTTCTCCTGCCTGCCTATGAATTCCCCCATTGGACCAATAATTGGGGCGATTATGGATGTACTTTTCTTGGTAATTTCATAGAATGCCCCTGGAATAATTGTCATGGAAAATTCCTTTGCTATTTTCTTAAATTCCAAAAATTCCTTCTCAAAGTCAGTAATTTTGTTATTTTTTAGCCATTGCTCTGGTAGGCACACAATGTCTGTATTTTGTCTTCCTAGTTTTTTTAAAATTTTTGATACTTGAGCAATCCCTTTTTCATTTGAACTATGTACTTTTGTCTGAATTAATCCAAGCTTTACCATGAATCTATAATTTTCTTTTAGTAATTATAGTAGGCGTAAGAATGCGATCATTTCCTTAAAAAATCTTTAAGGTGGTTTTACCGCTACGAAAAATATCATAATACAACAAGAAAAATTATGCAATTATGTCAACTAAACTTGTTAACCATCGATTATCCTACGTAATTAGAAATTAATGTCATTGGTTCATGTTAAAAAAGTCGAGATCTTTGGTTTCAAATCATTTGGATTTAAGAATACTACTGTACAGTTTGAACCTGGTCTAGTTTCAATTTCTGGACCCAATGGTTCTGGAAAAAGTAACATCTTAGACGCTATTATCTTTGCAATGGGTGAAAACAAACCAAAAGTAATGAGAGTTGATAAATTGCGTTCACTAATTCATGATATTGAAGGAAATAGACGAGGACCTAAAATGGCCCGATCTAGTGTCCACTTTGATAATTCTGATAGGAAAATTCCTGTTGACTCTGATGTTGTTGAAATCACAAGAGAGATGGATGCAAATGGTGAAAACACATACTATCTAAACAAAAAGAAAACAAATCGAAGCCATATTCTTGATTTACTTGACATGGCAAATGCTGGATTAGGGCAACTAAATGCGGTTCAACAAGGAACTGTAACTAGAATTTCTGAATTTACTTCGGAAGAGAAAAGAAAAACTATTGAAGATTTAATTGGTCTGTCCTATTTTGATGATAAAAAAACTGAATCTGTAAAACAACTAGATGAGGCAGATAGAAGATTGGAAATCGCTCTTGCAAAAATGGGCGAAATCAAAAAAAGAATTGATGAACTTGAAGAAGAGAGAAACCAAAAATTACGTCATGATATTTTAGAGCGTGAATTAAATCGCTACAAAGCAATAGCTGCGGCCAACAAAATGAAGGTTATTTCAAGCCAAAAAGACTCAAAAGAGTCTGCTTTGAGGGAATTGACTGCTGAGATTACTACTCTTGATGCTCAAAGAAGTACTCTAAGAGAAGAAATTGGTTCTTTAGAAACTGAAAAAACAAAATTAATGGCTGAGGCAAATGATTACAATCGAGCAAAAGCTTCTCTTGATGCAGAAATTAGTACTGCGATGGAACAATATGAAATTGATAACACTGCAATATCTGCATCAAAGAAAAGAATAGAACAAATCAATTCTAGATTGCCTGAAATTCAAAATGAAATTAATGACATCAATCAAGCTAGAAGTGACATTGATACACAAATACAAAAAATCAAAGAATCTATTGAAGAAACAAATGTCAAGAAAAGTAAAATTAATGATGATTTACAAGTAATCGATTCTCAAAGAAATAAAATTCTCACTGAACAATCCGAAGCCGCAGCAAAAAAATCTGAAATTGATAATAAAATCAAAACACTTACTGGTCAACTAAATGATGCTAAACTAAAACTCTCTAAAGTTTTACACGAGCAAGATGAATCTAAAATTAAAATCAATGCAAATACAGTAAAATTTTCTGAACTTGAAAATGATATTGTCCAACTAACTGGATATCAATCTAAATTAGAAACTATGCTCAACAATCATAATGCATCTATACAGGAATTAAAATCTAGAATTGAAAAACTACAGATAAGAAAATCAAAGATACACAATGATATGGATGAACTTGGATTAATTTTAGAAAAGTCTAGTAAAGCTGCAAATCAATACGAATCAAAAATTAAAACTGTTAAAGGATTCATGCATGAAGACTACACTGTTGCTAAACTAAAAGAAGATGCAGACAAACTTGGTATTGAAGGATTAGTTTATGAGATGATATCGTGGGATAAAAAATATGAGCGCTCCATGTTGGCAGTTAGTTCGGATTGGATTAAGGCAATTGTTGTAAAAGATTTTGCAACTTTACTTGGTATCGCAGAAGTTGCAAGAAGCAGAAAACTTCCAAAACTTAAGATAATTCCATTAGATGCTATTCCAAAATTTACGCTATCTTTGCCTAAAGAAACTGGAGTTTTAGGAATCCTTTCAAACTATGTGACTTGTGATCCTGCATATTCTTCCCTCAAAACATTCCTGTTTGGTAATATCGTTCTCACTGAAAACCGAGAATCTGCTTATAATATCTCACAAAAGGGATACAAATCAGTCACTATTGATGGTGAATTTTTTGAGGCAAAGGGTGGAACCGTCGTAATTGATATCGATTCAAAAATCTCAAAACTCACAAAACTTATCTCTATGAGCAGTGATATTGATGGATTATTCCAATCTATCAGTCTTATAAAAAAATACATGTTGAAGAAAAAATATTCCTTAAAAAAATTAGAAGAATCTATCCAATCTTATGATGATCGACTATCAATTTCTGAAAATTCTTTAACATCTACCACTGAAAATCTAGCCAATCTCAAATCTAGAATTGCCTCTGCAATTAACATGAAGGAACAATTAACAAAAAGAATTTCTGAATTGACTTCTAGAAACAACATTATCGAATCTGAAGTAAATACTTGTGAATCTCACATAGAATCCTTGCAAGAACGTATTGCAATTGTTGAGGAGAATTATGCTAGCGGTGAACAAGACAGAATTGCAAATGAATTATCTAGAATTAACATCAAAAAATCTGATATTGAAAAATTATACACCACAATTATGAATGAGTACCGTGATAAATCCTCACAACAAACCACACTTCAAACTCAATATAATCGGGAAAAATCGCAATCTGATCGTCTTGAGGATGAATCTAAATCGTTGAATATTGAACGTCAAGAACTTGAAACAAAAATACAAGAATTAGAAAAACAAAAAGAGCCTAAGAATGCTATACTAGTATCTCTACGTGAAAAAGAACAAGAATTAATTGCTACTTCTGGTTCTTCTATTGGTCATCTTAAAGAATTTGATGATAAACTGAAGGTTTTATCTGAACAAGATAGAGAATTGACAAAACAAATCAATACATTTGAACGACAATCGGATTCTCTTAATCGAGATTTACATGATTTAACTGAAAATGAGACTAAATTACAACAAATTCTATCTGCGTTTGGATTTGATAAAAATATGGAAACATTTGATGTTGAATCTATTGTGCAGGGATTGACTGCCGAATTGTCTTCTCTTAATGCATTAAATGCAAAAGCACCTGAGACATATCTTGAAGTATCCTATGGATATCGCTCAATGTCTACTAGAAAGAATTCTCTAGAAGCAGAAAGAAATTCCATCGTTAAATTTATTGAGGATATTGAAAAGGATAAACGCCAAACTTTCTTGGATGCTTTTGATAAAGTCGATAAAGAGATTCGTTTGATTTTCAATAAAATGACTGAAGGAAATGCTTGGTTAGAGCTGCAAAATGAAGATGATTTGTTTAATTCTGGAATTTCTTATTTGATTCAGTTTCCAAATAAACCAAAAAGAGAGTCTACTTCCATTAGTGGTGGCGAAAAAACTTTAGCTGCCATTGTGTTTGTTCTAGCGTTACAAAAACTGAAACCTTCACCATTTTACTTGTTCGATGAAGTTGATGCCCATCTGGATGCTCCAAACTCTGAAAGACTAGCAAAAATTTTAGAAGAAAGATCAAAAGAGAGTCAGTTTATCATGGTGTCTCTAAAAGATTCTGTAATACAAAAGGCGAAACTGATCTATGGTGTATTTCCAAAGAATGGGGTCTCAAATGTTGTTACATACAAAGATAAACGTCTACCTTCAATGAAAACTTCCTAGTCTAATTTTACAAAACATGCAAAATAATGATCTTCGTTTGTCATTTTCAGATCTGGCTCTTCAACACATTTCTCGATAGCATAAGGACATCTGTCTCTAAATTTACATCCATGTTCAGTGTCAATACTTGCAGGTTCATTTATCCTGATTTTTCTTTCTCTGTGTAAGTTTTCTGGGTCTGGCTGTGAAATTGCATCAATCAATGCCTGAGTATATGGATGCCTTGGTTTGGTTAGAACTTGGTCTATTGGCCCAATTTCCACAATTTTGCCCTTATACAATATCCCTATCCTTTGACCAAAATATCTTGCAGTAGCCAAATCATGTGTGATGTAAATAAATGAAATGTTGTATTTTTTTTGTAATTCCTGCATCAACTCAAGCATTTCTGCTCTAATTGAAACATCTAGCATCGAAACTGGTTCATCTGCAAGAATTACTTTGGGTTTTAGTGCAAGTGCTCGTGCTAATACCACTCTCTGTCTTTGTCCTCCTGACAACATGTGTGGATATCTTTTAACAATATCTTCAGCAGGTTCAAGTTTTACTTCGTGCAAAACATCGATAACTCGTTTATCTCTATCTTCTTTGCTTCCTATTTTGTGTATTTCAAGTGGTTCTGATACAATCTGGCCTATTTTCATTCTTGGGTTTATGGAGTCGTATGGATCCTGATGAATCATCTGACAATTCATTCTAATTTTTTCCAAATTTTCTTTTTGATCATCAATTTCTTGTCCATCAAAAAATATTTTTCCAGAATCTAACTCAATTGATTTTAAGATTAATTTTGCAATAGTAGATTTTCCAGATCCTGATTCTCCAGCTAAAACAAAAACTTCTCCTTGTCTTACGGAAAATGAAACATCATCCGTTGCTTTAACTGTGATGGACTTTGCTCCGAACATTCCTTTTTTAGTGAAATATTTTTTCAAATGCTCTACTTTTAGTATTTCATTCATTGAATATTGTTAAATTAAGAGGTATATCAAGAAATATCTTTTATGCGTAAAATTTGGGATAAAGCATTTATGTTAAATGAAAATGAAATTAATACTTGAACAAAACCCTTCAAAAAAATCTAGATTACAAAAAATTTGTTGTTGATTCTAAACTTCAATACTTTAAACCACATGCAGGTAAAATTGAAAAAACATTTGCTGAAGAGATCTCTTTTAGCCTAAATAGAAAATCAAAATTCATCTCCCCGAAATTTTTTTATGATAAAAAAGGCTCTGATTTGTTTGAGACTATATGCACTCTTCCCGAGTACTATCCTACGCGAACTGAAATCCAAATCCTAAAGAACCTGCAGAATGATTTGCCTTCATTTATAGATGAATCTTTTAGACTAGTTGAACTTGGTAGCGGTGCGTCTGTTAAGACTAGGCTTATTCTTGATGTTTTTACAAAACTACAGTCTAACACTGAATATTTTCCCATAGATATTTCTGAAATTTTGACCGAAAGCTCTGAACAATTACTTCAAGATTACAACAGTCTTCACATTACAGGTATAATTGATACTTATGAAGGTGGGTTGGAATTTCTCAAAAATTATGATGACAAAAAAAATCTAATTCTATTTTTAGGTTCTAGCTTTGGAAATTTTTCTCCTGTTAACGGAAAAAACTTTTTGGAAAAAATAAACTCTACGATGAAATCTGGTGATCTATTTTTAATTGGATTAGATTTGGTAAAAGACTCAAAAATTTTAGAATCTGCCTATAATGATTCACAAGGAATTACTGCCAAATTCAATCTTAATGTGCTCTCTCGAATCAATGATGAACTTGATGCTGATTTTGATTTGAATAATTTTTCACACCATTCCATATACAATAAAGAAGATCAAAGAATTGAGATGTATTTGAAATCTCTTGTAAATCAGTCTGTAATAATTTCAAAATCTAACTTGTCATTAAATCTGGAAAAAAATGAATTGATTCACACCGAATACTCTCACAAATACACTCTGGACCAAATTAAAATTCTTCTTGAAAGTGTCGGATTTAAGATTGAACATGTTTGGTTAGATGACCAAACTCATTTTTCTCTAACTCTTGTATCAAAAAACTAAATATCTTCAGCACATCTAAACCCTGAAAACAACCAACGTTCATCTAGTCTGAAGAAATTCCTATAACTTCCTCGGATTGACATTTTTGGTGTTCCAAATGATCCTCCTCTCAAAACTTTTTGATTTGTAAACCATTTGTCATTATATTCATCAAAACCTGATTTGAATCCTGGATATCCTGTAAACTCTGATGAAGTCCACTCCCACACATCTCCAATCATTTGTTGACATCCTGAATGGCTTACTCCTTCAGGGTATGCTCCGATTTCTGAACAATTCCAATTATATGATTCTAATAAATTGCATTTCTCTGTCGTTGGACTTTCATTTCCCCACGGGAATGCTGTTTTTTCTTGTTTTTCTTCATTCCAACATGCGGCCTTTTCCCATTCTGCTTCTGTTGGAAGCCTTTTACCTGCCCATTTACAATATGCATCTGCTTCATAGAAACTAACATGACACACAGGTTCATTTGGATTGATTTCTCTAATTCCTAGAAAATCTCTGACATGCCACACGCCATTGATCTTTTCCCAATACATGGGGGCAATCCATTTGTTTGCTTTGACCTTTTCCCATCCATCTGATAACCAGTACTTGTATATCTCATATCCTCCATCTTCGATAAATTCTAAATATTGTTGATTTGTTATTGGGAAAATATCTATTTTGTAATCATTGAGGAAAACTTTGTGTTCTGGTAGTTCAATATCATAACAAAATTCTTTTCCATTATTTCCCATTGTGTATATTCCTCCTTTGATCTGAACTGATTTTTTTTCTATGTTGATTGGTTTTGGACACTGATTTTTCTTTACAGGCCTATACTGCTCTGCAAGCAAATGCTGTAAATCATAAACTAAGAGTTCTTGATGCTGACATTCATGATGAAATCCCATAACTAACAATTTGGTGGCATCTTCACTCAATATTTGAGATTTGATAAATTTCTCTACTCTCTGATTGATTGTGTTAAAATATTGAAAAATTTGGTCTGTTGTTGGTCTTGACACTACTCCGCGTAATCCTTTATCATGCGGCACTCCAAATTGCTGATAATAGGAATTTAGATATTCTGAAAATTCTTTAGAATAAAATTCATAATTTTTATCTATTTTACTCATTATTGCTTCATAAATCCAACTTACATGACCAATGTGCCATTTTGGGGGACTCATAAAAAATGCTGTCTGAACAACAAAATCATCTTTTTCTAAAGTCTTTACAAGTTCTAATGTCCTACTTCGAGTTTCTTTAAATTGTTCCAGCAATGAATTATCTGAATCTAATTCTGGATTTGAAGTCATAATTAAAAAATTCTTTTTTCTATTATTATGTTTGTTGGATGTGGTTCTCTAATATCCCCTTGCAAAAATTGGTATTGACTCACTTTGTTGTTGACAATAAATGCATTTTTTGTTATTATTTTCACTATCAAATGGAATGACCCTGATTTCAGCCCCTGTCTCTTCTTTAATTTTTTCTTCACATTCTAATTTACCACACCATGGTGAATTGAAGAATCCGCCTCTTTCAATTTTTGATTTAAAATCCGAATAATTGGACATTTCTAAAGTATTCTTTTTTGCTTCTTCTTTGGCTTTTTTTAGCATCTCTACTTGAATTTCATCTAATATTGTGGGTATTTTCTCAATTTCTGTAAAACTCAAATTAATTTTTTCAAGATTGTATCTTTTTGCAACTACTATGCTATTTTTTTCAATATCTTTGGGACCTATCTCTATTCTTAGTGGGACTCCTTTCATTTCCCAATCATTGAATTTGTAACCTGGCGATAACCCTTCTCGTTCATCTACATGTACTCTAAGATCTTTTGATTCTAATTCTTTTTTGATTTCTTCCACTTTTGGAAGAACTATGCCTTCTCCTTCATCATTTCTGTATATTGGTACAATGACTACTTGTATTGGAGCTACCTTTGGTGGTAACACTAATCCCGTATCATCTCCGTGAACCATTATCATTGCCCCAATTAATCTCCAAGACACTCCCCATGATGTTTGCCATGCAAAATGTTCTACATTGTTTTTATCTGCAAATTTTACTTCAAATGGTATTGAAAAATTTTGGCCAAGAAAATGAGATGTACCCATTTGCAATGCTTTTCCGTCTGGCATAATTGATTCCATAGTTGTTGTATACACTGCGCCGACAAACTTTTCTTTTTCACTTTTTTTTCCTGTCGTTACAGGAATTGCTAATTCTTCTTCAACCGTATCTTTGTAAATATCTAAAATCTTCATCACTTCTTTTTCTGCCTCTTCTTTTGTAGAATGCACTGTATGACCTTCTTGCCACAAAAATTCTGATGTTCTAAGGAATGGTTTTGTTGCTTTAATTTCTGCTCTCAGGGCTGTATTCCAAAAATTAATTTTTAATGGTAAGTCTCTCCAGCTTTGAATCCATTTTGAATATAGTGTATAAGCCAGTGTTTCAGATGTAGGTCTTAACGCAAGTCTATCCCCGACTACGTTGGTTCCTGAATGAGTAACCCAAAATACTTCTGGATTAAATCCTGCAAAATGTTTCTGCTCTTTTCCTAAAAGTGACTCTGGAATTAATATTGGCAAAAATCCGTTTCTAATACCATTTCTTGAAAATTTTTTATCAAATGTGCTTCTAAGTGACTCCCAAATGGAGTATCCATCTGGTCTGAGAACAATTAATCCTTTCACTGGAGCATAATCTGCAAGTTTAGCTTTGAGAACTACTTGTGTGTACCACTCACTAAAATCGCCTTTTTTTGAAACTGTGATGCCTACGTCTTCTTTAACCAAACTAGAATTGATTGAATTAATTTAACTAATGAGCCTTTCGTGATAACCTGAACTATTACAGTTTGTCGCCTTTACAAAGTACTTTTCCCATTACTCTGCTCTGGAAATTTGGACATACAAAACACTGTATGAAATGAATGTCTTCTTTAAGAACTGGACAATCGACAAATTCTTGTTTCATTTTTTTGAGCATTTTTGGACTAACTCCTTTTAGTTTTAGTTTCCCTTTCTCGTCCATCATTCCTGACGATTTTAGTTCTTCTTTGACTGGATCTGGGAGTTTTTGTCTGCCCTCTCTTTCTTGAATTACTACTTCGAACTTATGTTCTAATTCGTCAGCCATATCTAACACACTACCTTCGGTGATTTATTACTAGCGTTTTTTAGATCTAAAACCGGTTTAAACTTTAATATAATTAGCGATTTTTTTCCAAATCAGAAATCTATTGTTAGTAATTTTTGATGTTGAAGGTGTTTTGTATGATGAAGAATATCTCCCTATTCTTGCAGAAAAACTCAACAAACAAGATGAAATTTGGGAAATAACAAAACAAGGAATTCAAGGAAAAATTAACTGGGAGGAAGGATTGCGAACTAGAGTTGCTGCCCTTAAAGGGTTAGATGAAAAAATTTGCCAACAAGTCTCAGATGAATTGCCTATAATGACTGGTGCAAAAGAAGCATGTAAGGCATTAAAAGCTGCAGGATGGAAATTGATGGCTGTATCTGGTGGTTTTACTTTAATGATGCATAGATTGAAAAAAGAATTGGATCTTGACTATGTTTTCTCTAATGAATTGATATTCAAAGATGGAAAATTAGATGGTGTTAAAATTAATGTTGATTCTGATAAATCAAAATCTGCACGCATAAAAATTGAAGAATGGGGTGAGAAAAAAGAAGATATTGTTTGTGTTGTAGATGGTGCAAATGACGTTAAATTGTTTGATATTTGTGGTCTGGGAATTGCATATCGTGCTCAGGATATTGTAAAAGATTTGGCAACTACTACTTTGGAAGAAAAAGATCTTTCTAAAATTATAGATATTATTAACAAACACTACAAACTTGAATTAGAAGCTACAACACCTGCATAAACAATTTTTTAGTCCACTGCTTCAGATATTGTACTTGCAAATAATTCCAATACATGTTGAAAAAGAGATCACTCCTTCCGATGATCTTTCTGACATTGTCCTAAAATCTGAGAAGTTAATTGATGGTGACATTCTAGTTATTGCACAAAAAATCGTCTCTAAACAAGAAGGACGATTAGTAGATCTATCTACTGTAACACCTTCCTTGTTGGCAGAAGGTATTAGCTCACAATATCAAAAGAATCCCAAAATTACTGAATTGATTTTATCTGAATCAAAAAGAATTATCAGAATGAGTAATGGGATCTTGATAGTTGAAACTCATCATGGTTTCATTTGTGCAAATGCAGGAATTGATGAAAGTAATATTGAAGAAGGTTATGCTACTTTGTTGCCCCTTGACTCTGATGTCTCTGCGCAAAAAATCAGAAAGAAAATTTTAGAACACTCTGGCAAAAATGTTGCAGTAATAATTTCTGACACTTTTGGTAGACCATTTAGGATGGGTCAAACGAATCATGCAATTGGCATATCTGGTTTAAACCCAATTTTAGATTATGAGGGAACTAATGATTCTTTTAATAAAATTTTACGCGTTACTGCAATTGCAATTGCAGATGAACTTGCATCTACATCTGAGTTGGTAATGGGAAAATCACTAAAATGCCCATTTGCAATAATTCGTGGATATTCATTTGAATCTGGTGAACATGGGGTGGATGAATTAATTCGGCCTGAACATGAGGATCTTTTTAGATGATGTTTCTTGTAATTTTATTCTGAATTAAAATAGGACAAGCTACTATGCAGAGTTTAGACTTTGTAGAGTGCCCCTAGAGAGATGACAATGTTATCTCTCTAGGACATTACATTTTAACAGGTGCTTTGATTCCTAAAAGATCTAATGCTTTTTCTAAAACAATTTTGAAAGAATTTACTAGGCATAATCGAGAATTCTCTAGTTCAACATCACCCAAATCTAAAACCTTTGATTTTTCATAAAATGAATTAAACGCAACTGCCAAATCATGGCAATAGCGGGCAATGACTTTGGGTGAGAGGTTATTTGTTGCATCTCTAACTTGTAAATTAAAAAGTCCAATGTTTTTGATCAAATCTAATTCAGATTTCTCTTTCAGTAAAGAAAAATTTACATCAATGCTTGGGGAACGATCAGATTTTTCCAATATTCTAGACGCTCTTGCATGTGTATATTGAATATAGGGAGCAGTGTCACCTTCCAAGCTAAGAGATTTTGTTAAATCAAAAGTAATGATTTTATCCAAATCCTGTTTTATCATTTCATATCTTAAAGTTCCAACAGATACAGAGTCGGCTATCGAATCAATTTCAGAATCACTCATTTCAGGATGTCTTTTTTTAGTTTCATCTTTTGTTTTCTCTTTTAGAATATCATATACAGAATCAGCATTTACATACAATCCTTTACGTCCAGACATTTGAGCTTGTTTTCCATCAGTATCCAAACCAAGTGTTTTTGCAGTTTCTGAGCTTAGAGTTACCGATTCATAACCCAGGTGATTGTATGCATCTGGGACAGATTTGAATTTCCCCATCAAAGAAGTAATGATCTTTTGCAATCTAGCTTGTCTAGAATCAATAACAGTTACAACCTTTTCACCAGTAAAATTTTTTGAAATAGGGTTCGCATGATTCAAGGTGGTTTGCCATAAAATACGAGAATTTGGCTGTTCAGGGACATATTTTTCATAATTGAAGGGATCTTCAAGTAACCCTAGCTTCCAAGCAGCATATGGGATATCTTTGGCAATGTATGTTGCAGTTCCATTACTACGAACAATTACCTTATCTTCTTCCTTATCTTCGCCTCTAATAACCCAACAACCATTATTTTTTCCCTCATTTTCAAACTCAACAAGTTTCATTTCTTTTAGTTTTTCAAAGATTTTAGTCCACAAACCAGAACGAATGATTTGAGATTCAAAATTTAAGCAATCATAGGTTACTCCAAGATTCCAACAAGTTTCAAGTTGTCCTGCTAATACTCTTCTAGTAATTTTATCTGCAAATTTTGCGATTTCAGAATTTCCATCTTCAAGTTCTTTTAGAATATTTTTCCTAATCTCTTCAAGACTAGGATCAGCATCATATTTCTCAGTAGTCTTAACATAAACATCATCACCACAATAATGATCAAACTTCTTACCATTTGGCGGTTCTTGATCATATCCCAAGTGTTTGAATCCAACTATAATGTCAGCGACTTGTAGCCCAGAATCATCAATGTAGTTTAACACATTTACTTTGTAATTCGCTTTTTGTAAAATTCTAGAAATAGTATCCCCTATGATGATATTTCTAATGTGTCCAATGTGAAGCGCTTTGTTTGGATTTACACTGGTATGTTCTACCACTATTGTCGAACCATTACCAATGTCGACATCACCACATGTATCAAGATAAGATTCAGACAAAATCAATTGGCTTAGTTTGTCCCAGTTTGCATAGAAATTAAGATATCCTGATGGATGTGCTTCTGATTTTAAAACCAAAGTATTTGTACAATTTGAATATTTTTCAGATAGCATTTCAGCAATCTCTTTAGGACTTTTTTTGAGTTGTTTTGCAAGCAAATAAGAAATGTTAGAGCTAACATCACCAAATCCAGGTTTTGCCGGTTCAACAGAGAATTTTACATCAGTGATAGATAGATCAGATAATATTTTGTTTAGATTATTTTCAATTTCATCAAGTATTGATTTGAAAGTCATTATTACATCTCAGATAATCTAGGTGCTAATTTATCTAATGCTTCAAGAACACCATCACCTGCACCAGATGAGACTACCATACTTGCTTCAGATTTTACCTGATCGGATGCATTTCCCAATGCGATGCTAGTTTTTGCCACATTGAATAAAGGAATATCAGTTGCACTGTCGCCGATGGCAATCACATCTTCAGGCAAAATAGATAATTTTTCCATGATTTTTCTAAAGCCAGTTCCCTTGTTAATACCAGGTGAATTGATATGGTATGCATATTGACTATCAGATAATTCAACTGGAATATTTTTTTCAGAAAGTAGTTTTCGAGCAAGATCTAAATCAAAAGTTCTCTCTAAAACAACCTCAGTCATCCTAGGAAAAACTCGCTTTTCTTTTACACCATCAATATTGTTTTTAATTATATCAAAAGCGCTTTTGCATTCATCAATATTGCCCAACAAGATATGATCATCAGAATCTAATGTAATGCACCCACCATTTTCACCAACAGCAATTTTGGTGGTTCCACCAAAAACAGATAGTAGGAATCCTTCAACAGAGGACCGCCCTGTGACATAGATGACATTATGTCCCATGACGGTTAAACGTCGTAATGCATCAAGGGCATCCAAATGTATTCTACCACCACCATTTTCAGTGATAGTTCCATCAATATCGACTGCAAATGTTCTCTTTTTCATAAAAATTGTTTTGGGAACCGAATAATATTTGCTACTAACTGAAGTAATACGGTTTTATTTGAAAAGAATGTAGATAGAATTGAATAGTATTGGGAATTCCTGAAAAAATTAAAGCCATTCAAGATGAGATGGCAAAAACTCAGATCAATAAAGCGACTGAGCACCACATTGGATTACTAAAGGCAAAGATTGCAAAATTGAAAAGAGAGCAAGAATCAGAAGTTGCAAAAAAATCAGGAATGAAGCAAGATGGCTTTGATGTAAGACGTAGTGGGGATGCAACTGTTGTATTCATTGGATTGCCAAGTGTTGGAAAATCGACTTTGTTAAACAAAATGACAGGAGCAAAATCCACAGTAGGAGCTTTTCAATTCACAACGTTAACTGTAGTTCCAGGCATGATGGAATACAGGGGTGCAAAAATCCAAGTATTAGATCTGCCAGGAATTATCAAAGGAGCATCTACAGGTAAGGGCTTAGGAAAGAGGATCTTGTCAGTTGCCAGAACTGCAGACTTGGTCTTACTGATATTAGATGTCTTTCAACCATATCACGAAGATGTTTTAACAAACGAATTGGGAAATATTGGAATTCGATTAAACCAATTACCACCAAACATCACAATTGAAAAAGCATCAATGGGAGGAATTGCAATTGCACAGCAAGTAAAGTTAACAAAAATTACTGAAAAACACCTCAAAGACATCCTACATCTGTATGGATTAGTTAGTGCAAGAGTGGTAATTAGGGAAGATATCACATCAGAACAGTTGGCTGATCATATTGCAGGAAACATAAGTTATTCTAAAGCACTTACGGTATTAAACAAAATAGATTTGGTAGATGAAGCATTTCTAAAAGATTTGAAGAAGAAAATTAAATCAGACGTAATAGAAGTATCAGCAAATTCAGATACAAATATTGAATTACTCAAAGAGAAGATTTACGAGAAATTAAAATTCATCAGAATTTACATGAGACCAAAAGGAGGAGAAACAGATTTCAAAGAACCATTTATTGCAAGAGAAGGAGACACGGTGGAAGACATCTGTAATAAAATGCATCGAAGATTAAGAAGAGAATTCAGATACGGTTTGGTTTGGGGAAAAAGTGTAAAGTTTGGTGGACAAAGAGTAGGTTTGAATCATGTTTTACTTGATGAAGATGTACTTACGATCATCAAAAGACGCGGTGTTTAGTCAAAAGAAAACAAGAATTTAAAAAAAATAGATTTTAAGAAACATAAGAAAAATAAAATTAATGTATTGACGCGTAAAATACAACATAATTGATCTATTTTTTGGAAAAGATCTGATGAAGAGGCTAAAAATAGAATTAAAAAGAATGTATGAAAAGAGAGAATAAAAAATACGATCAAAAATAAAAAAAATCTAAAAAAACTACTTGATAAATAGTAATCAATTTGTGTAAATTTCTTTAGTTTAACCACTGAAAAACAATGAAAATGCGGAATTTGTAATGGTTACAAAAAGAAAAGCTGCTAGCAAAGCTAAGCGTACAGTTAAGAAAGCAGTAAAAAGAACTGCAACTAAAGCTAAGCGTACAGCAAAGAAAGCAGCTCCAAAGAGAAAGGCAGCTAGCAAAGCTAAGCGTACAGTTAAGAAAGCAGTAAAAAGAACTGCAACTAAAGCTAAGCGTACAGCAAAGAAAGCAGTAAAAAGAACTGCAACTAAAGCTAAGCGTACAGCAAAGAAAGCAGCTCCAAAGAGAAAGGCAGCAGCAAAAAAAGCAGCTCCAAAGAGAAAGGCAGCAGCAAAACGCAAAGCCGCTCCAAAGAGAAAGGCAGCAAAAAGACGATAATCTCGTCAATAAATTAACAATCGTCACAAAGACGACGAATTGTTTTCATTTTTCTAAATCTAAACAGTGAAAACTATGAATTTTGTATTTTAATAAAATGAAATAACCAAAAGGATTTTGAAAATCAATAATTTAAAAATAAAATATCAACTAATAGAAAAAAGAAATTTTCAAAAATTATTTAATGAAATTAAAAAGTAATCAGTAAAGATAACTCATTAGTTTGATTTGTTCTTCAGTAGTGATTATATTTTTGTTAGTTAAGATTTCTAACAAATCTTTGAAAATAGCTTTTTGTTCAGAAGACATTCCTCCAGAAGGACCTTTTTCTCCGGGTGGACCAGGTGGACCTCTCGGACCTGCAGGACCTACGGGGCCTTGTCCTCCAACAGGACCCTGTTCACCAATTGAACCAATAGGGCCAGTAGGACCACGTTCACCTTGAGGACCTTGAATTCCTTGAGGACCTTGTGGACCTTTTTCTCCGGGTGGACCAGTTGTTCCACGTTCACCTTGAGAACCTTGTGGACCTTGTGGACCTTTGTCACCAGGAGGACCTAATGGGCCTGTTTGCCCTTTTTCTCCAATAGGGCCTATGGAACCTTTGTCACCTTTTTCTCCTTGAGGACCTGGAACTCCTGTTAATCCTTTAGAACCAGCTGGTCCCTGTGGACCTTGTGGACCTTTTTCTCCAATAGGACCTTCAACTCCTTTGTTTCCTTTTTCGCCCATTGGACCAAGTGGACCTTTGTCACCTTTGTCACCAAGCGGACCTGTTGGACCTGTTAATCCTTTATCACCATGTGGGCCAGGTGGACCTAATGGGCCTTTGTCACCGGGCGGTCCTAATGGACCTTTGTCACCAATAGGACCAGGACCACCTTGAATTCCTTTTTCTCCTTGAACACCAGATAATCCAGTTGGACCTTTTTCTCCGGGCGGTCCTGTTGAACCTGTTAATCCTTTATCACCAGTTGGACCTTGTGGACCTTTGTCACCTTTTTCTCCAGGGACACCTCTTAATCCAGTTGCTCCTTTATCACCAACAGAACCAGTTGGACCTTTTTCTCCTTTGTCACCAAGCGGACCTTTTAGTCCTGTTGGACCTTTGTCACCAAGCGGACCTGTCGGACCTTTTTCTCCTTTGTCACCGGGCGGTCCTGTGATTCCTTTGTCACCCTTGTCACCTTTATCTCCAGTAATTCCTTTGTCACCAGTAATTCCTTTGTCACCAGAAATTCCTTTGTCACCTTGTGGACCTTTATCACCAGTTGCTCCCTTGTCGCCAGGAGAACCTTTTGGTCCTTCGGATCCTTTAATTCCAACAGGTCCTTGCGGTCCAGGAGGTCCTGGAGGTCCTTTGTCGCCAGGAGGTCCTGGAGGTCCTGTTGGTCCTTTGTCGCCAGGAGGTCCTGTTGGACCATCGTTTGCTTTTGTAATGCGTTTAGGTTTTTGATTATCAGAAATAATTTTTGTTTCAGGTTTTGTTTCAGGTTTTGTTTCAGGTTTTGTTTCAGGTTTTGATGTTGATCTAGTTAGAGGTACATCAAAAACACTATGCAATGATGAAAATAAATCAGTTACAACAATCCAAACTTTATCAAGATTTTCAATTGATTGTGGGAGAGGGTTTGATTGAGAACCGAGAGTTTCAGAAAATACTCCATCTCTTACTCGAAGATGAAAATTATCCTTCCATAAAGATGAGAATTGTTTTGTTTTAATTGCATTCTCAGAGGGCATACTATCAGTAATGGCAATTTGAGCTTCATAGACACCTGATTGCTTGAAAGGTGCCTGTCCTTGAATCTCTAATCGTGGCTGAGATGACACAATCGTTTGTGTATATTTCAAGTATTTCTGTATTTAGATCGCTTAAACCTAATCTAAATCGGGGTTCAGTAACACTAGGCTCAATTAAGCTTGGTATTTATCTAGATAAAATGAATAATTGAGCTGTGAAGAAACCATTTGGTAGAAAAACAAAAAAAGTCAAAGAGACAAAAAGTGACGAGATAATTCCCCAAGAACGAAGTTTAGTGGATATTGACTATAATCGTAAAAAATTATTTAAAAAAGGCGTCAATTTGATGGCAGATGAAAAGCTGGAAGAGGCCATCGAGATTTTTGAGCAAGCATTAAGAATTGATCCAGACAATGTTGAAACTTTAATGAAATTAGGATATGCAAGATTTCATCTAGATGAACATGCAGAAGCGCTAAAAGTATATGACAAAATTTTAGAAATTGATGTCACAAATCCAGAAGCTTGGAATCTAAAAGGATTGGTTCATTATGAGCAAAAAAATTATTCCAAAGCATTAGATGCAGCTCAAAAAGCAATTGAGACAGATCCCACATATGGAATGGCATGGTACAATCAAGCGTGTTACTTATCACTACTAAATCAAGTTCCAGAAGCATTGGAAGCATTGAAACGTTCTATTGAAATAGATGTTAAAAATGCCAGAAAGTCAATTAGAGATAAAGATTTCATGAATGTGAGAGTTGAAGAAGGTTTCAAGAGAATTGAAGAGGTCGTAGTTTTAGAATCAATTAGACAAGGATACCACACATTAGGAGCTATTGTTTGGACAACATTTCTAGATAAAATTGATGCTGAAACAGCTTTGAGAAAATTATTAGAGAAAGGATTAATCGTACAAAATGAAAAACGTGACGGTCTAAGTAAAATTCCAATATATGATCTTGCAGACAATATTGCAGAGAAACTTGGAAAAGAAAAGAAAGGATTGTTTGGAATTACCAAAAAAACATTACCAAAACCAGTTAAGAATTTGAAAGAACTCAGTCAAGCAATTCAATCAGTTAAAGAAGCAATTGAAGAAGAGGATATTGATAAAACAATTGAAATTTTCGATGTCTTCATAGACCCAAAGAAATCAGGCGAACAAATGATAGAGAATTTCTTTGACGAACACAGAGAAATAAGATTATGGAAAATCAGATTAAAAGATAGAGGGGTAGATTATCTAATTGACAATAAAGAGAAAATGATTGTTTTGTTTGACAATATTGAAGGAACTGTGACAAAAAAACTCAGAAATGAGATTTCTTAATTATTCAGCAGAAAGATCCCAGTAACTAGCATCTTCTTGTTTTTCAGTAGGTTTTTCAAGTTTTTTCCATTCTTTAAAAGAACGAACGTATAATTTTGCATTAGATAATCCTGCGGATTTTAATGCATAGTATGCTAACCCAGAAAGAGTTCCAACACTACCACAATAGGTAATGATTTCAGCATTGCCAGTAATGCCACGATTTTCTAGTAATCTCTTCATATCTTCTTTTGAGCGTAAAATTTTATCATTTGAAGCCAAAGTACGATAGGGCAAGCTGATAGCTCCAGGAATGTGTTGTTCAAGGTAATTTAGCCTCTCCCTATTATCGATTAGAATTACATCATCTCTAGTTTGTGCAGTTTCCAAATAGTCAGATGTTGCCAAGATATTTGGCTGAAGGTTCATAGAATGCTCCTTCGTTTGAATTTCAGGAACAAAAGAATCATTTTCTAAACCGAGAGATTTCCAATGACTGTAAGTGGTTTCAAGTAATGTTACATCATTATGTCCTAGATATTCCAGAGTCCAAGCAACTCTTGAAGCCAAAGCACCAAAAGTATCATCATAAACAACCACAGATGTTTCATCATCAATTCCCAATGAGTTTACAAGTTTCAAAACTCTCTCGGGACTATCATCAGATAATAGATTGGCGAGAGGTAAGTTTACGGCAGTTGGTATATGGTCCTGTTTGTAATCACCTTCTCTTCGGACATCAATGACTCTAACACTTTTGTCTCTAATTTCTGAACGCAAAGAGTCTACATCAGTTGTAATATTGCCAGAACCGGTCAAGCAGCACATTCACCCTTTCCAGTTTTTGTGTGATAACTAGTATCACTTCCATAATCCAGATAAAAATCAGGATCATCTTCAATCGTTGGAGGAATGGTCAACGGTTCCAATATTTTTTTAATATCAGCAATTGATTTTATTTTAGAATCTTCATTACCGTTTACAACTCTGTGAACCCAAGATTTCAAAGTGTCATCAGATTTTTTATTTTCTTTAAAAATTTCAATTATTTTAAGAATTACGGGAATTACTCTTTTTGCAGGAACTCTAAGTACTGTTTGCCCCAACATAGTATCACCATCAGAGCGCCCTCCTATAGACATCTGATAGTTAGCATACATATTTTTTCCAACACGTCCACCACCTCCAAAGAATCCAATAGTTGCAATTCCATGTTGTCCACATGAATTAGGACATCCACTTATCTTAATTGAAGAATCGCTAAGATCATCATCTTCATCAAATTTTAACTCAAGGAATTTTCGTTGGATTTCTTTTGCTAGCCTATGAGAATTGGTTAATGCCAGATTACAGGAAGTGGTTCCAGAACAGCCAATAGGAGCAGTCATGGTTAATGCACCTGATTTTGCCAATCCAGCCTCAATCAGTTTAGAATACAAACGAGGTAAATCATCCTCATGCACATATCTTAGAGCAATGTTTTGATTAAAGCCAGATCGAGCCTTGCCTTCTGAGGAGAAATTGCGAATGATGTCAGCCAATGCATAGAGTTGACTAGCAGTAATATCACCTGCCTCAAGAGTAAGAAATACAGAGCGGTAATCTGATTGAGATTGCTTCACTGTATTTGTTTTGAGCCATCGAGCATATCCATCAGGGGTTGTATCATTTCCACTTTCATCAGAAATTCGAATTGGTCGTTTAATTTCATTTGGACTATGATCAACATCTAGCTGAGTAATTACTGATTGAGTGGCGCGAACAACAGCTCTTTCCATTAAAACAAGGTTTTGGAATTTCTCCCAGCCCATATCATTTACAAGATAGCGCATTCTATTTCTTGCAAGATTTTTTCTATCTCCCAACCTATCAAAAATTCTCAGTACAGCAATTGAAGTATAAAGCAAATCTTCTTCAGGAGTAAAATCTTCTAGTTGATGACCAACATAAGATTTGTTTCCTAAACCACCGCCAAGAAAAATTTTGAATCCTTTTTGAAGAGAACCATCTATTTCTCGAATTTGTGGAATTAATCCAACATCCACAATTCTAACCATTCCATGTTTTTCACAACAAGTAAAATTGAATTTGAATTTTCTAGGGAGATTTTGTGCCATAGGATTTCTCAAAAAGAATCTTGCAGTTGCTAGTGCATATGGTGTTGAGTCAAATTCCTCATCAGGGCAAACACCAGATAATGGACTACACATTACATTTCTAACAGAATTTCCACATGCCTCTCTTGAAGTCAATCCAACTTCTGCAAGACCCCTAAATATTTCAGATACATCTTCAAGGATTACCCAATGAAGTTGAATGTTTTCTCTTGTGGAAAAGTGTGCACTACCTATAGAATATTGCTCACTTAATTGCGAGATTTTTTCAATTTGTTCAGGATAAACTTCTCCAGCAGGAAGTTTGATTCTAACCATTGCATAATCACTAGTCATTCTAGTTCCATATGCACCATGTTGAAGTCTAAATCGTCTAAAACTATCTTCATCATATTTTCCCTGACGGAACAATTTCACAGTTTTAGCAAAATTGTCTGCCTCCTCAATTCTAGCCCAATTAATTTTAGGCTTTACAGAATCAGGAGGAGATTGTTTAAGATCAGATATGGTCAATACAAAGAAAATTCTTTTAGTTTGGATATAAATTTTTGATATTTGGAGTTTTTAGGAGAAATGTTTTCCTTCAAGTACAAAATCTTCCTATTTTATTCAGAAAAGAATCATTAGTAATACCTAATTTTTTTAGAAAAAATGTGGCAAAGTATTAATTGTTCACAAAATCCATGATTTTCATGCAAGAAGCAACTGTTGCTGAACAATCAGATAAAATTTTTACAGATGTACGTGAAGTTGAAATTACACGTGCAATCGCAAATGAATTTCACGAAGTATTAATTGACAGAGCTGAGTCAGACGTAATTATTATCGGTGCAGGTCCTGCAGGATTAACAGCAAGTAGGGAATTATCCAACATGGGTTACAAAGTTCTAGTTATTGAACAAAACAACTACCTCGGAGGGGGTTATTGGTTAGGAGGATATATGATGAATCCAGTTACAGTTAGAGAACCAGCTCAAAAAATTTGGGATGAATTAGGGGTTCCATACAAAAAAGTTCAAGAAGGATTGTATTTGACACCAGGCCCACATGCAGTTTCAAAATTAATTGCTGCAGCATGTGATGCGGGAGTAAAATTCCTTCAACTTACAAAGTTTGACGATTTAGTTTTAAAGAACGGAAGAGTTGCAGGCATTGTTGTTAACTGGATGCCAGTCTCAGCATTGCCACGAAACATTACATGTGTTGATCCAGTTGCATTTGAAGCAAAAGTAATCATTGATGCATCAGGTCACGATTCGGTTGCAGTAAAAAGACTCGTAGATAGAGGCCTAGCCAAATGGAAAGGAATGGAGCCAATGTATGTAAATGACGGAGAAGAACATGTTGTTCACAAGACAGGCGAAGTTTATCCAGGATTAATTGCAGCAGGCATGTCAGTAACAGAAACACATGGACTTGCTAGAATGGGTCCGACATTTGGTTCTATGTTATACTCTGGAAAAAGAGCAGCTGAAATCGCAGCAGCAAAAATTAAAGAATTAGAAAGATAGATCATCAAAAAAATCTCACGATATTAATCGCATGAATTAATTCATCACAGATTTTATCAAATCAATAATATCCTCTAATAAAACATCATCTGGACGCATAAAGAAAGTTCCAAGAGTTGCAATAACAATTAAAGAAACAGCACCTATCATTCTAATCACAAGATCTTTTTTATTGTGTTTTTTCTGTTCTTTTGACAACCCCTCAAGAATTGTTTTTGAGATTTTTTTTGTTAAATCCTCCCTATCACCAAAATATTCGTTTGATTTACGCGAATTGATAATTATATTACTTACAAATGGAAAATTCTTTGCATTACATTCTTCACAATCAATATTGTTTTTGGTAATTTTAAATAAAATCCCAATGAAAAATACAGAGAAAACTGCAACAATACTAAGAAATGGAATCAAATCTCCTTGAACAAACAGATAACCATAAACTAAAACAAAAAAACCCAACGGGGGCAAAATGAAAATAAAATTTTGTTTTGCTCGAGAGGTTTTAAAACTCCTTTTCTTATGAGTGTGTAATTTTAATGACCCACAATTAGAACAATGTCTTAATGGACAGACTTGAGTAACATCACTATATTCTGTTTTGCATAACGGACATCTTATCATCTCTATAGGGACATATTGTTTATTTATTGATAAAAATGTAAACTTACTCATGATTGGAGTAGAGAATGTTGAACGAGTGGATAAAACAGGCAAGAGTATTAAAAATCGAATAAAATTTATCTAATATTTTACCAAATTTTACGCTTAAAAACCATATAATAATTTAGAAAATTATTCGTTAGAAAGATAAGCAATTAGAACTAACATCATTTAGTGAAAATATCTAAAATCGTTCTATATGATGAGCCTACAGTTCCAGAAATACAATTAGAGAAAATAAGGGAATTCATCTCAAATGCATTAAACATAGAAGTAGAGGTGAAAGGAAACTTTTTTGAATCAATAGATCACGACATGTGCAAAAAAATTGCAACCACAAGAATTTTTGATTTAAAAAATCCATTTAAAGTGCATACGCCGTCAACAGAGGAGATTCAAATCGAGACCCAAAACAAAGACATGTCTAACAGAAAAGAAATGACATTGTATGATGGATTTGAACTACAAAACATTATCTCAAAACATATTCCATCTATTGAAAACACATTGCACATAATTCTTACAAACAAACTTACAGCAACTTTTGATCAAAATGATTTCAGATATCATGCAAGATCTCTAATTAGTTCAAATCCAACAATAATTTCAACAGCAGGAATTATAGAAGCCCCAGCTAAACCAAAACAATACTATCTAGATTTAATGACAAATTTTTCTGAAAACAGAGTTGAAGAAGTAATGAAAAAGTACAAGGGGGAATTTTTAGAATATCATGATCCAAGACTGTATGAAATTCTAGAAGGATATGTTTTACAGGCCATTCTATACTATAAAACAGGGGAGGCATTTTGCGATAAAAAAGAATGTAGATTATTTAATGCACATTGGCAAAAGGATTTGTTTTATTCTCAAATTGAAAATAAAAAAATATGTAAACATCATCAAGAAATTATAAACGACTTTAACAATTAACTCATACAGAGTTTATCTGATCACGTATTCTTTGAGAAGATTTTTTCAGTAAGACGATTTCAGAATTATCAAGATTTACAGTAAGGATTTTAGAAATACCAGAATGATTGATCAGTACAGGCACACCCATAGCAACATCAACTTCTCCGTATTCACCTTCTAAAACCACAGAAACAGGAACAGAAACCTCTTGATCATTAACTATTGAATTAATTACATCAAAAGTATTTTTAGCGATTCCAAATTGAGATCTACTCTTGTAATGTCTTAGATTTTTCCAATAATTTCTAACACTTGTAGTAATGGCAGATTTTTCTTTCTCATCAATTAAAGACAAAAGAGGTTTACCATCCACTTTAGTCCTAGAGAAGATAGGAACCATTGAATCACCATGTTCGCCTAACACCAATGCATCACCGATTGAAGACTGAGGTACAGAAAACTTTTCAGAGACCAGATAGCGAAATCTGTTAGTATCTAGACTGGACGCAATTCCAAACACTTTGAATCTTGAAAAATTAATTTCTTTTTGAAAGAAATAAGTCAATATGTCAAGAGGGTTTGAAACCACTAAAACAATAGCATCTGGACAATATTGTCGGACTTTTTGTGCAATTTCTTTGATCATGTCTATTTGGGGCTTCATGTTTTCAGTTCTGTCTTTCAAATACACACCCATACTAGCAGTTATGACAACAATAGCAGATCCAGTTATTTTTGAATAATCGGATGTTCCATGAATAGAAAAATGGGAAGTGTTTGGAATAGCATTAGAAACATCCAAAGATTCACCAATTGCTTTATCCTCAGTACGATTTACAAGTAGGACATCATCTAATGCATGGGAAACACAAAGAAATGCAATTGAAGTGCCAACTCGGCCACTACCAATTATTGAAATCAATCAAATCACATTCTATTTATTTAACAATTAGAACGGGACATCTAGTTTTTTGAGAAACACCATTTGCAACACTACCTAAAAGTAATTTATCAAAACCAGTTCGGCCATGAGAACCAATTACTATCAGATCATGTTTTCTAGATTTTGCATAATTAACTATATCATTAACAACGGATTTGGATGTAATAATCTGTGTTTTAATTGAAATATTATTTTTTTCTGCTAAAGATTCTAATTTTTCAATGTATTTTTTTGAAACTTTTTTTTGCTTTTTAATTAATTCAGCATCGGCTCTTGCATCATAGTATTTGTGATGCCATGCATCGCCTTCAAGACAGGTAAGTAAGGTAATGTCAGAATCACGACATTTAGCAATGTCCAATGCAACTTTGAAAGCCCTAGTTGACTGAGTTGAAAGATCAAATGGCACAAGAATATTTTTGAACAATTTCAATACTCCTTTTTACGAATACTATCTCTTTGTCTTTTATCATCATGTTTTGGCAACTCACGCTCTAATTTTCTAGATAGATCATCAGCAATTTTCAAAATATCCCATCCAGATTCTGTATAAATAAGTCTATCACCAGAGGTTTTTACAGTAGCCGTAACTTCATAATGAGTTCTAGAACCTTCAGTGTTTTGGGATTCTACTGCAATTTTTGCTTCAATAATATGAGGTAATACTTGTTGAACTTTCTCTAAAGCACTACCAAATTTTGAGGATAATACTTCATTAGCAGGTTCATCTTTTGCTAGACCAATTACAAATAAAGGTACTTTTTCTGCCATAATCAATCTAAACAAACTAGAACTAAATAGCTTTCTAATAATTATCAAATTTGATTTTCAGCGACGGTTTCATTGAAAGATATTTATCAAATTATTAGATATGATGTTCATGGATGTAAGAGATTTAAAATTATCAGAATTAATTTCAAAACCAATCACAGTAAGTCCCAACACAACACTCATGAAGGCAAGGGAATCAATATTGAAACACAAAGTCAAAAGAGTCATAGTTACAGACAAGAATTATCCAATCGGGGTAATTACTGAAAAAGACCTAGCAAAAAAAATTTATGATTTAGGAGATAAGCCAATAAAATCCGTTAAAGCAAAAGAGTTCAAACCAAAAAAAATGTTTACATTAACTAAAGAAAATACAGTTAAAGAATGCGCACAATTGATGAAAAAGCACAGAATCAGCCTAGTAATAATTCTAAACAAAGATAAAAAACTTGAAGGAATAGTGACAGAAACAAATCTGGTTACTGCATTTCTTACAAAAGGTTCAGACTTAATCAAAATTTCAAAAATAATGGAGCCTGATGTGATAACTGCAGCTCCAAGTGATCCAATATTACATGTAGAAAGCTTGTTGTTAAAATACGGAATTTCTAGAATCATTATCAAAAGAAATCAAAAACCAGTAGGCGTTATCACATTCAGAGATTTTGTCCCTGCAAAAATTCCACAATGGATTGCAGAATCAGCAGATCCTAAAGAAGTTCAAGAATACAAGTTCAAAAAAGGGTTAGAAGAGATGCATTCAAATCAAATGAGTTATCTTTTCCCATTTCATGCAACAGACATTATGGCAACAAACCCAATTACTGTAGAGGCAGATGAAGATGTCAAAAATGCAGTTACAAAAATGATCAAATATAATATCAGCGGTCTTCCGGTTGTAAAAAATGGAAGGTTGGTTGGAATAATTACAAAATCAGACATAGTAAGTACATTAGCAAACTAATTTCATTTCACAATCATTACTGAACATGGAGAAGATTGAGAGAGTTTATTTGAAACGCTTCCTAGTAAGAATCTAGTTACAGCACCAAGTCCTTTATTTCCAACAATTATAAGATCACATTTTTCCTTTTTAGCAACTTTTTCAATTTCACTTACAATGTTTCCTTCTTTTAAAATAATTTTTGCAGTTATTCCTTTTTTGGAAAGCATGACCTTGGAGTTATTCAAAATTTTTGTTCCAAATTTTTGAAGCATTCCCAAGTATTCTTTACGATCTAGTAAATTAACAGGGATAGATTTTTCGACAACATATATCAAAATAAGTTCAGAGTCAAATATTTTGACAAATTCACATGCACGTTTTAATGCTTTTTCAGAATATACAGATCCATCTAGAGGTACAAGGATTTTCTTGTAATTATTTGATGTCATTTTACTACCAATACAGGTTTTTTAGATTTGTGCAAAACATAGTTAGAAACACTACCTAAGAAAATTTCTTTTGCAGCACTTCTTCCACGGGCACCAATAACAACTAAATCAATTCCATTTTTTGAATTGTTTGCAAAACGTGCAATATCATATCCAGGATCTCCTGCAATTGCTTTTCCAGTTAACATAATTCCTTTTTTTGCTGCACGCAATTTTGCATCAGCAAGTAGTTTTTTTACTTCCTTCATAGAATTAAAATCTAAGAATCCAAGAGGATGAATTGCATATATTCCAGGCACCGTTTTTATGGCTAAAGCAGTGATGGTCCCTTGAGATTGCCTTGCGAGGTGGATAGCCATATCCAATCCACGAAGGGAATTTTTAGAACCATCTAGAGGCACAAGGATTTTCTTTGTTTTGACTGCCATATATTAATAAAATATCATTTCTGGTTTAAAGACTTATGTGATTATCTTTATTGATTTTCAATATTGGTAATTTAGAATTTATATCATATAATTGAAAAAAATAATTAGAATATGAATAGTACATTTGTTAGCGATGTAATGAATAAGGATGTGTTAACTCTAGACAAATCAACGTCATTACAAGAAGCGGCAGAACATATGAAAAAATTAGGAGTAGGGTGTGTAATTGTTACAGAAAATGACAAGCCAATTGGGATTATTACTGAAAGAGATTTTGTGACAAAAATTGCTGCAGAAGGAAGACCATTATTTACAGAAATAAAAGAAGTGATATCATCGCCATTAATCACAATTGATTCAGATGAAACGATCTGGGAAGCATCCGAATTGATGAAAGAGAAGTTAATTCACAAGCTTCCAGTCAAAGAAAATGATGAGATCGTAGGGATTATTACAACATCAGATATTGTAAGAATATCAAGTGTGGGTTCAGATTCAGAAATGAGAAGAATTTGTGATCAAATTCTTTTACGAATGAAAGACGAGTAGTTAAAAGAGATATTCACTTAAATTATTGAAATTAAGACAGTTAACATTATGATGGCAGGTGATGCAGGTGCAGCAGTTCTTGAAACAAAAGACGAAGGACCTAAAATACCAGACAAAAATAAAACAAAGTTTGATGTAATTATTATCGGAGCAGGTCCTTCTGGATACACTGCAGGAATTTATTGTTCAAGAGCAGGTTATGATACGTTAATTTTATCAGGAATTTTACCAGGAGGACAATTAGTAAATACTACTGAAGTTGAAAACTATCCAGGATTTGAAAACGGCATTATGGGTCCTGACTTGATGATAGAGATGAGAAAACAATCTCAAAGGATGGGAACTACAATCATAGATGATGTTGCAGTGGATGTAGATTTTAGACATAAACCATTCAAAGTTTTAACAGCATCAGAAGAATATGAAGGACGAGCAGTAATTATCGCAACTGGAGCAAATCCAAGAAAATTAGGGTTAGAAGGAGAAGAAACATTTGCTGGTAAAGGGGTTTCATATTGTGCTACATGTGATGGGCCATTCTTTAGAAATCAAGATATAATTGTTGTAGGTGGAGGGGATTCAGCTATTGAAGAAGCAACGTTCCTTACAAAATTTGCAACAAAGGTACATCTAGTTCATAGAAGAGGAGAATTGCGTGCAAGTAAAATTATGCAGGAGAGAGCACTTAACAATGAAAAAATAAAATTTCATTGGGATTCAGCAGTGACTGAAATTAAAGGAGACCAAAAAATGCAGCAAGCAGTTTTAAAAAATCTAAAAACAAATGAAGAGTCTACATTAGATGCAGGAGGACTGTTTGTCGCAATTGGACACGAGCCAAATACACAATTATTCAAAGGTCAAATTGATTTAGATGAGGATGATTATGTGGTATTAAAAAATAAAACACATACCAATATCGAAGGAATTTTTGCAGCAGGGGATGTGCACGATAGAAATTACAGACAAGCAATTACAGCGGCAGCTTTTGGATGCATGGCAGCAATTGACTTGGATAAATATCTCACAGAGAGTGCAGATAAATAATAATGAAGAATGCCCAATGCAAAAAATGTCTCAATAAATTTTACGAGAAAGAAATCTACACTATTCAACAATTCCAATATAGAAAACAACCAACATACCAATGGTCAGTAAAATATTTTGAAAAACTAGGAATTACTGAATGGGATTCATTTTGTGAAGACTGTATACTATTTTACTTAAAGGAATCAGAAAAAGAATGGAAAAATACAGGATCTAAACTCTTTATTGGTAAGAATGAAAGATGAAGAACAATGAGTGAAGAACCAGAAAATCTTAAAAAAACTGCAAAAGAGCATAGTGACAAACTAGCAAAATTAGGAATGGATTTAGGAGAAAATCAGTTTAGTTATAGGATTGAAGAAAAAGTAACTAAAGAGTACTGGCAACAAAGAATGAAAGATTTTAAAAAATATAATGAAAAAGGTTTAGAATATTATAATCAAGTTCATGCAATGATGAATCTAGTAAACAAAGAAGAGGCGCAAATGTTCCTTTTACGTATAAGTAAATTCAGGCAACTAAGTAAAGAATTGTTGGAAACAATGGAGACAATTAAAGAAAATCCTTCAATAATTGATTCTAAAGATAAACAGCAAAGTTCATGGAGTCGGGAAATTAAAAATAAAATCACAGAACAGAGTAACAAATGTTTACGACATGAAATGGATATGAATTCTTCATTTAGAGAATTTTATGATAAATATTTGAAAAAAATTCTTGAATAATTCAGTAGGCTAATTCTGACATGTATTTTGCATCCTTAAGAGAATTATCAAATTCTTCCTCAGTCATTACATTTTGAGTAGCATAAACACTTTTGAATTTTCTTCCATCATCAGCAAATATTCCTACAACACATGCATCCCCTTCTATAGGATATTTTTTCATGCATGCATATACTGCTGCAGATGAAGGACTGATCAAGAGTTTATCTTTTGCATACACATCTTTTACAACTGAAAATGCTTCATCATTGTCAACAGACACCCAATCATCTACAACATTTTCTCGTTTCAAGAATAAATCAGGCTTTGCGGATTCTTCAAAATTTCTCCAACCCTGAATCAAATGATTTTGTTGTGGTTGACATCCAATAATCTTTACATTAGGATTTTTTTCTTTGAGGAAAGCACCAATTCCAGTAATAGTACCTCCAGTACCAACACCAGTAAAGAAGTGAGTTACTTTGCCTTCAGTTTGTTTCCAAATTTCAGGTCCAGTTCCAACATAGTGTCCTTTGAAATTAGCTTCATTGGCATATTGGTTTGGGGAATAATAGGTATCAGGTCTAGAGGAAGCAATCGAAGTGGCAAGAGCAATACTCTGATCTGTGCCAGCACCTACTTTAGGGCACAGATCATCGCTGGTTTCAAAAACTTTAGCTCCTAATTTTCTAATGATATCTTTAGTTTCATTACTTGCTTTTTCTGGAATAACAATTTCAACTTTGTATCCAAGTACATTTGCAATTCCTGTCAATGCAATTCCAGTGTTACCTGAAGTTGGCTCAATGATAATGCTTTTTCCTTTTTTTAAAATTCCTTTTTCTTCACCATCTTTAATCATCCAGTAAGCAGCTCTGTCTTTTACAGAACCAAACGGATTATGACCTTCTAATTTAGCAAAATATTCTACATTATCGTGAGAAAGTGAATCTAAATGAACCAAAGGAGTATTGCCAACACGATTCAACACATCTGTATCAGTGACAGTAGTCATGATTTAGTTTATTTCACCTTTTTAATTTTGAACGTAATGGTATCGCCATCTTTTGACATATCCATTAACTCATGTCCATTTCGGGTAACCCATCTAGAAATATCATCTTCTGCAGCTGGATCATCAGCAGATACAGTAATGATATCACCTACTTGCATTCTTTCAATTTCAATTTTTGTTCTAAACACAGGTTCAGGACAAAACAATCCAGTTGCATCTAATTTTTTTTCAGTAGATTCTGACATTAGTAACTAATTTTTAAAGACCGATTTGTCATATTAAAATCTATTTTAACAAGTGAAAATGTAGCTATAACAATTAGCTTTTCCTATCATCATTGTTAGAATAATTTTAAAAATAAAACTTTATTCTATGCCTGAAATTTAACCCCAAATCTAATTTTTATCTGGATATAGTAAGATCTACTATCTAATGATGATGGTCAGAACCTCAATTGGATTTAGATATATCCTTTAGGAGTTTAGAGAACTAAACTAATTTTCAGACTCTCGAGGCGACTAGTCAAGTTATTTCAATGACCAAATTGAGTTTATCCTAAAGCAAATCAACCACATCTTGTCTTAATAAGCAGGAAACCGCATATTATAGCGGATAAAAACATTACATGTCACTTGAGATCAATGAATTAACTGGAATTTTAAATGAAGTTAGAAATGAACTTGCCAATCTGATATTGTTGGCTAACAGTAAAAATGAAAAAATTGACATAAAAAAACTCTCTCAAAAGGCTCATGAATTGGATAGAATAATTGCTGTTTCCAGGATTTCTGGTAAAGACAAACTAATGTTACAAAAATTTTCTGCAACTCTAGTACAAGATAATACAACTGTCAAAAACCTGAGATATGAAAAACAAGACCTTGAAAGGATATTTTCCAACCTGGAGGACTTGATTCAATGAATACAATACAATCGTACGGTCAAAAAATTTGTTCAGACTGTAAGAGAATGCATTGTCAAAATGGATGTAATTGTGATTGTCATTGGGATAAAAACAGGTAAATTTATTGTTAAATCATTTAGTAACTCAAGACACTTGTTCGCATAATGCCAAAGTCAAGATGTCAGGATACAAGGACATATACGAATGTACACGATGCCACAAATTCATTACAATCAGCATGCCCAAAGAGATTGATCATGGTGCTCCACAATATTTAGAAAATAGCTGGGAAGATGATGATTAAATTAATTATCAACTCAAATGTATTGGATAGCAAGATCCATATTTTCAGATAACTTAAATTCTATTTTTGTTCCTCTCGAATGTCTTTTTTTAATTTATCGAGAGTTTCCACATATTCTTTTTTAGATAAATTTTCAGGTTTTGTTTTGTTGTTTTTGTTAATTTGAGGATGTTTTGTGTGTTTTTTCATAATAATGTACTTTATGGATGGGTCACTTTAGTAGTTAAGGAGCAGTATAGTTGTGTCTATTCGATAGCAAATCAACTACATCTCGTTTTAATAAGCAGATTCAACCTATGTAATCATGTTAAAAAGACTATTTTCAAAAATTAAAGGAATACAAGATAAGACATCAAAAGAAGTTAATTCATTCAAAAAATCCAAAGATGAATTAAAGGATTCAACAAAATGAGATATAATTGCAGAGAATGCAGTTACAAATGGGATGGAAATTCAGATACTTTTTCTAATGTATTGATACATGAAAAAACTCATTTGAAAATCAACAAAATTGTTTCAACGGAAGTGACAGCATAATGATGGCACTAAATGATTTGAAAGCATGTGAAAATTGTGGCAACATATTCTCAAAAAAGATATTGTCTAAAATTGTAAATCGATGCCCTGCATGTAATGTATGGAAGAAAGTTGTTGTATAATCATGTGGAATGAGAGGAGGCGAAAAGAAATTTCAAATTTAAAACAACTCAGTATGCCTAGACATAAAAAAACATACTATGCATTCGCAGGAGGATTATTGGTAATTGCAATAGTAATGACATTGTGGTAAAACAATAATTTCTTTTTTATCTCTTCAGAATTAAATCAAAATAAAACCTGAAAATCTTAATCGAAAAAAGAATTGGATGGTTTATGTGTAGAGGAATACCATGTTAATTAGGATGTCATATGATTGAATTGACTTTATTTTACGAGTCATAAAGTTATTTATTGAAATCAATGATTTTTCTTTATTCTATACAAGAATTCTTTGTGTTAAAACGGTATAAACACCAACGATTGAAAATCCAAATGTGATTCCTGACAGGAATATGTAGACATAGTGTACTCTCTTACTTACTTTTTCATCTAATTGAGGAATTGCTATCATAGGAATTACTGCTACCAAAAGAGAATAATACAATAATCGTACATAAGGAGTTGTAAAAGATATGGTGTAGACAAGATATTCTTCAGGATCTTTTGGAAGTTCTTCTAAAGCAAAAATCTCAGATATTGAAATTATGAATGAAATACTTAGGCCTATGAGGAATAGTTTAAGCGATGTTCGCATTCTTTTCAGAGATTTTAGAGTTGAATATAAAGCAAATCAGTTTGAAATCAAAGTCATGTTAGAACCGAGAACAATATCTGCAGAAGCATATTGTTTTATGCAATAATTAATAGGAAAAATAACGACAGATAATCCAAATTCTTCAAATAAATCCAATAGTTTAAACAATATGCATCAAGAGCATACAATCAACAGATAGCCTCAAATCAACGTTGTCCAAAAATATTCTTGTTCAAAATGAAGTTTAATCTTAGAAAAGCAGGTATGGGTTTAGGGCCTGCATTATTTTTTCTAATTCTATTTATGCCAACACCCGAAGGAATGTCATATACTGCAAAAGCTGTTTTGGCAATTTCGGTATGGATGATTACTTGGTGGATCACAGAAGCCATTCCAATTTATGCAACTGCACTGCTACCAATGGGATTAATTCCAACATTAGGAATATTGCCTGTTAAACAAATTGCAGCTGAATATATGCATCCAATAATTGTTTTGTTACTTGGAATGTTCATGATAGCATTAGCTATTGAAAAATCAGGATTGCATAAAAAAATTGCATTTGAATTAATATCAGTATTTGGGTATTCCCCAAAGAGAATTGTATGGGGGTTTATGATTACAACTGCATTACTATCTACAGTGGTCATGAGTACCACTGTTGTTTTGATATTACTTCCAATTGCAGGAGTAGTCCTAGCAGCATTATCTAAAACAAATTTCATTACAACAAAATTCAGAGTTATTTTCATGTTGTCTGTGGCATATTCATCATCAATTGGCAGCGTGGCAACATTGATTGGTGCACCACCAAACTTGCTTTATGCAGCAACAGTAATGGAGATGTTTTCACATAAAGTGACGTTTGTGGAATGGTCTTTGCTCGGAGTACCACTTTCAATCTCAATGTTAATTCTTTGTGGGTTATACATGACCAGGCAAATTGGAAAAAGTAATTTTGAGACAACAGATGAAATCAAAAAAACACTACTTTTAGAAAAATCTCAAATAGGAAAAATTACGATGGAGCAAAAAACAGTTTTAGCAGTATTGTTAGGAGTGATGACTTTGATGTTCACTATGCCTTTATGGCAGCCTGAGAGTTCTTTTATTACAAATTCGGTGATTGCCATTCTGGGCGGAATCTCACTCTTTGTGCTACCAAAAACACGTTCTGAAAGTTTGATGAATTGGGCAGGAATTGAAAGATTGCCATATGGATTATTGTTTTTACTTGGTGGAGGATTTGCATTATCCTTGGCATTTGTAGACTCTGGATTAGCGAATTGGATTGCCCATTCTCTTTCATTTGTGGGAGATTATCCGTTTGAGTTGGTGATTTTGGTGTTAGTCGCAATGATCATGTTTTTGACAAATGTCAAATCAAATACTGCTACAGCTGCAATTTTCATTCCAATAGTTGGAACAATGGCTGTGTTAAATGGATGGACGCCATTGCCTATTTTGTTTGCAATAACTGTTGCAACATCATTTGCGTTTCTATTACCTATGGGAACACCTCCAAATGCACTCATCTATGAAAAAGCACAGATTCCAATTAAAGCGATGGTAAAACATGGAATGGTTCTCAACATGATGGCAATAGGTTTAATTTCGGTATTTACAATTCTTGTTTCAACAAAAATTCTAAACTGAACTCATGTTATGTATTAGTGGCCAATTTATTTAAGCCACACTTCATCTAGATACAAAATCTATTTGAGTTTATTACTGTGAATTGAAAGTAATTAAGTCATAAATGTTCCTAACCTGATTATGGGCACAAATCAGAGGCAAATTATCACCATTTCGCAGTTAAATCTTGGTCGTTTTAGTCAATCAAGATGCAACAATGCTAATATAAAATGAATTATTTTTACACATGTTTAATACAAATAACAACCATACAGTGTGATGTCTAAATTAATATTTGAGAAAACACCTAATTGGGAATCTGCAAGCAAATTAATTCTAAGTTTTCCAGGAATTCGATTTATTGGAGTTATAAGCAATTTAGGTAATCTTGTTGTAGGGGATTACAAAAAAGGGATAGTACCAATTGCAAAAATGGATGAATATAAGATCTGTATGGAGCATGCATTGGAACTATTCATGAAAAAGGATCTTGATGACTCATTGGGACCCCTGGATTACATAGTGTCAAAAAGAAAAAAGTTAAAGATAATCACAATTCCGACAAATGCTAACATTGTATTGATATCTGCCGAATCTACTATGGCCATAGAACCTATCATTGATGAAATAATTCGATCTTTGAAGGATATGCCGTAAAAGGATTAGTCTAAAAAATTGTGTATAAAATTAAAGCAATAGTGAGAAATTCAACTTTATCTGATGTCGAAAAATCTCTGATGGATATTTCAACTTTTTCAGCATATCAAGTTCAGATTACAGAAATACATCATTCACATAAAGGCTTGAAATCTGATACAAGTGATTACATTCCTAAATCAAAAATTGAACTTTTGTGTGCTGATAAAGATAAAGAGGAAATTATTAGCACTATACAAAAAACTGCAAACACGGGCCAAAAAGATGATGGTGTAGTGGTTAGTTATAAAATTGATAAATTTGGAAAAATTTGTGATATTGGAGTTGACCTTATTACATACTAAGATGTTGTTTCAATTTTAAGCATGATTGTAATTAGTGCCAAAAGCAAAATAATGTTCAAATCATTCACTACAAGTTAAAGAAAAAAGACTAGTGTTTGAATTGAAAATAATCTTTGCTTTGATTCCTATTGTAGTGTTGTAGGTAGAAAGTTTTAGTTAATATTCTTTAGTAAAATCGTCTTTCTTCAGATCATCTTTTTTATTTTCGGCCAATACACAGGGATGCTTGTTGAAATTTGCCATATCAGTAAAAATTTCACGACATTTCATACATTCAGTTGTTCCAGACATACAATATTAAAGTCCCATTAGTATTTTAATTAAATTTACAATTAACTATCCAGCATTAACCATCTGAAGAACAGCGTTGTTCTTTAGAACATCTTGTGGAAATTGAACGTATACAGTTACTTTCTTATCAAAATCAATGATGACATTGTTAAACAATGTCTTGTATAGGTTGACTTTTCGGCCGCTTGAAGCGATTACATATCCTGCCTTTATCAAAAACCCCTCTTCTATCAGAATATTGATTTTTCTATATCCTGATGTATGTGGGATATCTAGTTTTTCCAATATTTCCTGAATTGTATGTCTAACCCCCATTGATGCGTGTAGGATCTTTGATGTGTCATCATCGCTAAATGCTTTTAGAATAGATTTGCAGGTTGTCTGTTCAAATACGGTAAATCTTTTTTCAACCACATCATTCTCTGATTTGGTTTTTGGATTTAGATAATTTAACATAGTTTAAAAGAAAAAGAAGAGATTATCTTAAGCTACCAGACATCAATACTGCTAATACTGGAAGTATTAGAATTTGTTTTGTTCTTGTCATTGTTTGTATTGCTAAAAATAATGTGTTAAGTCACGCTGACATAGTAATGTGTTTGATGTACATGTACGGCAACATAGAATACGCATTGGTAAGTATTTTGAAATAATTAAATAATTTTAGAAATCCTTTTAAAATTCAATTGTTGTAAAGTGTTATTTATTTTCTAAACAGACACCATTTAATCTGAGGAATACATGTGATCGGAATGGGCATGGGAAAATATGACATCTGTTATTGTAATTGATGATAATGAAGACATTGTTTATTCAATGTCAGAACTTTTAGAAATGTATGGGGTAGATGTTGTTGGAAAAGCACATGATGGGTTAGAAGGATCTGAATTATTTGATCAATTGCGTCCTGATGCTGTTTTGCTGGATTTGATGATGCCCGAATATGATGGGATATATGCATTAAGAAAAATTAGAGAAATTGATCCTAACAGTGTAGTCCTAATTGTAACTGGAGGTTCACATGACTTGATGAGTGAGGAACTAGATTCATTAGTGCCTACAAAAATTTTGTTTAAACCTTTTGATGTAAATGATTTAGTTGAGATAATACTGGAAGAGACAAATAATACAATGCCATTTAGAGTTGAATATTTATTTAATGATGACTCTAAATCATATGCTTGTCTTCTTACACTTGAACAATACAAAAATTTTAAAAATTTACCTGCAATTGCAGAATGTAAAATAACCAAAAATAACGAAAAAAATACGAAATTGCATAAAGAAGAAATGCAAAAAGCATTAGATTTAGCTGCTCAAAATGATGTCAGTCATATCCAAAAACTATCTCAGATCGTTGAATAACTGATTATTTTTTAGGTCTTCTTCTAGGATTCTTTTCATAAAATTTCTCAACATTTTCCTTCCACTCTTTAGTTTCTGCGAGTCGTGAGCGATTATGGGGTTTTTTTCCGTTGTTTGATAGTATTGTACTGTTATCCTCATAGAATCTGTCTGTTTCATTGATCAAGATGTCTAGAAATTCTGAAGCTCCTTTAACTTCATCCCCTTTGGGTTCACGATGAGTTAGTATGGATTTTGCAAGTGTCTCTATCTTTGCTATTTTTATTCTATATTCACTAAGAATTCTGTGCTCAAAAGAAATCATTTCGTTTTGATTGCATTTTACTAGTGTATGTTCATTTCGGTGTGTTGTTTTTACTTGAAATATTGGCTTTTCAACCATACATTGATTTGTCAATCGTAGTATCTGTTGTATTATTCTGTGCTAAAAGTCCGCTAAAATTTGAACGGAGAATTTTTTGAACATGCCCTGAAACTCTTGCCACGTTATCCCATGTGTTATGAAATGACACTCTGTCCAAAACCTCTTCATCTATATGAGAAAATATAGCTAAACCTACAATGTTTTCGCCATCTTTAATCCATTGATGGCCTACATTACATATAGTACAAATTTCACTAATTTCCATTATTGCTTTTGAAAATGATGGATTTTTCATTACCAATAACTTTGAATCTTGAGGTGGAAATCGCATATTTACATTAACATGAATTCTGTCTGATCTGTTTGCATTTTTACTAACTATCACATTTGTCCCCACATGAAACTGCCAGTCTATAATCTTGCTTTTTTCTCGAATTTTTTCAGTTTGATCTTCATAATTGATGTTTGTAACTTTGATGAAATTCTCAACTAGGGTTTTCATTTCTTCTGATGACTTTGCCATGGCTATGATTATTTCTTGTTCAATATATGCATGTTAGAGAAAAAAGGAGTTAATGGCTGTGTCCACAACCACAGGAATCATGACCTTCATGTCCTTGAGATTCGGTTCCTGCACATTTGGAACATTTGTCTGAACCCGTTGGGGAAAAGAAACCAATTCCGCATGATACGCATTTTTGATTTGACATGATGTTTCTAAAAAATTGCTGTATTTAATGAATACGTATTGTTTGTACATAAATAATATGGATTTATTGCTACTCTTTTTTCTGAAATACTCTGTATTCACCAATGACGGAGTTACATTTGTGACAAGTGTATTGACCCCTCTCTATCAAGATCAACCCATCTGCAACTGCCTCGTTTGGCTGCTCCTCAATCTGTATTTGAGTAGGCCCATCAAACTCAGAATCACATTGTTTACAAAAATGTTTTGACATTTTTGCTGTATCCAGTTTTTCAAGTGATGACAAAAAATGCTTATCTATATTTGGAACAAGTTTTGATTTGATCACTTGTTCGTCTGTTAGATCTGCATTGATCCATCCCCCTGAACCTGCTAGTTGAATTTCTGTCAATCTGATTTATTGTTTTGATTGGTATTAAAATACTGTTTGTACCATCACGGAAAAAAAGTCAGTCTCCTTTACTGTGGAGACTCTGAAATGCATTAACTAGTTTATGTGAGCATTGGGCTCTTCCAGCTAACACCGCGAGATGTCTCTGACTCAATGAATCTGTTAGGATGATGTTTTTGTTAAAAAACCAGAATCAAAAATAATTACTTTTAGGTTAAATTTCTAAACGTACGATCAATATCACTCGTATCTGAGTGAGAAATAGCTTCATAATTCGGCAATATTCATCAAATTTGAGGAAATCAGATAGAACCCGTTGTAATAATCATCAGCATAAGATTGCCATTTACACAGTAATTAAGACTTTGAATTTCTTTCCCGCCTCGTCTGTTTGGTCTTAAATGATATTTTGAGTTGTTTTTAATTCCCTTTTTCATTTGAACGATTATAGAGTATTCTTGCTTCTTGCCAAGAGTACCATACAAAGTTCCACACTAAATCATCTATTTCGTTTCGTTGTTTTTCTGTGATTTGACTATTGCGTAAATTGTAGATTATCTTTCCTCTCATAGTACCTAATCTGACTCCAAGCATAACGCATTCTCTGTTGTTTTTAGGTAATGTCTTGCCTCTAAAATTTTCAGGTGCAGAATCAAATGCCTCAAAATGTCCTGGTTTCCATTGGAACTTTGATTTATCAAAGACTTCAAGGATGAGTGCTATGGTGTCATAATCTAATTTTTTCTTGTCTAATTTTTCTTTAATTAATTCTTCTGAAACTTTTTTTATTTCTTTATCGAGTTTTTTCTCTAATTCTTTGAAAGATTTTGATTTAGAATTTTCACTCATTGATATGTTGCATGAAATTGTAAACTTAAGCGTATTGGTATATTTTTGAATTACTCTTTTTGATTTTTCTCTTTGTTGTCTTTATCGTTAAATACAAGATCAGAGTCTCCTTCCTCTTTTTTCCATTTTTCATATTCTTTTTTCTGTCTAATCATTTTTTCACGATATTCTTCTTCCATTTTGAATTGTATACTATAATTGTAAACTTAAGCGTATTGATAATTATCTAATAATTAATGAATGTCTTTGAGTTTGATGTGGTAATCATCTCTGCCATTTCAATTGTCATGTTCTCTTTTATTGAAATCTCTCTCATTTCATTTTGATGTTCTTCTTTCAGATGTTTTAAGAATTCATCTTCTTCTATGTTATTGCGCTTGTAATTACAAGATGGTATTATACAGTTAAAATTCAACGATGCACCCTATTATCCTGTCTGTTTTTAAAAATTATCGATTATCTCATGGTAACATAAGAAGCATACAAAATTGATGAAACTATGACTGAAATGCCTACAATTAGGGCCAGTTCTTTTCTTGAGAATACGTTTGTTCTAAAACTCATGACCTTTTTAAAAAATCATGAACTTAATAATTTACATCAAAAAAACGGTATTCAAATCTGTTATTTTATTAATCGTAAAAGATTTAGAAAAACCAGTAGATTCTTATCTAAAATTTTTAGGCAAAATATATGGCCAAAATTAAACAAAATTCTCCGGTATTATTCTTCTATAATAATTCAAAAAAATGGTTAACGAAAATTTCAAAAAATGAATCATTTCACACACACATTGGAATTCTAAAACATTCTGATGCAATTGGCAAAGAGTATGGCTCTAAATTAATCACAAACAAGGACAAGTATGTCTATCTTCTTGAACCTACAATGTATGATTATGTGATGAGAATTCAACATGGAACTCAGATTGTTTATCCAAAAGATATTGGGTATATTATTGCAAGAGCCGGAATAGGTGACGGACAAAAAATCTTGGAGATTGGAACTGGCAGTGGCTCTTTGACTTCTTTTGTTGCAAGTGTTGTAAAACCTCGTGGACATGTGTACACATTCGATGTTGATGAAAATTTCATGAAAATTGCTGAAAAAAATATCAAAAAAGCAGGAGTTTCAAAATATGTCACTCAACATAACATGGATTTGAAGACTGCCAAAAAAATGCCTTTAGAAAATATGGATGTTGCATTAATTGATTTAGGTGACCCTTGGGTTGTAATTCCTCAAGTTAGACAGATGCTTAAAGGAAGCGGTAGCGTATTTGCAATTTGTCCAACTATGAATCAATTGGAAAAATTAACTATGGCTTTAGTTGAAAATGAATTCACTGACATTGAATCAACTGAACATATAATTCGAAATATTGAAGCTAGGGAAGGAAAAACAAGACATTCTTTCCAAGGTATTGGTCATACCACATACCTTTGTTTTGCAAGAAAGGCTTTTTTTGGTAGATCTAGAGCATCTACAAAAAAGTCAAAACCTGCCGAAGCTAAAAAATCAACTTCAAAACCTGTGAAGAAATCAACAAAAACAATCAAAACCAAAAAATCAACTTCAAAACCTGTGAAGAAATCTACTCCAAAAACAAGTAAAAAGTCTCTTGAAAAATAATCCTGGTAATTTAATACAAAACAAGATTTATTCGACCATTTCTTAGAGAGTATTGCATGGTAAGAAAAAGTCTGACTACATCTATTGTGAAAAAATTCATTCCTGCTAGAAAAGCCAAATCTAGGAAAGGTGATAATGGAATTGTTCTAGTTGTTGGTGGGAGCTACATTTACCATGGTGCACCTATTTTGTCTTCTATTGCTGCATTGAAATGTGGAACTGATCTTGTGTATACTTCGGTTCCTAAAATTAACGTCACACCCACCAGAGCAATCTCTCCTAATCTAATCGTAATTCCATTAGTTGATCAAAAATTAACTCTTGGGGCAGTAAACAAGCTAATTGGGGCATTGCCACGTAATTTGCATTCAGCTACAATTGGAATGGGTCTTGCAATTCAAGAAAAAAATGCTTTGTTACATTTTGTAAAATCCTTACTGAATAGGGATGTTAGATTGTCTTTGGATGCAAGTGCACTAATTCCTGAGGTGTTGCCATTGCTTGCAAACAAAAATGTCGTAGTGACTCCTCATGCTGGGGAGTTCAAGCGATTATTTGGAGAACCTCCATCAAACTCTAAAAATGAACGAATCAAACTTGTAGAGAAAAAGGCAAAAGAATTTGGAATTACTGTATTACTAAAAGGTGCAACAGATGTGATTTCAAATGGTTCAATCACATATCTTAATGAGAAAAAAACTCCAGCAATGACTGTCGGTGGAACAGGTGATGTCTTATCTGGATTGGTTGCTGGATTATTATCAGTAAATCGAAATTCTTTGGAATCTGCAGCTGCTGCCACCTTCATTAATGGATTAGCCGGTAAATCTGCCCAAAAGAAATTAGGTTTGCATATGACTTCGATGGATCTTTTGGATGAAATTCCAAGTGTGATGAAGCCTTTTGATAGAATTGTGTGACTAGGATGATTGCTACAAAATATGTAGATTCTCACATGGAACATCTTGTTTCAGATTTACAGACATTGATTCGTCAACCTAGTGTGTCTGCAAAAAATGAAGGAATAGAAGAATGTGCAAAATTGGTGCAAAAATTATTAAAAAAATCTGGAATTAAATCCGAAATCTTGAGGTTGAAGAAAGGTATTGCGCCAATTGTATATGGGGAAATAAAATCAAAACAAAATCCTGAAAAAACATTGATGTTCTACAATCACTATGATGTTCAACCAGCTGAACCGTTTGACTTATGGGATGACCCTCCATTTAGTGGTGTCAGAAAAGGCAATAAAATTTTTGGGCGAGGTGCAACTGACGATAAAGGCGAACTAATCACTAGGATCAAAGCAGTTGAAGCATATCTTAAAACAACAGGTGATGTCCCATGCAACATTAAATTTGTAATTGAGGGTGAAGAAGAAACTGGCAGTGCGCATATTGAAGATTATTTGAAAAAATACCGCAAGAAATTTTCTTGCGATGGTGTTATCTGGGAATTTGGATATGTTGATGCAAAAAATAGACCTATCATTGGTCTTGGAATGAAAGGATTGCTCTTTGTAGAATTATCCATACAAGAATCCATTAGAGATGCACATTCAAGTTTGGCTGTGTTGATAAAAAATCCTGCATGGAGATTAATTGAGGCTGTACACACACTTCGAAATTCTGATGGTAAAATTCTCATTAAAGATTGGTACAAAGAGGTCTCACCATTATCCAAAAATGATTTAAAAATTATTCAAAATGAGCCTTTTGATGAAAATGTGTTCAAAAAAGAATTTGGAATAAAATCTTTTGTGGGAAATAAGAAGGGCTTGGAAGCAAAAAAGGCCATGGTTGGTGATGCTACTTGTAATATTGCAGGGTTTGTCTCCGGTTATACTGGAGATGGTGCAAAAACTGTTCTTCCTGGTAATGCTCTAATAAAAATAGATTTTAGATTGATTCCTAAAATGGACCCTAAAAAACAAGTATTACGATTAAAAAAACATCTCAAATCAAAAGGATTCTCAGATATATCTGTCAAGGTGTTTCATGGAGAAGCTGCTGCTAGAACTGATTCTTCACATCCATTTGTTTCTCAAGTAAAAGATGCCGCTGACAAATCTTTTGGTAACTCTATACTGAATGTCTCAAATGCAGGAACAGGTCCAATGCATCCTTTTGTTGAAATTCTAAAAGCACCTTGTATTTCTATAGGAAGCACATACATGTTTTCAAGAATTCATTCTCCAAATGAGTTTGCTAGAGTTGATTTACTCAAGAAAACTACAAAATGCATGTGCATGATCATGAATAATTTTGGAAAAACTTAATGAAGACATCTTGGTATTTTTTTGAGTGCTTGAGCAAGTGAGATTCTACCAGGACCTGTAATCATAATTAGTAATACTGATGCAAGCAAAATCAAATCCAATTCCACTCCTCCCTTACCAGTAATGCTTGATGCTCCTTTTACCATAAAAATTGCACCTAACATAATTACTGAAATCAATGATGCAGATAATCTACTTAACACTCCGATAATTATGAAAATGCCTGGAATTAATTCTGCCAATGCAATAGGAATTTGCATTTCTGCTGGTAATCCCATGTTTGGCAGATTTTCAGCAAATCCTGGATTAAATTTTGAAATTCCATGCAGAATAAAGATCACACCTATGGCTGATCTTAATCCCATGAAGACAATATCGTTTAGAAATTTTTCTCTAATTTCTGCAGAAGTCAATGTGTTTTTCCTTGATTTTCAGTATAATTATTTTGCCCATAAATTACTCGTCAAATGTAGAAAGCCCTTTATTATGCGGCAAAATTATTTGAAACATGTCAATGTATATGCCGGGGGCAACTGCTGTTGGAATTACTTTTGATGGTGGCGTAGTTTTTGCTAGTGAAAAAAGGATCGCATTTGGAAACTTTCTTGTTAGTAAATCTACAAAGAAAACATTCCCAATTACTAACAAAGTAGGTGCAACTTGCGCTGGTCTTGTGGCCGACATGCAAATCTTGACCTTACAAATTGCTGCTCTTGCTAAAATTAGAAAAATGGAGCTCAAAAGAGATGTTCCTCCAAACACTGTTGCTAAAATGATGTCAAATATGATGTATGAGAGAAGATACTTTCCATTATTGACCCAAGTAATTGTTGGCGGTGTTGTTGATAAACCAATTATGTATACCCTTGATCCTTTGGGCTCAGTACTTCCTGATGAATACGCTGCAGTTGGAACTGGAGCAGAAATGGCATTAGGTGTCTTGGATCCGCAATTCAAACCAAACATGACTAAAGATGAGGCCGTTGATTTGGCAAAACGTGCAGTACGTGCAGCTGCTCTTAGAGACTCTGCAAGTGGTGATGGACTTGATATACTTGTAATTACTAAAGATGGTACAGAAGAATATTCTGAAAATATCAAATAATTAAATTTTTCAAAGTATTTAATCGTAAATTGTTTTCCCTGTTTCCCAGAATCTATCTGAGATATAGTGTATGTTTTTAATTACTTCTCCTTTTTCCATCTTTTCTAATTCTGAACTTGCCACCAATGATTTTCCGACTGCCAGAAATTTATGTTGAGATTCCTCTACTATGCAAACTAGTTTATCTTTTTCAAATTCTGTGAATTTTTTAATACCTGGCCTCATCACATTTGCTCCTTTACACATGAATTTTACTGCTCCCATATCTACAGTTACTGTTGGGAATTTTTCTAAAGTTTCAGTCTCTGACAAAAATGGAAGATAGTCGTCATCTACTTTCAAAATTTTAATTCCACTACCTGTGATAATTTGTGCATCGTCTAAAATTTGATGAACTTTGACATTTTTGATTTTGGGAAATTCTATGCCCCATCTCTCTGAAACTGTTTTTAAAAGTACAGACGTTTCACTTTTTGAAATTAAGTTAGATTTCAATCTCTAGCAATCTCTTGTCTGATGTCTAACAAATCTCTGAGAATTGAACTAGCTGTTTCCATGCCTCCTGCACCTTTTCCAATAATTGTCTGAGTTCCTGAATGTTCTGAAGTAAATGCAATTGCGTTTAATGTTCCATTAACACATAGGGGGTCATCATTTGATACTTCTTTTGGCCCTACAACAAGATCTTTGTTGCATGAGGCAATTAATTTTATCGAGCAATTATTTTTGGCAGCTCTTTTGATGTCTTCTGAAGTGATTTTACGGATTCCTGTACAATTTATATCTGGAAGTGTCACCTTCATTCCCATAATCCAATTTGCCAAAATAACTAATTTTGCTGCTGCATCTAATCCGTCTAAATCTAAAGATTCGTCTGCTTCGACATATCCCTTATCTTTTGCATCTTTTAGAGCATCTTCATAAGATATTCCTGTTCCCATATTTGTTAAAATGTAGTTTGTAGTTCCGTTAAGAATTCCTGCAAATGATGTTATTCTCTCTCCGCTTAGACTGTTTTTAGCATAATCTAGAATTGGGGTGCCGCCCCCTACCGTGCCACTGAATTTGAACATAACTTGATTGTATGTTGCAAGTTCAAGCAATGACGGAAATGCCAAAGCTAATGGGCCTTTGTTAACTGAAATCACATGCATCCCTTTCTTCATTGCAGTAGTAATGTGTGTCATTCCAGGTTCAGCATCTTTGTAGTTACTTGCTGTTGTCTCAATGAGAACATCTGCATCAACGTTTTTCAACATCTCAATGCCGGACATTGTATTTTTAGTATCTGCATAATTTTTTACAGTTCCAAATTTTTTCTTTACTTCAATTAGTTTGTTGAAATCTAATCCTGATTGATCTACAGCACTTCCTTTACTATCAAATACTCCTATGACTCGGGGCTTTAGTCCATATTTTGCGTAAAGATCTTCAGATCTAGACTCAAATAATTTTACTAAGCTTTGACCTACAACACCAAAACCACACAGTATAATTCTCAAATTCTCTCGTTCCTTTTTGTTCTGTTATTGCATCTCATTTTATTTCTCTTGATTTTCTTATCATTAACTGTGTTTTATTAATAATTTTTGAATATTATTTTACCTATACGCTCTCTTTGATTATTTGCGACTATTCAACATTTTCGTCATTTTCATGTTGTAATGAAATAGAATTGATACAATATCTTTGATTTGTAGGCTTTGGACCGTCATCAAATACATGGCCTAAATGCGCTCCACATTTGTTACAATTAACCTCTGTACGAACCATCCCATATGTTGAATCTGAAATGTATTCTATTTTTTCTTCAGAAATTGGTTTCCAAAAACTTGGCCATCCTGAACCTGAATCAAATTTTGCATCTGATGAAAAAAGTTCTTCACCACAGCAAACACATTTGAAAATTCCTTCTAATTTCGAATCATTGTATTTTCCAGAAAAAGGCGGTTCTGTTCCATGATTAATGCAAATTTCATATTGATTTGGGGTTAGCTGTTTTTTCCATTCTTCTTGACTTTTCTCAATTTTTTCTGTCATGATACTTTTTACTGTTTCAAATATTAGAATATTTTCTATTTCTTTAATTTTTTTCTCTTTTCTTCGGTTCTTTTTTCAGATTCAAATCTTTCCAAATCATATTCTTTCATATCTACATATTTCATAATTTTACTTAGATTTGGATGAACTTTGTTTATTTGTTTGAACATCTGTTGCGCAACTCTTCTATAGTCTACATGTCCTTGTGGAACTGTCCTTAGTTCTATTAGATGACATGCTTCTCTAAGATTAAATTTCATAAAATATGGGTAATTATATCCAAAGTTTACTACATACTGCCCCTGCTCTGGATACTTTGTCCTAATTTTATCAAATGCTTCTTTTGTTTTGTTCATACAATCTTTGAAATCTTTTTCAATTCCTAAGATTTTGATTTCATTGGGCATGTTATATCCATGATCTGTTGTAAGTAACTGTCTCTGTAGAGTCAATGCTCTATGTCTGTGGAAATCTCTGAACATTCCATAGTTATTACATAAATCAAATGTATAGTAGATGTTTTCAAAAGCCCTTGATGGTCTATGACGTCTGTTTGTTCGAATTTTTGTAAATTCATCAATAATTTTAATTTTCTTTTCGTTAGACATTTTTTTGACTTGTTGCAAAATATTTTGATACGATGTGCTAGGTGATTGTTCATACATTATACTGGTGATTATTTTGTCGATGGATTTTTTTTCTGGTTCATAGTCCACAAGCTTTGTAATCATTCCTTTTTTTGGATTTGATTTTATTTCTTTTTTCGTAATTGATTTTGATTTATTTTTAATATCTTTAAGGTATTTTTGAAATGCTTTACCATATTTGTCGTCTGCCCGTCTAACAAATGATTTGATGGTCGTATCAAGCTCTTTCTTAATTTTTGAGGCTAAATCTTGCTCTTCTTTTAGTTCAGATGAGCCTAACACCGTCAAAAGATATTCGAATGCTCTCCCATTCCCCGTGATGCCAACATTTGTCAAAGTTGATGCAGGCAATAATCCTCTTAGAATATCTAACGCTTTAGCTTTGGTTGATCCTCGGTAAATCATGTTTGCAGATTTTATATCTGACTCATTTTTCAATTTAGAAAATATTTTTTCTTTCCCATCTGTTGAATCTTTAAAACTGTATTTTTCTATGGGATATTTTTCTCTGACATAGTTTACCATTGATTCAATATTTTTTGAATATATCTCAAATGAAAAATTACAGCTATCTTCATACATATCTGCAAAACGTGATTTCATAATTTCTGGATCTCTGTAAAATCTGTATTTTCCTTTTTCTTTTTTATTCCATGCGACATATCTAGATGATTTTTCCAAATATGATAATCCTATTCGTCTATCTTCGATTTTTTTTACTGCGATGTTTGACAATCCCTCAATTGCTATTTGCGCTTCGCCTAATTCTGCAACAGAATCATCACCATATTCTAAAAGTACTCTATTGTAAAATTCCTCTCCTCTATTTTTGTTTTTTAAAAATTCATCAAGAAATATTCGTCTCATGCTTTTGTCCGTTCGACTGTATCTTGACATTAATGCACCACGATCAACTTGTCTTGGAGTGATTATTGCAAACACATTACCTTCCGTATTTGAAAAGTGATCTGATAGAATTTTTCTTTCTTTAATTGAGAATTCTGACAATAACGATATGTTGATTCCCAATTATTAATAGTCTATTTCTTCTTTCCAATTTGAATTAGATCGGGGCCCTTGTCTCTGTTTTTATCTTGACCTTTTGCTTGCCATCTGAGTAAAACTTGCTTGAATGCTTCAGCATCTTCTTCATTTTCTGTGTACAACAAAGTTGTAACCCAATATCCTTTTTTAGCAGTTTTCCCTCCGATAGAATTCATCCAAAAATCACTTGGCAAGGTCTCCATTGCTTTGTTGTTTGGATCCTTTGTGACTTCAATCCATCTACTTGCGACAAAGTTCAAAATTTGCTCTAATTCTTCTTTTTGAATCATGTGCCTGTTATTTTGTCTCTAGATTTTAAAATTACTAAATATCCTTGGATTTTGTGTAGGTGAATTTAATCTTACTAAAACTAAAAACATTTCTTACACTTTGTCGGTTATACAAATCCCTAAACTATCACATATGACAAACGACGATATCGAAATTATCGGTAAAAATGTCAAAGACATGTACGGAACATTCATGGGTAAAGTCGTAGGAACAATAACTGATATTGACGGAAGTATTCAATCCGTTGGCATTGACTGCGGTTCACAAGGATTACAGCAAATCCAATATGAACAATTAGTAGTTCAAGGCGAAGTTGTTATTTTCATTCCAAAATGGAGACTCGACTCACAAAGACTCATTCGTGAAAAACAATTAACTCTACGTCGATTGAAAGCATTGATTGACATTGTTTCAGAAAATGATGACATGAAAGCAGATGCAGAAATCATTCATGAAAAATACAAGTCAAAACTTGTATCATTAGATGAAACAGAACATGAAATCAAAGCAATACTTGAGGCAAGATTGACTGAGTTAAATGAACAAATGAAGTCAGCTAAAATGTTATCGTTTGATGCAAAAGTACAATTCAAGAGCAACGAAATCTCTGATGCAACATTTGAGACAGTGAAATCATGCACAACTGAGGTAATTGAGCATGTAACTCACGAAACAGCAGAAATCGCAAATGTAAAGAGTAGAATTGCAGATCTTGAATTGGAAGTGCAAGAGATAACAGCCCCTCCAACACCAGACATCCAAGAATCAGCCGTTTCATATCTGGAGACATCTGAACAAGAACAACAAATTGTTCAGACTATACTTCCAGAAGTACCAGTCGAATCAACAACAATACCTTCAGAACCAATTGAGGCACCTAGTACCCCTATACCAGAACCTCCAACTGAATCTGAGGCAAAATTTGCATTTCCAGAACCACCCCAACAGGTGACAGCAGATACTTCAAAAGACGACAATGATAACGATTGGCTTGCTAGAATGGAAGCACAATAATTTTTTTAAATAATTTTTTTAACACTTAGAAAGATCTAAGTTCATACATTTTTTGATGTCTGAGACATATAGAATTGGACTTGGAAATAATAATAACAGTTTAAGGGAAAAGGCAAATTCTGATTTTGTATCTTTTTGGGATGAACAAGCAAAACATTTGTCATGGTTTTCTCCTTGGGACAAAACCCTTGATTGGAGCCCTCCCTTTGCCAAATGGTTCGTTGGAGGCACAATTAATGCCTCATATAATGCCCTAGATATACATCAGAGTGAAAAATCTACAAAATCTGCTATCTTATGGGAGGGTGAAAATGGAGAATCACGAAATGTCACATATGGTGAAATGTTCACACTGGTTCAGAAATTTGCAAATGTCCTAAAATCTCTAGGTGTTCAAAAAGATGACAGGGTAACTATCTATCTTCCAATGGTTCCAGAACTCATAGTTTCAATGCTTGCATGTGCACGAATTGGCGCAATACATACTGTAATTTTTTCTGGATTTAGTGCAACCTCAATTAAAGATAGGGTGTCTGATTCAAAATCTAAAATTATCATTACTGCAGATGGAGGGTATAGAAGAGGAAAAATTGTAAAACTCAAAGATGTAATTGATGATGCAATAAAGGATATTGATTTTGTTGAACATGTAGTGGTACTTGAAAGAACTAAAAATAAAATCACAATGAATCCTAAAGATAATCTTTGGAATGATTTAATGAATAACATTTCAGAACTGTGCTCTGCTGAAGCATTACCGAGTGATCATCCTCTTTACATTTTGTATACTTCAGGTACTACTGGAAAACCAAAAGGCGTGTTACATGGTACTGGTGGATACTTGACTCATTTGCATTCAACTTTCAAATGGGCTTTTGACATAAAAGATTCTGATGTCTTTTTTTGCACAGCCGACATCGGTTGGGTTACTGGACATAGTTATGTTGCATATGCTCCATTTCTTCATGGTGCAACACAAGTAATGTATGAAGGTGCACCCGATTTTCCTGATGCGTCAAGAATGTGGGATATTTTACAAAAATACAAAGTAACAATTTTTTACACAACTCCTACTGCATTGAGGATGTTTATGAAATTTGGAGATGAAATCCCAAACTCATTTGATCTTTCAAATTTAAGATTACTTGGTTCTGTAGGTGAGCCAATAAATCCTGAAGTTTGGAAATGGTATTTTAAAACAATTGGAAAAGAAAAATGTCCTATCATTGATACTTGGTGGCAGACTGAAACTGGAGGTATGCTAATATCGCCTCTTCCGGGATTGGAATCTATTCCTCTAAAGCCTGGATCTGGAACCCTCCCAATTCCAGGCGTAGATATCTCGGTAGTTGATGAAATTGGAAAAGATGTTCCTGTAAATACAAAGGGGTATCTTGTAATCAAAAATCCTTGGCCTGGAATGCTTTTGACATTATGGAATGATGATGAAAAATACAAAACAGTATACTGGTCAAAATATGAAAATTGTTATTATCCTGGAGACTATGCTCGAAAAGATGAAGATGGGTATCTTTGGTTACTGGGTAGAGCAGATGATGTTCTAAAAGTTGCAGGTCATCGAATTGGAACTGCGGAACTTGAGAGTTGTATTGTCTCACACCCTAGTGTGGCAGAATCTGCAGTATGTGGAATTCCAGATGAAGTTAAAGGTGAAGTAATTATTGCATTTGTCGTTTTAAAACAAGGTGTAGAGCAGAATTCCAAAATACTGGAAAAAGAAATTATTGATAAAATTAGAAATAATATTGGATCCATAGCAACTCCGAAACAAATCTATTTTGTTTCAAAACTCCCAAAAACCCGCAGTGGAAAAATAATGCGTAGACTACTAAAAGCAATTGGAAACAATGAAAAAATTGGTGATGTGAGTACTTTAGAAGATGGGGCTGCCGTTACTGAAGTTCAACAAGTTTTTGATGAACTTAAAACTTCTATTAAAAATAATTTAGAATGATTTATTTTTTGCAAAAATCACAACTACATTTGAACATGCCTGCTTTTTCCATGCATTGATCATGGTGTTGATTATAACATTTATTGCAAATTACCATTTAATCAACACTATTATTTTTATGAGTTTTTTCATGAATTAACACTTTATCAAATGTATCTGAATACCCATCCCAGTGGAAACTACATTCTCTGCACTTGTATTTCATTTGGATTTTTCCTCGTTTATTTTTTCAGTTTCTTTGAATGCATTAACATCTTCATTTACTTTGGTTTTATCTGAACCTCTTTTCAATTTTGATAGAATCTTTTTGAACATACTTTGAGTAGTTGACCTCTTGTATATACTGACGTAATTTTTTGATTTTGTGCCTAATTCCCTATATATCATTTCACGATTCTATAACTATTAGGCATAAATAGATATTATTGTTAATTTCTATATAGGACATGCCGGGATATTTAGGAAACAAATCTGACAACATCGTACATCATTTAGCAGAAATGACACCTGATTGTAAAATTGTTGAAATCAAAAAATTAGAAAGAATTTACTTTACTCCAGACAATTTGGATGAAGCAAAAAAAGAAAAATTCACAAGTTGCAAATATTGCATAAAATCTTAACCTGTAATATAATCAATAATTAATAATATTTTTTTAGTTCTGATTGTGTTTACAAATCATAACATTTTTCATGAATATAATGTTCTTTAAAAATTTGTTTTTGCAGGATATAATTTATTGAAAATTTCTCATCCTTGTCTTTGATACTTTTAGTGTATGATGATTTGAAATTACTTAATTAACAATATTTTCAATAATTCTTTAAACTATTTTCTTAACTCGTCAAAATCAATCGTGGATAACATTTCAAACATCTCTTTCAATCCGTCATATTCTGATTTTGAATTTTCATCCATCTGATCGTACTCTTTTTCTTTAATCTCTTCTAGTTTATCATTTGAATCTTTAAAGAATTTTTTATATTCATTTATTTTTTCATCTGTCATTTGTTTCAAATCAAAAATTACTGTGTTGCTTCCAAGCACATTTTTATTTTCATCATACAAACTTGTTGCTTGTAATAATCCAGAAAAAGTTTCTCCGTTTTGTTTTTTAAAAGTGATTTTCCTGTCTCTTACTTTTCCTGTATCGAACCAAATTTTTAGTGAATCATTCATATCTTTCCAAGACTCTTTTGGTACGTGTTCAAAAATTGACTTTCCTATGATCTCTGATTTGGTATATCCTAGATTTATCGCATAAGTTGAATTACAATCTAAAATCACGCCTATGGAATTGATTCTTCTCCACATAACTGGGGCGTCTTTGAGTGTTTTCCTAGCTTCGGTTTGAGACATTTTTTAAAATTGGATTGACTAGTTATTAAATTGAAATCTTAGAACCATTGATCGAGATTTTGACTCTTCTTCTCTAGAGCTTTTTTTAATCGATTTAAAGTTGATTGAATCCTGTCTTCAGAAAAACTCCTCTCTTTTACTAGGTAATTTGTTACTCCTTCATAGTCTACTTCATTAAACACAATTTCATCCACTTCTGCTACTTCTGGATTTAAGAATATATTTCGGATTTGTTTGAAATCAATCTCTTGTAATTGCTCTTGAATTTGTGGAATGTCTTCCAATCTTGAATACTGTTTGATTAACTTCATTGCTGTTTTTGGACCAATTCTTTCAAAACCATTTGGATTAAAATCAGTCCCAATCAAAATTCCAACATCGATTAATTCTTCTCGTGTCAATCCAATTTCATCTAATGTCTTTTGGGTTTCAATAATTTCTGGAAGTATGTCGATGTATGTATTTCTATTTGGAATCTTTCGTCTTCCACTTGTTGTAAAATTTCTTACTAGTCTCTTTGCTCCGCATAAAATTGAATCATAGTCTTGACTTGCAGAAGCATATGCTTGTCCTGTATTTGTTAAATGAGCTGCAGTTGCCTCTCCTTCTGATGGGGCTTCAATATATGGAATTCCTAAATATGTTAGAAACTGTTTTGATTCTTTTACCATTCCATCTTTCATGCTGGTTGTTTGTTGCGCAAATTTTCGTGCATCCTCCATATTTCCTGCTGCTACTGCTTTTTCGTATTTCACTGTCGCATCCTTTTTGATTTGTTTTCTGCGCTCAATTTCTGCTGTCTTCAGAGATGGTGGCCTTCCATCAAAAACATAGACTGGCTTTATCCCTAGAGATAAAAAATTTACATTTCTGTAAAGTAAACCGCTAAGATGACTGGTGATTCTCCCTTCTGAATCTGATAATTGTAATCCGTCTGGTCCTCTGATGCTTGCTAAAAACTGGTAAATTGCATTGTATGCATCAATCGCAATTACCCTGTTTGAAAATGCCTCAAGTGTAGTTTTCTCTCTGATTACCAAATCTTTTAGGTTAAGCCCCATAGAATTTCTTGCAATTTTCAGGTATTTTGTGTTTATCCTTCTGAAATGATCGATGTTTTAGACGCATTTTTTTGAAATCGATTTTAATATGGAAATTAACAGTATGAAACTAATGTCTTCTGTGAATTTTCCCTTGCATTTACAGGATAAAATTTTTGAAATTAGGTATGATTCTGATAATTCTATTTTGAAAATAACATCATACTTTCCTTTTTCTGAATCCGAAAAACAAGAAATTCATTCAATTTTAGATGATCCTGTTTTTGATGGATTCCATTCAATTTTTTCAGATTTTGTAGATGAAGATGAATGGAATAGAACCAAAGATCAAATAAAAAAGAGATTCAGAGATGAATTGGTTGATATTGATAAAATTTGATTCTAGCAATTCGCTTTATTATGGAGAATATATCAGAATAGTTGCCGAGATAGCCAAGTAGTACGGCGGCCGTCTCGAAAACGGCTACGCGCAAGCGTGCGGGGGTTCGAATCCCTCTCTCGGCGTTCTTAACATAGCAAAATCACATTTTGAATCATTAATTTATCTTAAAATTGCTTGAGACCTCTATAAACTGAAGATTATTTCAAACGTCTGTAAATCTCTTTGAATTCCATTCCAAGATTATATGAGATGTTAAGTAAATGAGCAAGCTGATTCATAGACGTCTTATCATGACCCAATTGTTTTAACAATGTCAAAGCTTTTTGGGGTGAAGTTCCAGATGGTGGTTTTTGACCCGACCATGTCTTAAAAGAATCTCCTACATCCAAACTGAAATTCAAAATAAATTCTTTCCAGTGGGGCATTGCACTAAGAGCTTTTTCACTTAGAAGAACTTGAGATAATTCACGAAATTCATTTTTTCGGTCTAGATACAGCATATCCAAAGCTTGATGAATTTTCTCTGGCTTGTATTCCTCAGTGTTTAGCATATACATCCCTTCAAGGCTCATGGTTTCAATTTCATTAATGGATAATTAAACTAATCCAAAATTTTCATATTTCTCTCCAGTTTCATCCCTTAAATGGCGTATGTTCTCTTGGAGTTGGCACTAGTCAGAAAATGATTTTGATATTATATATAAATAAAATTTTTCAAAATCAATGAAGAAGATTTGCATACATTGCAAAAAAGAATTTAATAATCGATCTACTGATTTTTGTTCTAAAGAATGCTTTATTGAATACATGATCATTGGTGGCAATAATTAATACATTCCAAAATATTTTAAAAACAGACATTTTTCATCTATTTTTATTCCAATTTACTGATCTCTCTCACTCGTGCTATTGAAACTGTATTGTTCATCCCACTTTCTGTACCTTTCGATTCCTGATAGTCTGTTTTTCACAACTTTGTTTTTTTGCCCTATGAATAGTTCAAAATGTTTAAACTGACTTGAATCATGAAAATGACCATGACTCAAGAAACCGAATCTAAGATAAAAGATTCTGAAATTTCTACTGCAGAATTAATTTCTCATTTTAGAGAAAAATGTAAAATTTGTGGCCATCATAGAATTATGCATAATGAATTTGGTGCATGTGAAGGCGTAATGAACAAACCATGCACCTCTGGGTGTGATGAATTTGAAGCAGAATAGATGATCTAATCGTGTTTTGAATTTTTTACAATTCTTTAATATTATATTTTTTCTAACATTATTATGGTCTCAGACGGTGTTGAAGAGAAAATTTACCCTTTAGGATATGAACCAGAAATATCTCCTGATGAGACTGATCCTAATGTCAGAAATAACCTACTTGATTTTATCTTAAAATCTGGACCTACTGAAGTTGTAGATACTGATTTGTTTGCTGTAATGGCAAAGAGGCGCTCAACAAGAAAATTCTTAGACAAACCAGTTGAAACTACAAAAATTGATAAAATAATTGCTGCTGCTGATACTGCTCCAACTGCTGGTAATTTTCAGGGTTTTGAGATCTTTTATGTGAAAAGCCCTGAAAAGAAAAAGAAATTAGTTGAAGCCTGTAACAAACAGCCTTATGTTGATGCTCCTGTTGTTTTGGTTTTCTGTAAAAATCCCTCAAGAGTAAAACTTGATTTCTCTGAATATATTTTGAAAAAATTTGCAATACAGGATGCTACTTTGGCTGCTGGATATTCTCAATTGGCAGCTCAAGCTCTTGGATTAAGTTCCATTTGGATTGGTATGTTTGATGAACAAAAGGTGATGGATATACTTGAAACTGATCTAGTTCCTTCATCTGTGCTTTGCATAGGTTATCCAAAACAAACTAAATTCCCAAAACCTCGTCGAAATCTCAAGGATTTGGTACATGTTACTTGGTAAGATCCGCAAAATTCTCCATCTTTAAATAATCATAGTTTATTGTCTAGACATGACTGATGCATATGTTATGCTTAATTGTGAGCTTGGTGCAGAAGCTGAAATAATTGATCAATTAAAAGAGATTGAACAAGTTGTGGATGTGTTTGAAACAATTGGAACTCACGATATGATGGTAAAACTACAAGCAGAAAATTTTGAAAAGATTCGTGAGATTATCTCGTGGAATATCCAAAAACTAAAAAAAGTCCGTTCTACTGCAACCTTGATAAAAAAAGATAATTAAGATCAAGTTATAATACAATCAAATGGTTGATGAAAAGAACGAAATTGAGAAATTAATTGATAATATGATTACTAGTGGTGATGACCTGGTAAATAACCTCAAAACAGTTTTGCCTAATTCTCTGTCTGAATCCATGGTGATGTTTCATGAATCAAATGTGGCAAATCTCAAGAAAATCAAAGAATTTTTGAATAAATAGGTCTAGTATCATTAATTCCTATGATTACTACTATATCTTTTTTAATTATTATTTGAAATTCATTTCATGGGTAGGTCTAGGACAATTACAATGACTGTAAAAAAGAAAACAGGTGATGCATTTGATGCAATTTTGAACATGCCTTCTAAAATGATGCCTGATGCAAAAATCAATGATGCTGGTTGGTGGTCATTTACAGGTCCTCATGGAAAATCTAAACTGAAATTTAATGAAAATAAATCCTTGGGCATTCTAGATCACCAATTCATTGATGAGGAGTCTTCATGGAATGTCCCAATGAGAGTTGTATCTAATGGTGATGTTTCTGAAATTATCGTTACTTTGAATAAGCCTGATGAAATAACTGATGAACAATTTGATCAAAGGATGGATGAAATCAATGAGATGTTCAGTTCCATGAAGAATATTATAGAATCCGAATCTTGATGTTTTAGAAATTTATGCCTGATTCAAGTACAAATCATTCTTCAAGGTTAAATGCAAATTTGGTTATATAATACTGAGAAAAAATGCCATATGAAGAAGTGTATTTTCAAAGAATGGAAGAAGATAGTCCTGAAGAATACAAAAAATTAAAATCTAAAAAATAGACCTAGTCTTTATCAGAATCCTCTGAATTTTGATTGTTTCCTGGACCTACCATATCTTCTGGTTTGACTCTATTATCCCAGTCTCCTCTTGCACCTTTAATCAGAGATGCTATTCCTGCTCCAATAATTCCAATTACAGCTCCAAAAAATACGGCCTGATCAAATATCTTAAATGAGCAATTAATTTCTACTGGTGGCGAATCATCTGAATATTCATAACATGTGCCAAACTGATTTGATTCAAGAGTGGCGGCTTGATAATTTTGACCGAACCCTCCTAGAATTATGAATCCTGCAAAAACCAATCCAATCCCGATTATGATAAATCTCATATCGCTCATAATTTTTTTTCTAATTTATCGTATTTACACTTTGATTTGAATAACATCTAGTGTTATTTTTCAAGAGATGTTTTGAGATTTTCAAGAGATGCCTCGTAAAATGCTCCCAAAAACACTACAAAATCTAAGAATTGTTTTTCAGACATTTTCTTACTGTTAAGATATGATTGCCATGTCAATTCAACAAGATTTTTAGATTTTGGCTTTATTGAAATCGTTGCAACATATGCTCTTAATGGCAATCCTTCTGTTGCGATATATGTAAAATATTCTCCTTTTTTCCAGGCTACTACATGCTCTTCAATTCTATTTCCGTCTGCAAATGTGATCAATCTAACTGCTCCCACATCTTTTTTCTTTTTAGATAGATAGACTGTTTTTTTTACATCGACTACCCATGTTGGCAATCCTGTGATATTGCTTATTTTTCTCCATACTTTGTCTTTTGATGCTTTAATTTTGATTGTTTTTTTGACTGTTCCTGTATGGAATGTTTTTTTTGCCATGCCATCCTCTAAAATATACTGAATTTTAAATTTTAGTTGTACAACCATTTTTAATCCCCCGAGGAAAAAGATAGCCAAATGGTCTTTGGATGGGGTAAAAAGAAAGAAGAAGAAAAACCTGCTGAGGAAATCCCTAAAAATAAAGAAATTTTACTCACAGATGTCCCGAAAGTCATTTCTGATCTTAGTGGGTTGAGAAAATCTCAAACTTTGACTGAAATAAATAATTTGAGAAATAATACAGAACCACTAATCAAAGATTTGATGAAAATTGGAAATGTTCTTGAAAAAGATAATCTCAACATTGATGATATAGATAAACATCTTGCCATTATTGTGGTACGAGGTAAAAAACAAGTTATTGATGTAATCAAAAAAGGTGTTGTTTCATTACCAAAAATTTCGTCTTTTGATGATGCCGAAAAATTAGATTCAGTTCTCGGTCTAATTCTTAAAAAAGTTGGTGATGTCTTAGGGAGGCAAACAAGGGTCATACACATCTTTGCAAAAAAATACGCCTTGCAATTAAAGGAAAATCTTGAAGTGATGAATGCAAATCATTCTGAAATTAGCAAGCTGTTAAAAAATTATGAATCTACAAAATCTCTTTCTGACGAGATAAATGATTCTATAAAACAAATAAAGAATTTGACAGATTTACGTAATGAAAAATCTCTAAAACTTGCAGATATAAACAAAAACATTGTTTCGACTCAAGAAAAAATAGATGATATTCAAAACTCTATTGCTAAGGTAAAATCTTCTGAAAACTACAAAAAATATCTCGATTTAAAAAATACCTTGGATAAATTCACTTCCCGAAAATCAAAAATCAAAGATCAAATTAACACTCAATTTACCAAAATCTCCCGACCTTTGAGCCGATATGAATATGCCTCATCACTAGATAAGGATCAAAAGAATATTTTATCTAATTTGCTGGCAGAACCTTTTGATGTACTTTCATCTGATAATAAAGACTCTATTATCACAATACTTGAAAATGTTAGAAAAGGAATTTCATCTGGTTCTATATCTGTAAAAGATGTTGATAAAACATCTGCTCAAATAACTGAGATAGAAGAGTCCTTGGATGACTTTGTAAACCAAATTTCAGAATATTACAACAAATACAAAGAAATGAAAAATGAAGTGAGTTCTCTTTTGCCTGAGCAATTAGGCTCTTTGGAAGATGATCTTGAAAAAAATACTTTACTGTTTAATGACTCTAAACTAAAATCTGAAACTTTTCAAGGTGAAATAGATGAAATAAATTCTAAAATTCCTGAACTTATCTCTGAAATCGAACAAAACCTGCGACAATTTTCTAATACTAGATACACTATTTTGACATCTTAAAATTAAATTACTTCCAAACTAGAGTTCTGGTGTGTTATTCAAAAAGAAAAAGTTTGAACGTAAAATAATTTTGAAAAAAGAAGTTCATGACAGTATTTTGTCATTTTGTCAAATGAAACATCCTAATGAAGGAATTTTGATTTTGAAAGGAAAATCAAAAAATGGTGAGATAAAAATCGATGGACTTGTAATTCCTCCTTTTAGTGAAACTGGTCCTACTTTTGCCGGATTTCCACATTCCTTTTTGCCTTTTGATATGAGTTATGTTGGAATTGTTCACTCTCACCCAAGCGGCTCTGCAGAACCATCTGTAACTGATTTGCATAATTTCTTTGGGTTAGTATCAATGATCGTAAAGTCTCCCTACGATGATGATTCTATTTTTGCATGGGATAGTAATGGCAATTCCATTCCTCTCTCAATTGAATAATTTTGAAAAACACTGCTGGTAATACAGAAGAAAACTGAAGAAACTTTATAACCGTTTTAACGGTACTTTTAATGAATTGAATCCTCAACTCAAAAGATACTATATTTTCCTAGGTGCTTCTTTGGTTTTTAGCATCGGATTGCAAATAGGGCTTTCAGCTCTTGGGGTTCCATGGTTTATCAGTATAGGATTGGTAATGGCAATTTTCATTATGTTGCCAATGATTATTAGAAGACGACAAATGGGTCGTATGGGAAGTTATAGGGGTGATTCTGGATCTGGAGGAGGCGGATTCTTTGGAATGGGATCTCAAGGTGGTTCTGGTGGTGTCCGATATGTTTGCCTTGTATGTAACAACAAACACAAAGGCGGAACTTGTCCAAGATGTGGTTCCAAAATGCAAAGAGCTGATTTTTAGCTAAAGAGATATGTCGTTAGATGAACTTCGTAAAAAGGTAATCTTTCATAATTCTGTTGATGTGTGGATTGCAGCTTGTTCTGAAAAAAATACTAGTTGGGCAAATCCTGAAGATTACAAAAAATTCATAGCGTATCTTTTAAAAAATAATCTCAATCTAAAGGCGTTTAATCTATGTGCTCATGAAGCCGGTGCAACTGAAGATGAGAAAGTAAAATTTACAGAAATCTTGGCAGAAACTAAAGATGATCCAAATTCTCTCACATATACCATCAAACTCAATGATGCTGCCATAGATATCATTCGCAATTATTCTAATTGATTATCTTTTTAGTTTAGGATTAACTATTGCATCAAGAGCATTGCCTATAAACACAAAGGCCAACCCTGTAATTGCAATCATTACTCCTGGAGGCATAATCCACCACCACATTCCTCTGGCTGCTGCCCCAAATGTATTTGCATCATGCAAGATTTGTCCCCATGTTGGAAATGTAGGATCCCCCAACCCTAAAAAACTTAGACCTGCTTCGGTGGTGATTGCTGCTGGAACCGAAATTGCAATACTTGCAAATGCATATGGTAATAATTGAGGTACAATATGTTTTAAAATGATTTTAGAATCTTTTTGACCCATCATATTTGCTGCATCGACATAGCCTCGAGTTTTAATTTGAAGTGACATGCTTCTTGATACCTTTGCTATACCTACCCATCCAAAAATCATCAAAAATCCTACCATCACAAATATGCTATTGCTGATTGTTACTGAAAGAATTATGAGAAATGGTAGTGCTGGCAATGCATAGATGACATCGTTGAATCTCATCATTACCTCATCTGTCTTTTTGCCTTTGTATCCTGCATATACCCCATAAAGTAATCCTGCAACTACCGATGCAATGGATACCACTAGACCTATGAATAATGCTAAAGGCGTTCCCCAAAGTAACCCTATTGCTAAATCTCTCCTTAGTTCATCAGTTCCCATAATTCCAAATGCCTTTCCGCCCACAATCAATTTTGATTCGTAAATTTGATTTTCAGAGTTTACTCCATACAGATCTACAGAAAATATGTAATTTCCTTTTAATGGCTCATTTACGTGAGTTTTTGAAAACACAATGTCTTCTGCAGACAGTCTTTCAAATTTGAATTCAAAATTTTCTGATTGCAATGAGAGATTTTTCTTTATTGCATGATCTGTCGAAAAAATTCTTTCACTGTGTGTAGTCTTTTCGTTTGAATAAGGCAGTGATGTTGTCAGTAAATCAATTTTGATCCCATCTGGTCGAATTACTGACATTTGTAATAGTGGGGATCCTGAATATTCTGATGAAAACTCATAGATGAAATCATTTGGAAAGCCATCATAATCAAAATTTAATCCAAACTGATGTGATGTCAATTCGATTCCTGTATTTGTTATTTTTTCAATGTTTGGCTCTTTCAAAATTTTATGTTCTGGAATTTTTTCAGTCAAAAATATGTTAACCCAAATCGGAATTGCTACTTTTGGATTTGAAATCCAGTTGCTGGGGTTATTCCACTCTTGGAATGTTTCTACAGGAATTGCAATTATTGCCACAATTGAAGTTGACACCAATATCAAAAGGATCGCAATTCCCGCAATTCCCATCTTGCTTTTGAGAAATTCTTGCTTGATCTCTTGAGGTGTAATGTTGCTCAATTCCCTGTCCTCACTCTAGGATCAAAATATCCATAAAGCAAATCTGCAATGAATATGCTGATTAGAAAAAATACTGTTAGCAGATATGTTGCACCGATAATTACTGGAAGATCCATCACTGTAATTGCTTCAAAATATAATCTTCCCATTCCTGGCCAATCAAAAACAGCTTCTGTAATTATTGCCCCTCCTAATGATCCTGACAAACTTAATGCTAATATTGTCACAATTGGCGGTGCTGCATTTTTCAATGCATGAGTGTAAATTATCTTCTTTTGTTTAATTCCGATTGTTTTTTTTGCCATGATAAAATCCTCTTGCATTATTCCCACCATGAAATTTCTTACAAGATATGCCCATGAACCAAACCCAATCATTACAATTGTGATTAATGGTAGTGCCATATGGTATAGCAAGGATCCAATATATGCTGGATCCGATGATGGGATATCTGGTGTTGCTCTGGCAGGAAATACTTGCCATGTAAACGCAAATAGAAATATCATTAACATTCCTATCCACCATACAGGAAAACTGGAACTAATGATTGCAAAACTTGATGTAATTCTATCTATTCCAGAACCTACTTTGCTACTAGAAAAAGCTCCGAGAAATATTCCAATGATTGAAATGATGATTGTAGCTGTTGTGAATAGCAATACTGTTCTTGGAAGTTTTTCAAACAGTATGTCTTTAACATCTGAAGACCCTTCATCACTGGTCAAAAATGTTGCATGGCCAAAATCTAATAACATGATCTTATACATTGTCACTCCTATTCTTTGAGGCGAATACCACGGTTCATCTAATCCTAAAATCTGAATTCTTTGATCAATCTGAGTTTGAATGAATCCCTCAAATTCCTCTACTGATGAAAAACTTTCTGCAATGGATGGGTTGTCTGTTATCTCTGATCTTACCTGAAATACAATTCCTTGTTTTAGAATCGCATCCATATTTGAGCCTACAAGTGCTATTGTAATCAATAGAGTTATCATCAAAACTCCAAACATAGTCGCCATTCTAGTGGCTACATATCTTTTCATGCCCAACAATCTCAAGGAGGATAATTAGTTTATAACAATAGATGTTTTTCCCACAGTTTATTACTGCATGGCGATATCGAGATTTAGAAAGACATGTCCTTTGATAGAGAAAGAGAAATGCACACCACAACATGTGGTGACTGTGGAAATGAATGTCAAGTACCATTCAAGCCAAAAGAAGACAGACCTGTTTATTGCAGAGAATGTTTCCAAAATCATAAACCAGCTCCTAGACAAGGTGGTGGTAGATTTGGTGGAAGATCCGGCGGCTTTGGTGGCGATAGAGGCTCTAGATTTGGTAGAAGAGACGACAGACCACGTGAAATGCATGATGCAAAATGTGGTGACTGTGGAAATGATTGCCAAGTGCCATTCCAGCCAAAAGAAGACAGACCTGTTTATTGCAGAGACTGCTTCCAAAACCACAAAAATTAGAACAACCGTTTTGAGTAATTTTCAAAACTCTTTTATTTTATAAAACAAAGATTTAGAATCTCTCATTGTGGCCAAATGTTGTTGAGTGACATTCCATCAAGAGATAAAATAAAACTTGGCCTATCTGTCAATATTGTACAAAAACATGATCAAAGAACAGGAACTTTGACTGAAGGTAAAGTCAAACGAATTCTAACTTCAAGCAATTCCCATCCTCACGGAATCAAAGTTGAATTGCTTTCTGGTAAGATAGGGCGAGTCCAAAATATCATTTAAAATCAGACGAGAGTGAAACGAATTCTAGGCTTTACTAAGGCAGAAAAGCAAGTCTCTCGTCCATATCCTATACGCGATCAAATAATATAAACATTTTATGAAGTTATGAAAAATAACAGATAAAACTTTGATATTTTCTTGATTTTATGTGAGTGCTAATACTATTCGAAAAGCTAAGAAACTAGTTGAAAGCGGCGGTGTAGTAAAAATCGAAGATGATTTGTTTCAAATCAAGTCTTCATCTGATCCTGAAAAATCCTATTTTGTAACATCTGATACCTGTGAATGTCCTGGATTCAAAAATTTCTATAAATTTCATCATGGAAAAGGGCTAAAGGCAAATTGCTCCCATTTAGAAGCAATTCGAATATTTAAAAATGAAAATTCTTAACAATTTATTTTAAATTTTTAACATTCACTTTTCCAACAAATGCCTTGTTTTTTGTTATAATTATTGGACGTAAAATTAATCCTGGATACTTCACCATCAATTTGACTAATTGTTCATCTGTTTTTTTCTTATTCTCTAAATCTAGTTCTTTGTACATTTTGTCTCTTTTTCTGAGTAATTCTGATGGTTTTTTACCTGTCATTTTTACAATCTTTTTGAGTTCTGTTTCTGATAATGGGTCTTTGAAAAAATCTCTTTTTTCAATATCTGTATTCATTCGTTCAATTTTTGAGATTGTCTTTTTACATGTAATGCATGTAGATTTATGAAATATTTTCATTCTGAATTGTTTCTACTGTTGAGATTAAAAATTGTTTAGACAAATGCTGTTATGCACAGCAAATGGTTTTCTTGAAATCTTCCGTGTTTCTCTCAAATCTGCATTCTTTGCATGTCTGCCAACTTCTTTTTTTGAGGATTGATAATGATGACTCGTATGATACCGAATACATTTTCCCACCACATGATGGACAAGATAATGGGATGTCTATTTTCATTATTTCTTAATATTTGATTTTGAGTATAAGACACACGTAGAACTTATCAATTATTCATTCTTCTTGATTTTCTTCTGTTGTTTCTTCTAAATATTGCTGATTAAATTGTTCAATAGTTTCTTTTGGCATTGAAAGCATCTTTAGATATGCCTGCATGGATTCCTCATATGTGCTGCCATTTACTAACATCTCTTGTTTGAGCTTATTTGCCTCTATGAAATTATTCTTCGTAAAGTTCAATTGCTGTACGATCAGATCCTGAATTTCTGGATTCACACTCTTAATGTAATCATCATACTGATATCCTTCATATGTTCCTGCTCTTGGATTGTATTCTTCAACAGCTTGTTCTCTTAGTACATCAGCGATTCTTCTTTGCTGTTCGATGAAAATCTGCTCTTCCCTTAATTCTTCAATGCCTCTTTGTTCTTCGATTAATTCATCTAATAATCCATGATAGTATTTGAATAAGGTCTGACCTATTGGGTTTTTCTCAAAATCTGTTTCATTTGCACTGAGGTATTTTATGGCTTCATCTGTGGATAATTTTTCTTGTAAAATTGAAACTGGTGAAACATCTCCCTTTACTTGGAATTCTGTACTTGTCAATCCTGTCATTCCATACCATGATGCGATAACATTAACGGTATATGTTCCTGGGATTCTTTGAAAATTTTCAAACTCTCCTCTGAAATGTCCATCTGGTGTCGTGAATGTCTTTGTAGTGTCTGAACCTGTTCTGATTAGAACTTCCACGCCTCTAGTTGGCTCATATGCATGGTTTACTACTCTGCCTGTTACTACGACCGTATCTCCTTGATACACGACTACATTTTCGACGTTTGCTTCTACTACAAATTCCCAAAGTTCTGCCTGAGATGTTGGAATAAATGAAAATATCATTAAAAATGCAAATAATCCTATGAATGTATCCTTGGTTCTATACACATAGGATGATTTTGATTTTTGCAGTTAAGGCAAAGTATGAATAAAAATTCGCTATTTTTCAATTTTTATTGAGTAGTTTTTGTCTCTTAGAGCCATTGGTATTTGTCAATTTTACAATCCCATCTAACTCTTAAACCCCAAAAATTATCTTATCTTAAATCATGGATTTGGAAAAATTCAGAAATGATGTTTTTGAGATGACTGAAAAACTCTCAAAAAATCTCAATGAAAATGATGTCTCTAAACTGAATTATGTTAGGCAACAATTAATTGGAATGTACAAAAAAAATCTGGTTAAAATCAATCACTCGATTTTGGAATTAATCTGTGCTAGTACTTTAATTTCAAGAGGATATGCTGTTGAAGTTGAAAAAGAAGTCACAGATATTCTTGTCTGTGATATTTTTGCAAAGAAAGGTGACGGTAATACTATAATTGAAATTGAAACTGGTTTTACTCCTCCAGAACATGCAATGGATACTATAGATTATTTTTCTGCCAGAATAATGAGTAAGATTGCAAGATATAGTCAACACTGTTCAAAATTCTCATTGGCAACACCTGTCGTTGGAATTTTACCCATTTCCAAAATTTTCTTGTTGCCTCCAAATGCAAGAAAGAAAGAGAATGTACAAAAAATCAAGGATTTATGTGATCGATACTATAAAAATCCTCCAATAAAATACGATGATATCTTAAATGCTCATCTCCATTCGATTTTTTTGATTAACATTGACAAAGGATTTGCCAAAGAACTTGATCCTCAGGGGTATGTTGACTTGACTAATAGCCTTCTTGACAGAAGTGAAGTAAATTACTGAGATCTATTGACAGAGAAAAAATTCAAATTCACCTATTGTTTAACAAAACTAAGATGATTTGTGCTGCATGTGAGACAAGGAAGCATTTTGAATGCATTGACTGTATGAATAATCACAAGACTCATCTTTGTAGTTGTGATTGCCATGATGAGAATACAGAGCCTCATAAAGTTGGTACAGCCCACTAAATTTAATTTTTAAATTTTCTTTCTATCTCTTGAGCCATCATTTCTAATTGGCTAGTATCTCCCAATTTTCTATATGTTAATTTTTCAAGAGTTTTGATTATGCTAATAGCTGATCTGTATTGTGGTATTTCCGGCTCGTTGAGCTCTCCATACATGCCGATCCCCTGAATATCATTTATTTTTGCAAACCCTAGAATTAATCCATTAAATCCTGTAATGATTGATTTTTGAGGAGTTGTTTCAACCTCTAACCCCTCCATCTGTTTTGTTAGTTCTTTTGATGTTGTTGTGATGTATGTTTTAGGCTTGTTGTCAAAAATCCGATTTGTGTGAAATCCTCCAAATGTATAGATGAATTTTGCTGAATATTTTTTTGCAGTATCAATTACATCTTGACACAGAGCGTTTAACTCGCTATTACTTTGTGGTTGGCCTTTGCCTCCTCCAAATACTATCAAGTCATCAGTGTATTTGTATTCCCATTTTTCATCTGGAAGATCAATATATCCTCCCCTATCTACGATATATGTTGGAAATTGTGTTTTTGCTGTTCTGAATGTTTTTGTTCCGAGAGACTCATTGATGAAATTTACTACTATGCTTCCAACATTTCCCATATCTTGCATTGCTGCAATTATGATTGGTTTTTCTATGTTTGGCTGTTCATTCTGAATGAATTCCACACATTATCAAAAATCTGATGAATTTTAAACGTATGTTGTTAACAATGGATTTTTTGTATGCATGAATTTCAATATTGCTGTATTTTTTTCATTTCAAAAATGATCTATTTTCTGACTTTTAGATATCCATTAACAAAAAATTTCTCATAGATTTGGAAATTCGCCGTGTGGAAATAATTATAATTTAAAATGAAAATGTGATTTGATCTCTTTTTTGTTATTCTGTTTCTATTGAACTAATTCTATCTCTGAAAATCCCTTTAAAATTATAGATTTCATTCAATTTTGAGCCTAGGAGTTATCCCAAATATTTCTCCCTAAAGTAGAAACTGGTATCATATTTTAACTCTTGTAGATTTTTGATTTCTTTTTTAATGATCGAGAAAAATATGAAGATTCATAAGGCAAAAAAACTTTCTGTCGACAAATTATGGAAACATCCATGGAAAACATTGGAACATTGGAATATGTCCTTGACAAATATTCCAAAACCTGGAGCTGGAAAGTTACAGGTGATCGTGCAGTTAGTATGATATCTCGCCTTGTTTCCGAGGCATGGTATGGAGAAAACGTTAATGAGATTATCATTCCAGACAGTACTGAAACTGTAAAACAGCTAAAATTAATCATGGACAGATATCCTCTTGAAATTTTATCAAAATCAATCTGGCAAAGAAAAATTGTAAAAACATATGCTCCAAAACCTACACTGCCCCCCGTCAAACTAAAACTAAAACGAGCAAAAACAGGTGAACAATTTAGAGGAAAATTACTAAACTTTCAAAAGGAAGGATTAGACTTTTTGCTAAAATCCTCTGGCAATGCTTTATTGGCAGATGAAATGGGTCTTGGAAAAACTGTCCAAACGTTATCTTATGCTGCAACTGAAAAGCAAACATTTCCCCTTCTTGTTGTTGCACCTTTAGTTACCCTAAATAATTGGGAGAGAGAAATTGAGAAATTTCTGAAAAAGAAAAGTAGGAATGGGAGAATTATTGAATCAGAGTCTCCCAGTGTTACTATTATTAGAACTGGCAAATCCCAAGAACTTCCTAAAACAGATATTTACATAATTAATTATGAATTGCTTTTCAAAAGAAATGATGATTTATCAAAATTAGGACTCAGGACAATTGTTTGTGATGAAGTACATAATTTGAGATCAAAAACAACTCAAAAATACAAAGCAGTAAAAAAATTAGCAGCACTTCCATCTATTCTTTATAGAATTGGACTGTCTGGAACCCCAATCTACAACCGTGGTTCGGAAATATGGCCAATCATAGATATCATAAAACCCGGACTACTTGGAAGTTTCAAGGAATTCTGTGAGTATTTTTGTTATGTAAATGAAAAAGGAAAAGCAATTGTTTTAGAAAACAAACGTGCATCTCTTAGAAATGAATTACAAAAACATGTAATGCTTCGAAGAAAAAAGGCTGATGTGCTAAAAGAACTAAAAGATAAAGTTCGTTATAAGGAAGTTATTGCAGCAGACACTGATTATTATCTTGAAGAGTTGGATAAAATTTGGAAGAAAGTTGAGGCCGAACAGAAAGATGCTGAAACCGAATTTTCTAAATCTGCTTCTTACCATAGAGCAATTCAAAGTGAAAGACAAATTGCAGGCATTGCTAAACTTCCACATGTAATCAATTTTGTTAAAAACATTATGGAAATTGAAGAAAGCGTTGTTGTTTTTTGTCATCATAAGGTAATTCACAAACTATTGCATGACAGTCTTCAGGAATTCTCCCCTGTCTCAATTATCGGTGGACAATCTGATGCAACTCGTCAGGATCAAATAGACAAATTCCAAAGAGGCGAATCAAAATTAATGATTGCAGGTATACGTGCTGGAAATGTTGGTATCAATTTGACTAGGGCAAAGTATGTTATTTTTGCAGAATTGGACTGGAGTCCTGCTATTCATAGACAAGCTGAGGATAGACTTCATAGAATTGGTCAGAAAAATACTGTGTTTGCATATTATTTGATAGGCAATGGAACTTTAGATGATCATGTTGCTAATGTACTAGTAGACAAGAGTTATGAGATTGATGAAATCATGGATGAATCAAAAGAGAACTATGAGAATAAAGATAAGGCAGAACTCATACTAGCTCAGATTCAAGACAAGGTTCGCTCAAAATAACTAAATTTTTAATTTATCTTTTAGTTTTAATAATTTTTCATTGATTGAATCCTTCTTTATTGGCTCTAATTGGGTATCTTGAATTTCTTTTTGGATTTCATCTACGATGCTCAAAATCTCAACTTCGGATTTTGGCTCTCCAAACTTTGTGTTTTCAAATCCATCCGTTTCTGTTTTGTCTATCGCCTCAATACCTTCAGGTAAAATCTCATACACTTTGATTACTTTCTCATCTAATCTTTGCGGGGACATCAATACAAATTGATTTTTTCTTAATTTTTCAATTTCTGGTAACAATTCTTCTTTTGGTATTTTTAGAATGTCTTCGATCTTCTCCATGTTACATGATTTGATGTATAGTAATCGTAGTATTCTTGCCCATGTTGGTATGTTATCATTCCAAAGAATCTCTCGTGCCAATTCCGTGATTGTAAATGACCCATCAGTGTTTAATGAAATCATTTTTCTATCTTTCAAAGTGGCAAGAGCATCTAAAAGTTTCCCAACTCCAAGTCTCTTTAATTCCGAATTCTCTAAATTGTTTTCATTAAATGTTCCATTTTCATTAATTGCTAAATGCAAAATTTCTAAATCAATTGTACCTAGTTTCCTCATGTTGATCTCACTTTCTTAAGATTTATCATTCTTTGCACTTGAAGAATATATGTGGATTATACTGATTTGATTTATGGTTAGATATGAACTTCCAAGATTGCCTTATGGTTATAATGAATTGGAACCTTTCATAGATACTGAAACAATGAAAATTCATCATCAAAAACATCATCAATCATATGTTGATGGGCTAAACAAAGCACTTGCCGATGTTGGAAGTGCATCTCATCCACAATACATTTCATCTATACTGTCTGATTTAAAATCCATCCCTGAATCAGGAAGAAGCGCAATCAATTTTTTTGGAGGTGGTTTTGAAAATCATAGATTGTTTTGGGAAACAATGATTCCAAATAGTGATGGAAAACCAGGTGGGCAATTAGAAGATCAGATAGATGTGTATTTTGATAATTTTGAGAATTTTAAAAAAGTTTTTTCTGAAAAAGCAATCAATATTCAAGGCAGTGGTTGGTGTTGGTTGGTTTTCAATTCAACATATCACAAAATTGAAATCATAACTACTGAAAATCAAACTAGTCCTTGGACCTTGGGAAAATTTCCATTATTGGGTTTGGATGTATGGGAACATGCATACTATTTGAAATATCAAAACAAAAGACCTGATTATGTTAAAGCTTGGTGGAATGTTGTTAATTGGGATTATGTTGCAAATAGATTTTCAGAACTAGCCAACTAATTGCACAATTTGGACAAATTCTTTTAAACAAAATTTCAATTTCAACTGCATGAACAAGAGTCTAAGATACATTGCACTTCTTGCAATTTTACCCTTGTTTACAGCAGGTATGACAACAGATTATTTCTCAGATGCTGAAGCACTGAAAAGCAAAGGTATTGGAACCTCGAAATATGGTTCTTCTACTGGAATCTGTGGTTTACAACTTTGTTCTGAAATTCCAGGCGGTAAAGCCGCTTGGGAAGCAGGGCAAAAAAAAGTCACTCCTGTAGCTTCAGTTGAAGAAAAAATGGAAGCCATGATGAAACATGATGAATCTATGATGGAAGCGACCATGGAAGATGAGACTGAAGCAGACTTGGGTTCTGTACTTAGATTATCAAGAGCAAATGTTCCGGCAACAATTCCTATGCATCAAGGTTACTACAACGGTGAAGATGTTTACTATATCATCACCGATTCTAGTGATCCAACACATGCAGAAATAATTACTACAAATCAAGGATGGCAAGTAGAACTTGCTCCGTTGTTGAAGAATACTCCTGAAGAAGCACTATCAAAAGTATACTTGTTTACCAACGGCATTGAAGGCGATGGTATACACGGATACCAAGGCCAAGTGTTCACTAGTACTCCTGCACAAGCAGATGTTTACAGTGCATTGACTTCACATGTACATGTTACATGGAATGAAGGTGTAACTCCAAGAATACTTGATTCAGAAGCAATGATTATGCAAGCAGCTGAGAACAATGAAATTACATTGACATCCGTTGATGTGGTTTTGAATATGCCGCAAATTGTTTGGCCTGAAGGTCAGATGATAATTAAAGATGTGACATTAACTGACACTACGCCTTATGGTGGTGGTCAAGTTCTTGATATCGATACAGAAGAGATGACTGTAACTTTCATAGCTCATCGTGGATGGGGTCCTGATGGTAGAACTATCTATTACATTGTAACAGATGCTACTCCAAGTGGTCCTGCCGGAATGATGGGTGTTGTTAGTTCACCAACATCTGCAAGCTTGATTGCAAATTCAGCAGCAGTAGACTTGTATCAATTCAAAAATGGTTTGACAGGAACAGGTCCATTAGGATTCCAACCTGGAATTGCAGTAGGAGCTCCCGGCGATGCTAATTATTCTCCAATGTGGAGAATCTTTATGATTGGTTGGGATGATCCTGAAAATGCACAATTACTAGAAACCATTGATGATATCAATGCATACAGGGAAGCTGGTTTGATCAACATTGGTATTGCGCGTCCAATGGATAGTGACCATATTGTAAACTGTCCATTCATAGACCCATTCCAATGAATTTTTTTTAAACACTATACATTTGTTAATTTATTTTAAAATTTTTTAACAAATTTTCAGAAAATCGTCTGCTTAATTTATCTTTGATTGTGAGAATAATATCTCATGAGTATTGCTGGAATGTACATGCTAAACACTGGGGGATACAAGCCCGAGAAAATTCATCAAGCTTTGGATATGCTGTATCTAGACCGAAAAAATGAATTTCGTGAATTATCTCAAGTTCTTCTAAGTGAAAAAGCTCTTAATGCAATGCCTTATTGGAAAGAATTTGTTTTGAATTTCAGTTTGGATGTGGAAGATGCTTTTAAAACATGGTCTGGTCAGAGCCCTTTGTCTTCAAGCTCTCCTCAGAAAGCTTTGACTTTGTTAAGACAATTAGGTCATGATAAGACGTCTATGAATCAGCTTGCTCATTTACTTAACATGTCATATAACCTATCATGTGAGTTCAAAGAGATTTACAGACGTCTAAAATAATCTCTTTTTTCTTTTTTATCTGAATATCTAAATTTGACTATGTTTTTCAGTAATTTATAATGGATTTCATGTTGGAAGAGGAATTAATAGATCTGATGACATTTTGCCTTCAGAATCCGGATTCAGTAGAAATATCTGATAAACATAAACGCATTACAGAGATTGGTCATGAATTGTTTGCTGATGGAGGTGTGGATGCACTTGAGAACTTCTTTTTTGTGTTGAAAAATAGAATTGCTGAAGAAATAGAAAAAGATCCATCCCCAATGCGTTCGCTATGGAATGGCCTTACTGATGAATGGCAGTACTAAATTTCTCTAGTGAGAAATTTATCCTCTACCAATTCTAAAAATGGCTGTACTGCATGTTGGGCATGTGCCTTTGATTGCAGGTTTACCATTTTTCATGGTGTATGGTTTAGGGCCGCCGATTTCTCGTTTGTCTCGACACTTAACACAATATCCTATTGTCATATTTTCTATAGGCTCAAGGTCATATTAGCGAGAACTTGTTGAACTTTTTTCACTATTAGACAAATCTCCGATCTCATTTATTGTGTTACAGACCAATTTTTTTCGTATCGGGTATTTTTTCAATAAAATCAGGAATAAATTATTCATATTTGTTAAATAATTGATAAATTTTTTATCAAAATTTTAACTTACGCTGATCTGTATGGTTGAGTATTCTGCCAATGCCTTGTGATTAACTGGAAATCCTTCCCAAACAAAAATTTCTGCAGTAAATTCTCCTGCATCTTGCGGTACCCAAAACACCGATGTATTCCATTTCTGATGTGGGTTTAATTTTCCACTGAACCAATCGACTTTCATTGTAAAACCTTCTGAATTTTTAATTTGCACGAGATAATAAAACGTCTGAGATTTTTCTTGATTGTTTGTAATGTCTGCTGCGATCTGAATTTGTTGATCAACATTTATTTTATTTCCAATTGGTACACCAAACGCATTTGTTACCTTTGGATTATCTATTGATGCTCTTTCTAATTCTGTTAATGCAAATGCTGGTGTGATACTTGCAACAATTATCAGTAATGCTAATAGTCCTATGCCCTTACCTAACACGATTTTTTGGACATTTTTTAGTTACAAAAGCGTTTCTGCATAGGTATTTTCTTGAATTATTCTGGTTCTTTTAAAGTTCTTCCAGATTTTGTATGATTGTACTTTTTGTGGTTATGATTTTGCCTGGATTGAGGATATTTTCAGGATCAAAATATTTTTTAATATTTTTGAATATTTCATAATTTTTTGCCCCATATTGTTTTTTAATATACTCTGATCTTGCCAGGCCGTCTCCGTGTTCAGCCGTAATCGTTCCTCCCAGTTTCAAGATTTCATCAAAATATTCGTTTGCTATGTTTTTGATAATACTAATTTTTTTCCTTTCTGAAATTAACCGTACATGCACATTTCCATTTCCCGCGTGTCCATAAACTATTGACTTTGTATTGTATTTTTTATTTATTTTATTTAAAATTAAAAATAATTTTGGGAGATACTTTAATGGCACTGCTGCATCTTCTATTACATGTGGAATTCGTTTTTCTTTTTTAATCGATTTTAAACTATAATGTAATGATAAATCTCTATATTTCCACCAGTCTGCAATTTCTTTATCTGTTTTTAGTTTTTTAACAATCTTTCCTGTTATGATCTGATGAATCTTTTTTTCATTTGACTTGATTTTGTCATCGTATTCAACAAAAAGTAAACATTTGCTTTTCTTATCAAATTTGTAATTAATTTGATCAAATGTAATTTTATCTACAAATTCAAGTGCTGATGGATTTGTCTTGTTGATATCTCTACAGTTTGTTGCAGCTTTAATCACTGAATTATATTCTATCACAAAAAGTATTCTCTTTTTTGGTTTGTTTTTGATTTTTAATTTTGCAGAAAGTATTATCCCTAATGTTCCTTCTGAACCAATTATAGTTTTATGTGTGTCATTAATTGTTTCTATTTTATCTAATCTATATCCAGATGAGTTTTTAGTTACGTTTGGAAATTTTTTACAATCTATCTGATTTGTAATTTTAATAATCTCTTTGGACTTTTTATTATTTTTTGGAAGGATTATTTTTTTACCATTACCATCAACAAATGTAATTTCTTCAACATTGTCTATCATGCTTCCATATTTCAAACTTCTACTTCCACTTGAATTATTTCCTAACATTCCTCCAATTGAACAAAATGATCCAATTGATGGGTTTGGTGGTAAAAACTTTTTAGATTTTTCTAATACTTTATCTAAATTACCTTTGAGAACTCCTGTTCCTACAGTAACGTGATTTTTCCCAAGCCTGATTGAATCAAAATTTTTCATATCTAGTATTATTCCTGTGTTTAGTGCACTGCCTACAAGACCTGTCCCTGCACCTCTTACAGTAACAGATGTTTTGAATTCTTTTGCAATCTTTACAGTTCTGATAACATCCCTCTCATTTTTTGGAATAACAATAATTTTTGGGACGATTTTGTAAGAACTTGCATCTACTGAATAAAATTCTCTGAATTCTTTTGTTGAATAGACGTTTCCTTGAATTTCTGATTCTAATGTTTTTAAAATTGATTTTTTCATATGGTGTTTCTATATTTGAATTCTATAGTAATCCCATCTCTCTGGGTCAAACAGAGTGACAAATTCTGCTTGCTCTTTATCTATCCTAGATCTAATGACATCTCTTAATGCAAAACTGGTCATATACTTGAATTTCATGGAGTGCGATTGCATGATAAACATGTGACGCATTTCACTTCCTCCTTTCAATCCCCAATAACCCATTTTCAAAGCCAAAGGTTCTAAAAATATTGTATTTCCTAAACCATAATTTTCATCTCTAATCTCTTCACGCAATTTGTAATTCTCCAGCGGTCCTCCTTTTGAAAATCCGATTATTTCTCCATTTTTGTCATTTAGTCTTAATGTATTGATAATTACTCGAGGATCTTTGACTGATTTTTCAAAATTTTCTTTTTCAAATTGCAGCGGTCTAGGCAATTCTAAAAATATTTTATATAATGATTCTATGAATTTTGGGTCATTTCTTGTTATCATTGACTCGATCGTAGGAATCATTTTCAAATTTTCGTATGAATAATCTGCTTGAATTGTAATCTCTTGTTGCCTGATTTTCATAAATGATAATACTGCATCAAAGAAATTTTTTCGCATTTCTTTTGGTAACACTTTGAGAATTGCTTTTGCCATATCCGTCTCTTTGTTTAACAATTCTTCAAAATATGCCACTGCACTTCTAACTATCAACGATGGTCTCCATGCTAACGCATGTGCGTTCATTTTTGCCATCTCCATTGCTTTTGCAAAATCTCCCAATGCATAACCGCTAATTCTATCTACCACAGACAGATACCAACCCATATCCATTACATGTTCTTGATATGCCAAGTTATTTCTTGTTAAATCTGAATTTTCAAAACATTGTTTGATCTGTTCTTCTGCATTTTGTTTTAATTTTCCGCTCCAAGGATATGTGGTTCTCAAAATCAATACTTTGATTATCTCCAAGTCCAAGTTTGCTAAATTAATTAAATTCTGCAGTTTTTTATCCATTGAAATAAATTTCAAAACACTTTCTTCGTGAGGCTTATCAACACTTTTTTGTGGATCAAAATCATGAAACAATGCTGAAACATACAGATATTTTATGTCTTCATCTGTGAATTGAACTTGATTTTGTTTGGCTGCTAAAAGTGAAACATATGTTACTTCTAATTCATGGTTGATGTTGTGATATCCATAATACTCTGTTCCGAGTCCCTGACTCTCAAATAGGTCAATAGTATAATCTAACATCTCCACATAACAATCGTCTTCTAATCTATTCTCTACCATCAAACTGAGAATCTCATTTCTCATTGAATGGGTATTTGCAAATTGTTGCAATATTCTTTGATCTTGATTCACGTTTTTAAAGATGATCTATGAATCTCGTGATTTTTCTTGCTTTGTTAGAAAGATTCAATAGAATTTGATGAAACCCTACATAACATTCAGACCCTTTTATTCCGTATTGACTAATAAATCGTTTAATGGAAGTAAGAATCATTGATCGTCGCAGAACCTACTTTTACCAAGACTCGCAACATTGAGAACTACCTTGATAGAATCCAACTAAAATCAAAAGGAACAATCAAAAATATTGAGTCCTACCTGAGAAGGTTTGATAGTTATCTGCAAGACACATACAACAAACCAAACGAGGTAATCCTTGATGAAATACTATCCATGAAGAACAATCAAGACGTGGTACTTTTTGATATTTTGCAGGATTTTGTGAATTACCTTAGTGGAAAGACAAATCGTCTAAATGCCAACACCATTAGTTCTGGTTATGTCCGACACACAGTATATGCAATCAAGGGCTATCTTCGATTCTATGGATTCAAGATAACCTCTGATGATCTTAAAGATGCTCTAACCTTGCCTAGAATTGTGGAGGAAGAAAGAGAACCGCTAACAAGAGAACAATTACATCTGATACTGAATAATCAAACGGGCTTGAGGCGAGTGCTATATCTCGTAATGTCCTCTAGCGGAATGCGACCAAGTGAGGTATTGCAAATTAGAAAGTGTGATTTAGAGTTGGAAAAATATGAGCGAATCCTAGTCAAGATTCCTGCAAAAATCACAAAGACCAAAAAACCTAGAATCACCTTTATCTCAAAAGAGGCCGAAAAGGAACTACTACCATATCTTAAAAAAATCAATGGCAACTCGTTTATTTTCAATCCTTCAAACAAGACAATGGAGCAAATACGGCTAAGTGAACTGCAAATTTTTGGCAGACTGCGTGAGAAGATTGGATTATCTGAGAAGTACGAGTCTGGAATATTTCATGTGTCCTTGGGTGATTCATTACGCTCTTGGTTTGTGACTAAATGTAATAGAGTTGATTATGGATTTGGCCATGCTCTAGCAGGCCATGATCAATACATGAAAAGATATGATAGATTGACCCTTGAGGACAAGATTGAACTATACCTCAAAGCAGAAAAATCATTACAAGTTTTTGAATATCTGGATGACGATAAAGAAAAGAAAATACAAGAACTGGAACAAAAATATGAAATTACCAATAAAAAATTAGAACTTGTATTGAATATGATTGAAAATTCACAGAAAAACAAATCTCAAATTGTTATTGGCAGGAAAAATAATTTTGACGACTTATAATATACGACTTATAAAACATCAAAAAATGTCTTATAAGTCCTGTATTATAAGACATGATTTTTCATTTTCTGAAAAAACGCAACAGCTAGACCAGCTACTTTTGACAAATTTTTCATGCGTAAACATTCCATACAAAGAGGCGGGTTGGTAGCTGGACTAGCTGTTCTAAGGGTAGCTGGTCTAGCTGTTTTCATTTTAATCATTTTTGATTTAAAATGAGGCTAATACAGGGTAAATAAAAAAATGATTACTGCTGAAATTTATCGGTGAGGGGCTAAAAAATGAAAAACAGCTCAAACTCTGCTATTGCAAAATAGCAACAGCTAAAACTGCCCGTCTAAGGAGTTCCGAACTGATGTTGTAAAGCCCTATGAGGGCACAGTGGATTGAACAGTATTTTTAAGACTATGTTCTATGTAATTGAAAACCCGTGTTTTTCTAAAGAATTTTTTAACTCAAAAAGAATTTTTTGAATTTTATCATCTACATCTTTCATCTTGAACCCTGAGTTAATTTGAATTTGCTCTCCTCTTATTGCCTCATATTTTTTTGCTGATTTTTTGTATTCTTCTTTAAAATTATTTTTGACGATTAAACTATAGTAAGAAACTAACCCTGCAAGATATTGATAAAACGAAAATGATGTTGGAAAATTGTATTTTAAAACAATCTCATTTGTTGTTTCTTTGAATTTCCTTCCTCCTTCTTGAATGTGAGATACATAGTTGTTTCTTAGTTCTTTTATTGGTTTTTTATGCTCTAAAATAGGCTCAACCATTATTTTTATTATTTCATCAAGTTTTTCAAATTTAGAATTTTTTCTCAAATCATTTCTAATTTTGATAAAATTATGTAATTGCTCTACAACTATTTCTCGGAACAAATGTTTGAGAAACAATGCTTTTCTTCCTTCTACCATGTGATTTGGATATTCTAAGTATATTGATTCAAATCTATTATGCACTATACTCAATCGTAAAAGATCAGATTCAAAATCAGTTAATTTTACACTCATGATTATTTCGTCTAATTTGTGTCAGATTAACATTATTGAAGTTCAGACATTCCATATAATGGAAAATGTTTGTTTACCTCAGAACTGTGTTTGTTCCAAAAATCTACAGCTTCTGGGGCATAATCTTGAAAATAGTTGGATGTTATTAGCGTGTAAACTTTTGAAATTGTGAATATTTTGTCTGGAATTTTCGGAAATGGAATTACTGTGATCTCATTTTTCATATCTCTATATGCTAGACCTTCTTTCTCAAAATACCATGTATCATGTGCCAAAGCATTCCTAAAACCTTCATCAAAGAATTCGTCCATTTTTACATTATAATTTGGAAGTTCTCTGAACGCCTTTACTAATGCTCCATATGTGGGAACATTTCCGAGTTTAATTTTAGGTGATTTTTCTTTTAATTTCTCAAGCAGTAAGGTTTCAATGAAAAATCTCTTTAAAAATTCGTAATGAACTAAGCCAAAGTTACAGAAAAATGTTGTAATTTCAACTACAACCTCATTTTTTGTCATTGGTAAATCAGGATTTTTTTCATTATGCCATGTAATGTATTCATTCAAAAAATCATTTGTAATGTCTTTTTTTCTATTTAGAATATTGAATTGGTGCCCAATACGCAATAGTTGATTTCCGTACCGAGTATGAAAATCAGTTTTTTGAAAAAGGTTTTCAACTTTTAAAACTGTATAAAATGATTTTACGGTTGTCTCAAATTCATTTGAATAGATATCCATAGAAGTGAATCTTCATAGTAATATTAAACATAATTGAATTGATTTCTATATTTCTAGGAATTTATTTTGATAGGATCCAGAATTCTTAAAGCAAAGTATTCTTATCATACATTATGAGTTCTGAAGAGTTTCAACCATATCTCTATCTTTATGCCGCAATGACTCAACCTGAAGTAACTGGAATTGTTAGAACTTATTGCTCTCCAGGTGAAATTTCTGATTTGTCAAATACCTTAACATCTTGGCAGCAGGCAAGATCTTCTCTTGAACAAATACAGACACAAGAAAATGAGGTCGCAAACAATATGACTATTTTTCCAATAGAACAAAATGAAAAATTAACAACCTTGCAAAACAGCCCTCTTTTTCCAAGAACATTTTCAAATATGCCTTCTGTTTTTGGATTGGTAGACATTGATACTCTTGTGGCCACACAAAGGAATGTTTATCTAAATTATGTTAATGAAATGGAACAACGAATACCTGATAATCCATCTATTGATGATCTTATCGATATTTGTTTGCCTCTAAATCCCTCTCCTCCAGAACCAAAAGTCACTCAAACATCTCAGAGTTCTTGGATTTTTTCTAGCCCTAGTCCAGACTTTCGATATTTGGGTGGACATCTTAAAGATCAAATCTCTGAAGATGATATTGGTATGACTCAAGTAGGCGGATTTCCTGTTAAAGCAATTACTCTTTTTGTGGGATATGGAACTAGCCCTATCAACGTATATCATGCAAATGGTAGACTTATTCTAAATAACGGCTTTCATAGAGTGTATGCATTAAGGCGAAGAGGTATTACTAGAATTCCTGTAGTTGTTCAACAAGTTTCAAATCCAGAATTAGAATTTCCCCAACAACTACTTGGATTAACAAGGAATTATTTATTGAATAACCCCCGACCTATTTTAGTAAAAGATTTCTTTACTGATGGATTGACTAAAACATTTCAAAGAAAAAAAATGATAACTACTGTACAAGTAAATGCTCAAGCAGGCGCTGTAACATTCGAAGTATAAACAAAAAGGTCTGGCATCAACTAAATTTACAAAACTCGCCAGCAGTACAAGTTAGAATTTAGAGAGTGTAGAACTAAAAGTTAGACACCGCAATGGAGTTTGGAGTGCCACTCTAATTTCATAAATCTAGTCTCTTTGTAGTCTTTGGTGCATTATTACAAGTACTAATGTATGGACAAACAAAAAAAACATGTTCCGACCTTTTACAAGGGGAATATGTCTTACATGCAACATAGTGCCTTTTATCGGAATTTTTCACATGAACATTTCTTACAACCCGATCTTTTTTCTTTTGATGAAAAGTATTCCATACCTTTTGTTGAGTCTATTTTCAGATTATGGGAAGTCTCATAATGACCACAATCCTTACATGATCGCCCTTCGGGATTACTCTGGATCAATCTCTTAAGAAAATTTCCCATAAATTATAGTTAAAGACGGATTATTTTATAGATGATGGTACTGCCCAAAACCTTCCACGATGATTTTTGACTGTAAGAGTAAAAGATTCGAAGTACTTATGAATATCATAATTTTAGCTTTGGATAATTGAAGATATTTTATACTAAACATTTTGATGATCCTACATGTGAAAAATTTACTGAATTCCATGTGGATACTCATAGAACATGGTGGTGTTGTAAACAACTCAAAGAACATGATAAACATTTTCAACTATGGAACGTTAAATGGGCAAAATTCCACTTTAAAGATATCAGCGCAGATGGAAACATTGCATTTTTTCCAATGAACTATTGTCCATACTGTGGTGAGAAAATAGAATATGAGGAATTTACAAAATGAAAACTAGCAATATTTTACTTGTAATTTCTATTTTTGTAGTTGGTTTTATTCTAATATCCATAAACTATTCTGCAATATCTGACTTTTACACATATTCTGTTCCACTAAACAAAGCCAAAATAGTTCCAAACTTCCCTATACAACCAAATGAATTCCAAGAGACACATGACAAAAAAGATTCCACATGTTATGCCACTCCGTCAATGAACCAGTATTGCTACAAAAAACCAAAGATACATGACCCACAAAACAGAGACCACCTGAGTTCATTTATCACTGGAAATAACGGGATTAACGGCGAGATTCACTTTGATAGGGTAGGTCTTGAAGGAGGAATATTTACAATAAAGAACATGAAACTGATTGATGAAAATACCGCACTGTTTACGTTTGCAGACAAGGACTATCGCATAGGAAACAAGGACAGAACAACATATGAGATTACAGAGGACTTTGAATTTGATACAATTGTTGAAAAATACGATTCGTTTATCACGCATTGCGGAAACTTTGATGGAACTGGTGCAACCATAGTGCAATATCTTGGAACTACGACAATTGATGATGTGGATTACTTTTTGACATGGCATGCTGTGATAGAGCCAGAAGACAGATTCCAGTGTGAGTATCCAGAAATCATTCAGTACAGCTTGAATCATGATTTTGGAGAGTTGTAGAAAATGAAGACTAGATACAAAATTCCAATTATTATAGCTCTAGTATTTGTTGCAATTGTGCCTCAGACTCCACACATAATTTGGAGTGTATGTGAAATATTACCTGATTGTGGCAATGATTTGTCATATGTTTCGGGGATTAACTTTTTTGGAATGCCTGTAGATACAAATCTTTTTGATGATCATCAGGAAAAACCGCTTGGATTCTTTCTGTTAGGAGTATCGTTTACTTCTATTGGAACATTGGTATTGTGGGGAATTAGAAAATGAAAACTAAACTCTTGATAATTGCTGTTGGAATGGCTGTGTTTGCAGGAGTTGGAATTGCATATGGCATTAATCAGTATGATTACTATCAGGATCAAAAACAATATGAAGAATGGAGGGATATTCGAGAATCCATACTGTCTGAAATAAGAGAAACCAAAATCCGTAATCACACAGTACAGACCATGGACGTTGGTTCGATGTCTGATGAAGAACGATGTGCATGGACTTTCGATAATTCTATGAATGAGTTTGTAAGAGAACAAGAAAAGTACAGGGATTCACCTAACACAGCATTGAGACCCTTATCAGAAGACCAGATAGTACCAACTTCAATACAGTTCGCCAAATGGCGTGGTGATGGATGTGCATTTTCAATTCCAGAGTGGGCACATTTATCAATATACGAGGACTGGGTTTGGGAAAACATTGCACCAACATTCAAAATTAGAGGACTGCACTCACGTATGGTAGTTGACGAACCGATGTTCATAACGATTGAGAAAATGGGTTATGATATGTGTGATTCATGGGATGCACGAATAGTTGATTTTAAAGACAATTCTACAATGTGGGAGAAGATGTATCATTCAGGATGTGTTATTGCAGACCATACAACACCGAAACTATTCCAATATACAATATCTAATGACGTTAATCCCGTGGTAATTTCTACTCTTGGCAACTATACATTTCAGATAGAAATTGGTCATACATTTTTGAAAAAGGATTTTGCTGTAATAGAATATTTTGAAGACATAGTAATGTATGACGAATGGGACAGATAATGAAAACTAGACTCTTGATAATCATTGGAATTTCATCTGTGGCGGGAATGTTTTTCCTGTTTTATGTTGGCATTATTGGAGGCTCATGTGTTGAAGGAAAAAATTTTGATGGGACATGCATAGAACCAAAAACAATCACAATTCCCACAAGAACTAGTTGGGATTTTTCTGAACAAGAGAAAAATCAAATCTTGACTCAATTAAGACAAGGCCCACAAAATGTCAATGGGACTGTAAAGCAATTTCTTGTAAATGAGGCATTAGATGATCCACAACTCAAGAATTTGATAAAAGACACTACATACCAGGTAGATTGCTGCATATACACACTAGATGGTAATGAATACCATTCTCTTCTTTACATTGGAATGACATTTCAGATAAATGAAAAAGATATGATAGCTATTGTCGAATATGACTTGCAACAAGAAAGAGTTGCAGATATTGAAATTCAAGAAGGGATTAGAACTGGAGGAATCGGGTTAGATTCTGATTCAGAATCATTATTGTCAACAACACAGTTTGAAGAAATCAAGTCCAACATAGAAGAAACTCAATACAATATATGCGACATACAACTAGAAGAAAATAAAATCATCCTGCATCTAAACTGGGTCTTTAAAGGTTCACCACAAGAAGAAAAAATAATATCAAAAATACCTCCAAATATGGATTACCAGACAATATATCATCAAGGATATTCAGATTATTTTATTAATGCTATAACTGCACAACAGTGTGACTCATTAGAGGTAGTAAAATTACTTAAAGAAAAATATGATACAGTGATAGAAGGAAATGTAACGTGGTGTATGGGTCACAAAACATATCCCGTAAGATATCAATGCGACATACAAGTTGATCAGTATATTGAGTTTGATGGTGAAAGAACTGGCAACTTGACAGTATTGTCAGACAAGCATCCTTTGATTAGCGGAAAACAAGATTCATTTTTTGGGCTAAATTATGTTGCAGATGAAAATTATTATGACCTTGTAGAAACAAGCATAATGGCAAATTATAATGATTTTGTGGACAGTGGTAGGCCATTAGAAAATAAGAGTTCAAACCAGTAAATACTCCACAGTTCAAACCTGTATGGATTTGAACTAAAGATTAGAAGTACTTATGAATGTCACAACTTTAGCTTGAATTGTTGAAAGTTATATTTTTGACAATTATTGGATTTGTTTTGATTGTTGGAATGTTTGCTCCGGTACATGGATACATTGAGACTACTCAGTTTGATCTAGATATGTCCGGAATGCATTTCTATGAACCAAACTTGAATAGACCTCATCTTGTCTTGAAACCAGGTGATTCTCAACAAATCACTCTGACAATTACCAACAACGATTCAAAACAACACCTCATTAATCTTCAAATGTCTGCTGATGACTCTTTTCATAAAGATAGAATTTTTGATTTTAAACCGCCTCAACTGAAAATTTCTCCCAACGAGACTAGGACTTCTATTTTGACCGTCAGTGCAAGTCCTGATGCAAATACTGGAACTACAATTTGGCATACATTGATTGCAAAAAGCAACACATTTGGTGCAAAAGCACTTGGATTCTATGTAGAAGTATCAGAACAACCATCTCGACCATCCCCCGATCCTGTCAGAAGGGGTTCTCCTGGAGGCATGTTTCCATTAGAAACTCATTTTGATATTGATGAGGACGATGCAATAAATCAAGTACCGTACAACATCCTTTCTCCCAAAGTTCCTAAAGAGTACATATTTCAAGGAATGTATGGTTTAGAATACCCTGAACAGATAATCTATTCAAAAAATCCTGTTTCTGCTGATACAACTGAACTTGAATTTTGGGATGATGGCGGATTGTTGATAAGTTTCTTTGAAAATAAACATTTTACATTTGATGAACGTCTTGGGTTTCTTGATTCAAACCAACAGCAAATAAGACTCAACGGATGGAATGGAACTGCTTCTGAATCATTACTGTTAATTTCCTCAAATGATCAAAAGATTTTTTCAAATTCACGTGCAATTGTTTTTCTTGATGACACTCAAATCCGAATTGAATCCCAGATGCCATTAGATCAAATTCTACAAATAGCAGAATCCATGATAGTGGAAAAAACGGATGTTAAGATGAAAAACATGGATGGTTGTCCTGTAATTCATTTTATTGGATATGCTTGGGAGGATTGCGGTTCTGTTTTTACTTGGGGCATACTTGGAATTCCTCTCTTAGTAATTATTGTTGTACCTGTAATTATAACTCTGATTTCAATAATATGGAGATATAGAAAATGAAAACTAGACTGAAATTTCTGATTCCAAACAAAAAGATTGTAGTCATTTTTGTTATGCTTACAATAATCATGGGGCTTGCAACCCTGCAAGGAGAAAATTTCTCAGAGGATGAACCGTCAATCCTTTACAAAATGTTGAGCTGGGTCACAGCTCCTGCATGGGAAGTATGGTTGTATCTTAGTGTCCCTGTGTTGTATTTTTTTGGAGTGACGCCTCAATCCAGTATAAGATGGGTTAACTTTGAATCTTGGGAAATAGTTTACGGCTTGAATTTTGTTTACTATTATTTTGTATCTGTAATATCTACAGGAATATGGACTGGTACATCCAATTGGATAAAAAGAAAATGAAAACAGAATTTAGAATTATTACAATCATGATAATTCTAGCATCCGCAATTTTATTTCTGATTATTCAAAATCCTGATGAGATTCCAAAATCACTGTCATTTGAAAATCATGCCAAGGAAATCATCTCTATCAATGAAAAGTCAAAAAAATACAAGATGGGTGATGACATGCAACAATTCAACGCATCACGAAAACTCATGGAAGAAAAATTACAGGATCTCTCATTGGATTTACTTAGAATCAAGATTTCCAAAGTCACATTGCTTGAAGGCCAATACCCTTTCCTAACTGCTCAGGAAAGAGCAGAAAAATTCGACTATGTTCCATCTTCAATATGCGCCTTTGAGCAAAACATTCCTCTGCAACTGCAAAAAATCTCCCAAACAGAGAATTTTCAGATATTTTCCAAAAAATACGCTTCACACAACCTAGAACTAGACATATTTGATGAGCGAAATGACATATCAAACATTCACTATGGATTGATTGCAACAAATGACAACAATCAGGGTGCATCAACTTACTTTCATCTTGATACGTGTACTGATGAGATAACTGACAAGCAACCATACAATTTGAACTGTTTTGATAAAAATACTGACTATAGATTTGCTACATTCAATACTGATGATGTTATTTCCAGTTATTCCAATGGGCACTTTTGCAAGATAGAACTTGATTCATGGCGTCAATCTCTTTATGAATATTCATTAACATTGCGTGATCAACGCAGACAACTAGAACAAGAATCCATGACAGGAGTTGTTGATCAAGAAACACAATGGAATTTTATCTCAGAGATGAACAAACTAGGTGAACTTGGAAACATTGTTGCACAGATTATTCACTATAACTATGATGGGCAAAGATTACAAGAACAAATTGAGCAATATGAGAAACAGTATGGAAATATTCCTGATGAGTTGTCAGAACTAATGGAGAAATAGAAAATGAATACTATTCATATAATCATTATACTTGGAATTATCATTGGCAGTTCTGTAATCTTTGCTGTTTTACAACCTATTTCACAAGAGCCAAATCTATCAAAACAATGCGACATTCCATACGATGAAAATTTCATAAAAAATAGATCTATTTCTTCATCTAGTGATGGAACCCCACGATTTTCTATCAAGGATGAATTTTCAATTTTCTATACTGTTCCAATTGGGGAATTTTCAGTTGATGAAACTGCTCGTTCATTGATACTAAAACCAGTGTATAATTCTCATGGTTACATCATAATGTGTGATCCATTACCAAACCTAGAAAAAAGATTTGAAACAAAGTTAGATGGATTATTTGTTCTTGTAGATGATGGGGAGATTGAACCAAATTTGATAAATGATGTGTTAAGAATTGACATCAATAACAACTCTAGAATTGAGATAGTGGGGACTTAAAACATGAAAACTAGGCTTTTGAAATTATTTTTGATTGGAATTTGATATTCTCTCAAATGCAACATTTGGTTTTCTTAATACGTATTTTATGATGAATATGTTCACAAGATGTTTTTTGCATTTTGCAATAATAGTGATTTGCATGAATAATTTCTACGTGTGCCTTTTATGTGATATTTCACTAACATGATTATACAACTGATGGGAGTCATTCATCTTGTATGTGCCAGACCATAGCGTAGACCTAGGTTGGGTCAGTTTTGACCCGACTATATCATTACTTTATGCGTAAAACTGCTACTTTTACTAATGATTCATCAGTATTTTTTATAACGAAAAACCATGTCGATTTTTTATGGTAAGGCGTGGTATTCTTGGAATTAGTGTTGTTTTTGCACTGTTTTTTGCCACAAGTACTGCTTTTGCACAAGAATCAGTTGAAACAAGTGAGCAGACCACGCTATCTGGAGATCTTCAAAACAATCCAGTTGCACAGGATATTCTAAAAAAGATAGAGCAGACAAAAAAATGGATTGCAGATCTTGAGCAAAGAAACTATGAAAAATTAGAAGCACAAAAGGCACTGGAGGAAAAAAGAGCACAATCACTTCAAATACTGAATCAGGATTTGGCAGACTGGGAAAAACTCTGGGAGTATTATTCTTCTTACAATGCCTTTGACAGATTTGTAGACAAGATTCCTGACCCCCAAGTTCAAGATGTCTTTTGGGATCAGTTTGAGTTCAAGGAACAAAAGGTAAAATCTGGAAGAGATGCATTCAAACAAGTACTTGCTGATGGCGGTTCCAGACGTGATGCACTACAGGCATATCTTGCAGCAGCTGAGACCAAACGAATTGAGCTTATTGAGACAAATTCCCAGTTCAATGTAAACCATAACTTGGCATATTACTCACAGCAAATTCTCTTTGATAAGGATGGTCAGTTTATTGACTCTCCAATAACTGGTGAACAGCTACGAAAATACTATGAGGATTACAGGTCAAACCCTGCATACTTGCAAGCAAACCCTGATGATGCTGTATCGTGGGAAGACCTTAGCAAAACAACTCCCAACACTGAATGCAGAGAAGGACATGTTGTAGTGTATAGATTTCATGCAGATGATTATGTCTGTGTAAGTGTCTTTACTGCAGAAATGTGGGTAAGACATGGAATGGGTGAAATAACGGGAGATACACAAAACAAATCTTCACAAGAGCCAATCACGCCACTTACAAATTGCCATGAAGGATTTGTTGTAATATTTAATCTTGAAACTGAAAAATACTCTTGCGTGCTTTTTGACACTGCACAAGAGTGGATAGGCCAAGGACTAGCAGAATTTCACAGTGCAGATGACTATGTTGTGACCAGTATTGAGAACAAAGAGGTATCAGTAAGAGTTGAGGAAGTTAACTTGCAAATTCGAGAAATGAAAAAGGAATTTGAGGAAGAAAAAATTGATCTGAAAAATTTGTATGACAAAAAATATGACGAGGCACTAGCCAAATCCAAGTCTGATGAAAAGAACGTAACCATTGACTATAGCCAACGTTCAGGCATGTCAAAAGAGGAACTGAGCACAAAAATTGGAGAAATCCGCGAAAATTACGAATCAGAAAAAGAGATGATTCTAAAAAAGAAGATTAATGATTTTATGAATCTTGAAAAAGAATTCAACAAAAGCATGAAAGAACTTGTGTTGCTTTATGAGGATGATCCATATGTGGAGGTTCGACTAAACATGGGCCATACTGGATACGAAGCTGTTTCCAGATGATGTCAAACATCCAAATCACTTTTCAATGATGTATGGGATTTCATACTGTATGAAGTATTTTTTGATTTTTCTTGTTCTGGCAAGTACAATAATGCTTGTACCTCACGTATCGGGTCTGCTCATCGATCCATATACCACACATAATGAACTAAACCAAGTCATTGCAACCGGAGATTCCTTTATGTTTACAATGAACGGCAAAGATTTGGAAAGGCCATTAGGTTTTAGACTACAATACCAAAATGAAGACGATGTACTAAAAGTGAAAATTAAAGATCCAAACGGTAACTTGGTCCTGACATCTATTACTTATGACATAAACGAATATCAAAAATCAATTTCTACTGAATTCACACCAGAGTATAAAGGAGCATATCAAGTAGAAGTAATCAACATTGGTCAATCAAATGTGTCTTTGAGTGGTTATCATGGAGAGATGTTAACCTGGAAAGAGATAGATGCCATCCAAAAAGAACATGGCTATTCTAATGAGCCACATGATCCAATCTCTGTCATTTTGTTGTTTTTATTAATTGGTAGCAGTGCTGGATTTGTATCTGGATATTTTGTAAGTGGGAGAATTAGAAAATGAGAACTAGACTCTTGATAATAATATTGGTAATCGTTGCATTTGTTCTTATTTCATTTGCAATGCCAAATCTATCCAAAGTTTATGGTAGTTGTGAAATGACTAAAAATGGAACATTACAATTTGCCATAGGTTATCAATGGACTAACGGCCTTCTTTACATTGATAATGCTGAATGTACTTGGAAGTTATTTGGTGTAATTCCTATAGCAAACCTACTTTCTTAAGAGGGATACCTGTGAAGTACTTATGAATGAAAAAATGCGGTGTTAATTAAATGACAAAAATTGACTGCACACAAATACACGTTTTAATTTGAGATGTACGTAATGATAACAAGAAACTAATTTTTGAAACCGCAAACGGGCGGCAGACGGTCGGGTCCACCATTTTCATGTTTAACCCTAGTTGTGGTGTCAATGTGATCTGACAAATCGCCCTCTCAGATTTGAAATTAGTTTTCCAAACTTGCGACAATATATTCTAAAGTATTCTTAGAATTTTTTCATAAAATTTCTAAATGGTGTTTACTTTGTACCTACTAGAGAACAACGTTTCTAAAATGAATCTTGTAATGAGGTATTTTGAAAAGACTGTATGACTTTGTTAAAAACAACTAGCGATACGATGGCTCCAATGCCTGCAAGTACTAACATTGTAATAGTGAAATCACTGCCTGTGAAATTCAATATGCTAGAATATGGATCAAAGTAAGGTGTCCCAGAACCTGCACCAGGATTTGAAACTACAATGTCTACCTTTGTTTTTGCCATGTACAGTGATTCATCTACAGAATTTGCAATACCTGTTCCTGATAATTTTATTGGCAAGCTAAAGTCTGTATACCAACTTTTTAACGGTTCAAACAATCTGCTTTCAGCAGACATTATTACTAGTGATAATGCAGTAATTGCAGATACTATTGTCATTCCAAAGAATTTGGAAATGGAATGGAATGAACGTGCCAATGATTTGCTCTGCTTTGTTTTCTCAGTAATTTTTGATGGAGTGAGAACTATTGCCATCTTTGATGTTTTGTAATAATTCATGTCTCTTGCCTTGGAGTTTTTTACAGTCTTTGATACCTGTATTAGTTCAATCTTTTGCATTTTATCCAAGTAGTGCTTTACAAGTTGCAACGACATGTTTGTTTTTTGTGCAATTTCATTTGCAGTCATCTCGTTGTAAAATAATAAATTCAAAATCTCTATGCTTGATTTATTAGAAATAACTTTGGCTAAAATTTTCATCTTGTCATCATCTAAAGAGAAAATGTTTACAGCGTTGTCTGTTTTGCATTTTTCATCATTCATAGGTGATATACTATATGGCAATATGATATGTAAGTATTAGTGAAACAATAATTTCATCAAACGCTTTATGCAAAATTCACGTAATTAACTCAATGACTGGAAAAAAAACAATCATCATGACAGGAGTAATGTTAAGCCTTTTGATATTGCCTTCTGTTAGCAGCCTTGCATTTGCACAATATCTGCCAACTTCCGGTACAACTGGACTTGATGACATTCTAGACCTCCAACAAGAGAGAGTTAGAATTGCACAAGAAAATCCAGGTACGGGCTCTGGAACTCCCATGTTTGCATTAGAGGGGGTTTTTGGAGCACTTGTTTTATCTACCGGGATATTTGGTGGAATCGCTTCGGCCTTTTTTGTAATGGGACGCAAGGGAAAATATGCCGCCATGGGAAGAGGATAAACTCTCTTTTCCCTTTTTATCTAATTTTCTAATTTTTTATCGAGTAAAAGATTCGAAGTACTTATGAATATCATAATTTCAGATTGATTGTTTGAATTCCCATATTCTTTTAGCAATTTCTGTCATTATAGTGGGGATAATTTTAATTTCAATAAATTACCCTTCTATAGACAATTTTTACAAATATTCCAAACCTTTACTAAAAATGGAATTTGAAACTATTGATCAATTATGTGATTTAGACTGCAAAATAGATTATCAATCCCAAGGGTACAATTGTCATGATATTTCTCATAACACTTTTTTTTGTTTTCCTCCACTAAACTACAATAAAATTCAAAAACAAAATGACTATTGGGATCAATTAATTCCATACAATTATGGCTATCTTGATTTACTTTATGATGATAAAGAGATCTCTTTAGGATTGATAAAAAAAATCAACATTATTGATGAGAAAAACGTTGAGGTGACATTTTCAACTGATGAGCATTCCAAGTTTATGCACGCTGAAATCTCTGATTTTGATTATTTTGAAAACAAAATTATCAGCATAGGTGATACATTCATTCCCAAATGCCACAATCAATTCATTCATGTCTACAAATTACATGATATTGCAATTCATGAAGATGTGTCATATGCGATATTTATCTATAGGATTGGAACAAGCGATATACAACAATGCGTGTTTCCACAAACCTTAGAACATAATTTTGGAATAAAATTTGATTAGAAAATGAAGACTAGGCTTTTGATAGTGATTGTAATTGCATTAATGGCCATAGGGTTTTCACCTATTCTCTATTCATCATTTGTGTTGTTCCCTCCGACAGAACCGCCAATAATGCGACCAATAGAGGGAATTGACTATGTTTTGTTTATGTATAAACAGACATTTTTGTTTGGTGGAATAATTGGTATCTTTGTAACTCTTGCAGGAATTATTATTTGGAGAAAAAGAAAATGAAGACTAGATACATAGCCATTGGCGCAACAATATTTCTTTTGATGGGAATTACAATAACAATACTTAGCTTTGAGACAATTCCTTCTGAACCTCCAAAAAATCTACCCAAAGGAATGATTCCCATAACTCCAGAAGTTGGAAAGACATCAATTCCTACAGGACCCTATATCATTTATGCCAGCATTTTTGTTTTGATTGGAACAGGAATTTACTCTTTATCTGGTTTTTTAAAAGGAACATTGGAAAATGATTTCTGAAATTCATGATATTAATCCCAAGACATGGCTAAAGCCATTTCAAAGAAACGATGTTTTCTATCTCCTAAAAATGGGGCTGTTCTATCATGGATTGAGCCTGATTTTGATGCATGCTGGGTCTAGTCTTGCAACAAGTGTTATTTCAGACTATGAAATTCCACAATTCCCAGTGTCGGTCTCACTTGCATTGAGCTCAGGATTGCTAGAAGAATCAGTATTTTTTGGAATCCCGTATTTTTTGACTGGCAATCCTCTTGTACTGCTTGGAACCGGAATAGTTTGGTCTGCTGCACATCTATTTAGCTTTGGTGTCTTTTCAGTAGAAACTTTGGCATATGGCGGATTCTTACTTACAATTCCGCACATCTTTTTTAGCATAAGAACATGGATTAGTAAAAAAGGTTGGTTTGTAATTCTGTTTCATTCTACATGGAACTTTGTAATTTTAATTTCTTACTGCATGTTAGGTTGGCGACAATGTAGTGTCTTTAATGACATGTCTGATATTCTAAATGTAGTGATGGCAATCTCTGTTGGAATGATTCTGTATCTTGCATATCTGAACAAGAAAAAGCATGCCAACAGATTTCTGTATCTGGTACCTACTGTCTTGATAATATTTGCAATGTTTCTTTCATATTCAAATGACCTCATTTGAGATTTTTCTTAAACTCTTTGTATGATTTTATCATCGAATCCATGTATTCCTCTAGACTTTTTTGCATCCCTGGAAGCTCACCGTATAATTCTGTCCAGAGTTTTTGATATTTGGGATTTGATGATAACATCATTGAACTAAAAAATACCTGCATGTCCCGAGATATTGAGTCTTCACCATTTTTTATTTTTTCAATCTGCTCTTCTACTGCACTAAAATAATTCATGTATTTTCTAAACACCTGCTTTGATTTTTTTAGATTATCCTTTGATACGTCAAATCCCTCTCCCTCCAGATCCTTTTGGAATTCTTTGTTTTCAATCCAAATGAGGTAATAGTTTTCAATCTTCTCTGCAAATTCCATGTCTTGCTTGTAAAAACTAACAATCCCATACATTGTAGGCCCGTACTCAATTTTTTTCCTACCTTTGTCTTTTGACTTGTAAACTCGAATCTTGCCTGATTTGCTTAACTGCTTAAAATGCCTGTGAATTGTGCCTATCGGAATTCTTGTCTTGCTGTTTGCAGAGTAGAGTGTAAGGGGGCCATGGTCCATTATTGCCCTGAATATGTCCATTGAGGTACGTGCTGATGTGGATATATCCGCCATACTTTATGTATTTGATAATAATGAATATATCCATTTCTATGGATATATTAGTATGAGATTCCTTCTGGTATTGATTTTAGTAACTGGCCTTGTACCCTATGCGTCAGCTGTACAACTTGATGCGGCAATTCTTTCAGGCGAGAATCCTACAGAACCATCGTTTCAATTTTTGAGAATAGTTTACATTGAATATCCAAACGGCGGTGATCTTTCTGAATCATTGCGCAAAACAAACCAAACTCTTTCTTTTGTTGCAGATTCTGACACTCCCGGCATGGATGAACTTGTGGTACAACTAAACAAAAATCTAAAAGAAATTTCAAGTGATGCAGTTGTAACTGATGCCAAGATAATTTACCATGTAATATTGAAAGGAAATCAAAACAGTGCAGTAATAGAATACAAGATGCAACTAATTCCAACAATTACAAACCATGTCCTAACAACATCATTTGAAAAGACTGTAATTGATGCAAACTGGAGGGGCATATCAATCGACGAACCGGTAATTCTTCAAACTATCTACGGATCATTTGATGTGAATAATCCAAAATCTGCACTTGATGTAATGATTCCGGATCTTTCTGAAAAACTACAAGACGTATCAATTATGCAGTTGCCATTAATCGATGCAAGTGGAATATTGGATCTTCCATTATACAAATGGCATTCAATGTTTGATAACACTGCGATAATTCCAGGTGCAGTAGAGTACAAATACATTGGAGAAAATGTCATCACTCATTATTCTATGGGGGAATGCAGCATTGATGTCGGTCCATGTGGTGACAGACAGTGGGTTCAGGAAATAGATCTTGATAAAAAATACACCATACGAGTGATTGAATCAAGTGATGATGCATCCATTTCATTTGAAGGATATGTGGATACGACTAGAATTGATGGATCTGAGGTGTTCTTAACCAGCTTGAAAACCCAAGTCAGTGCAGAACCTGACACTGATGAGTTTCCTGCAACTGTGATGTATGGGATGGCAGGATTTGCAGCAATTGGTGGAGCTGTGATGTTTGTAGTAAGCAATCGAAAACTAAAGAGAGACAAGAATGAGGGTCAGACAGGCGTGGATCCTGCTCATTTGAAGGCTTATGAAACTAGTAGTTCTTCAGGAGGATACAAAACAAACAGAGGCGAATCCCACTTGATTTTAAATGAATCAAAGACCGCAATCTAAATGTAAAAAATGAAAACTAGCTCCACACTTTTTCTTTGAATGTCCATTTCTTGTTTAACACAAAATTACTAAACGCTGCGATACCGACTGCCAACACTAATGCGATTGGATATGTGACGTTGTTCATATCTACTAAATAATACACCATTCCAAGCTGGACTAGTGCTCCAATTGAGCTAAACCCTGCAAACTTTCCGTACTGCACAAGAGTTCTTCTTACTGCAAAATCTTTGTCCTCAAATGTCCAGTACTTGTTTAGAATGAAATTACTAGTGATTGAAAACATGATTCCCATTACAGTTGCATGCAGATACCACATGTCTGCACTGAATGAAAATAACACCGATGCAAGATAATTTACTGCTAAACCTGATGCGCCGACTGTAAAGAATCGTGCTGCCTTTGAAAGGAATCTGACAGATGTGCGTTTCTCGTCTTTTCTTACCTTGCGTCCATACTTGTACAGATTCCAGACTGATTTGCAGTAATCAAAAATTGTTTCTGCACCAAGCTTGCTTTCCCCTTCTTTCCTGTCTGTGAATGTATACGGAACTTCCTGAATTTTGACTCCTTTGGTCTTTACAAGAATTTCAAGGAGCACCTTGTAGCCTATTGCATCAAACTTTAATCCCTTTATGATATTTTTTTTAAACAAGAAAAATCCAGACATTGGATCTTGTGATGAAATTCCAAGACCTTTTTTTGCAATTGTTGTTGCAACTTTACTCATTAGTTTTCTCTTAAAGGGCCACCCTTGGATTGAGCCTCCCTTGACATATCTTGAAGCAATCACAATATCGCAGCTGGTCTTCCTCAATGTCTCAATCATTTTTGGTATGATGTGTGGGGGATGGGAGAAATCACTATCCATTACCACTATTGTATTTCCAGATGCCTGCTGTATTCCATTAAGTATTGCAGAGCTCAGACCGTCTTTTGCTTTTCTCTTGATTACGTTAATTGTATGGCCTGTTTTTTCCCTGATTGATGAAAAATACTCCTCTGCCATCTTTGCTGTATGATCAGGTGAGTTGTCATCTACTACAATGGTTTCAGCCATAATCTCCTTGGGAATTGATTTTTGAATCCCTTCTAGAATTCTACAAATATTTTCGGACTCATTATATGTTGGAACGATTATGGATATTTCAGCTGATTTCAATATCCTCAAAATCTGTGCTTTGGATTAAAATGTTTAAGGTGCAATTTGCTTCACTTGTCCCATTGACCTGTCCTTACATCAATTGAGAATCCTTCCTGATTTATTCTCATGTTGGTATATGGGTAGATTCGGGTATCAAAGTCCTTTACTTTGCCATTGAAGAACTGTATTGACTTTGTGTTGTTGTATGCTTGTACTAGTTTGTCTCCTCTGCTCTGATCTAGCATAAAATGAGCATCTGCAATTACCGTAATTTTTTTGGTCTCAACTGGACCAAATAAAATCATTGCATAGTCTTTTGGTACATTATCTATGTCAAAAACATCATACAAAATCCAAGTATATACGGGACTGGCAAGAATTGTACTTTGTTTGTTTTGATTTTCTAAAACAAATGAGAGGGCCTCAAACTGGTTATATGACACGTCATTTGTTATGATCAGAACGGTGCTTGAAAATCCAAAGACCAGAATTGCCCCTATTATTCCATAATGGATTGTCTTTGATTGTAGATATTTTACCTTCTTTGGCATGTCAAGTAGCCAAATGCTTGCAGCGATGCACAAGATAGGAATGACTGGAATCCAATGGAAATACTGTTTGAATCCAATCAATGACAGAAATGCAATAAACGGCACAAACCAAAACATGACAAACTTATTTTTTGTTATTGCAGAATAGACAATCCCTGCAAATCCAATCACGAACAGCACTGGATCAATTAGAATAAAATATCCTATAATCTCTAAAATGCTGTTACTTCTCTGGCTCTGCCATAGTACGTCCTTTACCCACAAGTCAAACTGATCAAGCATTATGCTGTTTGCAGGCCACAGCATTGGTATCAGCAATACCGGAATTATCCAAATTAACATGTCTGAAAGTTTTCCCCTCTTTTGGAAAATCAGCCAGATCACTAGAGGAATGAACACAAATGCTGGAACCTTTGTAAAAATTGCAAGTCCTAACAAAATTCCTGATACTGGTGCAAGCCATGTATTTCCCTGTGATTTTGCAAAATGTATTGCAAGTAAAATTGATGAAAGTAAAAACGGCAAGAGAATTGCATCAAGTAAAATCCTATCAAATATCCATGTGTATGGCATTACTGCAAACAGAGAAGATGATAGTAATGCGACATCATTACCAAACTTTACTTTGGCAATTTCATAGATTAAAAATGTGCTAACAATTGCAACAATCCCCATGAATATTCTTGGGATGAGATACAGGCTTTGAAGCGAATCAGGATCAGTTGATATGTTGTCTGGAGGATAGTTTGTAATCTGTAAAACTCCTGCAAGAACTATCTGTCCGAAATATGGGTGATCATACAGATAACTCTCCTGTGGGTTTCCAGTATCAATTGTATTCATTGCCCTTCGCATGTAGATTCCTTCATCAAAGAAAATGTCTGGAAATCCAACTGGATTTACTAGGTGAATGAACGTTGCAAGCAGCAAAGGAATTAGAATAAAATATTTTTTCTCCATCATTTTAGATTATCATTCGCATTGTCTTATTTTAAGAAAGCAAACTATCTTATTGATTTAGTCATGTGGTTAACTGATCTGACAAAACCCGACAGAGGATTCAATGTGCAAGCCTGTTAAGATTAGCAAATATTTTATTAAAAATAATTGACATTAACTAGTCTCAAAAGAACACCTACAAAGGAGTAAGTCTTATCGGATTGTTATCAAAAGTCTAGTTTTCATTTTCTAATACTGAAACTGAAAAATGGGCCATAAAATGAAATTAGCTTGTATTCTCTATAGTTTTTTTTGTATTCATCATTAATTTTGAGATAATATGGCTCGAGTTTTTCTTCTACCACAATTTTAAAAATACTGAATCCTGAATTATTTTGGAAAATTTTCCAATTCATAAAGATAGTTGATCTGCATTCTTAATAATTTTTAAAAAATAAAAAAACAATCCTGCTGATGGCACTCTTCCTGTTTTCATTTTAACTATTATAACAAACCATCCGATTCCAAATCTGACAAATACAAAAAGTCTGTATGGTCTGCTGCCTTGCCATATTGAACAGAAATAGAATAGATTCCATTTTGTTCCCACAATGATCCTCCAATGGGCAAAGACTCTTCAAATGTATTATCATCCGATATTGCCACCTGTAAAATAGATACAACCTCCAATAACGGATTGTATATTGTAATTGTCAGATTGGTGTTAGACCCTATATTATCTACATATCCAGATATGATTACGACATCATTTGTGTGGTATTCTTGCTTGTCTGTCTCTACATGAACAGCATATACATCATCTGAATGTACATAATGTTGATTTTGGTAAACGGTAAGACAATTCCAAAAATTTGGATTTCTAGGAGTTTCAGCAAACACTGGTATTGTTCCACATTGGTACATGAACACCTGATAAGCACCAAAAAATAAGATAGTCGACAGACTCACAGTAAGAAATATTTTGTATTTAGTTCTCATTTTCTTTTTCTCCAAAGAAAAAATACAGACATCCCTACAATTGGCAAAGCAACTCCAAGGGGTAAGAAGATATTGCGGACAAGTTTCCCAAACTCACATTCTTCTACACTATACAGTCCTGGACCTCTACAATCATGTGATTGTGAAGATTTGATCTCGTGCGCATCACTAAAAGCATGAGTTGAACCAATAGTTTCAAGAATTTTAACATCGTCATTCCTGCCATCCAAAAACCATGAGCCATCACATGTAGTTGTATGTAGACTGGCATCAACTATCTTTGCATAAATTAGGTATTCTTTATCCTTGATCAGATTTATTCCACATGCAGTACTGACCTTTGCAGTAGATACAGGAACGTGTCCGTTTTTAATCAAGGGAAATGAATCTGCTCCTTTCCATACTTTTTGAACGCTAAATCCTGCTGCAATAGAATCATTTGAAAAATCCCAAGGAACCTCATACACAGTTCCAGAAAAAACTACGTCTGCCTGATTAATTCTTTGTTCAACGGTCAAGTCATCACATAAACATGCAAATGCAGTCCCAGAAAATCCAAGTGCCGCAATTACAATTATTATCAAAAGTCTAGTCTTCATTTTCCACTCTACAATAGTAATAATCTAATGGTAATCGCTCATATCCAGAATCTCCAACTATCAAATACCTTCCTTCCTTTTCACATGTTGGAAAATCTGCAAAGTCTGATTCATCCCAAATTCTTAGAACATCTCTAGGTGGGTAAACGGGCTCATAATATGGACAAGAGTATACAATGTGATGTTTGTAGATTAGATTATCCGTTGTGTAATCATTACCAATTTCTTGCTTCATATGATATACTTCTAATGTTGGGGAAGTACAGCCATTTCCCCATCCAGATTCAACTACTCTAAATGCTGGTGAAGAACCAAGTTCTACGTTTCTTGTCAAGTCTTCAAGTTTGATGTTAATCCATGTTGGAGGGGTTGTACTTTGAAATTTTATTTCGTTGACATCAGATATTTTGTAATGTGAAATCTCAAAACACCTATCCAGAGCTATACCACTGGTATTTTCTCTGTCTAAAGTTGCAGTTTTTATTTCGCAAAAATTAATAATTTTACCATCAACCATTGAGAAATACTTTGTCATATCTTTTGGAAATTCATCAGAAGGTGTAAGTACGTAAATGCATTCATCGTTATAGATTACTTGGTTTGGAAAACAATGAACTTCAGTAAGCGTGTAGGTAGGTTCAGGTTCTGGAGGCGGAGTACTTGGTTCAGAATCTAAACAAGCAAAATTTTGCAATATTGTTGGAGGAAAAATATCTCCATTGGATACTTCTATTCTATAATATCCAGTTTTATCACAAACAAATTCCTCAAAGTCATTACCCATAGAATATGAATTAAAAGTACCATATGTACCATCATGATCAATGCAAAGTTTGTCTAAACTATTTTCAAGCACAGATTGATAATTGATGTCAATTATTCTTAGTTGAGGATTCGAGCAATCAGATGATATTCCCCACTCTAACAATTCAAACTGAACTTTATCGCCAACATTGTAATGATATTGGTGTGGTGTAATTGCATATTCCAGGTATTGTTCTCCTAAATGATACTGTTTGGAATATTCCTCAACTGCCTTTCTTTTCTCATCAAGAGTATCAACAGGAGTACTATTGTATGAAAAAGTTCCCTCTAACATCATGGACATTATGTTTCTTCCCGTCCACTCCATCTCCTTTTCTGGGAAAGGGCTTGCAGGTAACATCAAACGTAGCTTTGCCCATCCTCTACTGAGAAGTTCAGATTCTGTGTCTGCAAAAACACATGCAGGTTTGTAATGAGTGTTCCAGACAGGAACTTTATCTTTGTCACAAATGATATGACCCAGTTTAATTCCAAGTTTCATTTGTTTATGTGGAGACGGCATATCAAATGGAACTGGATAAACGGTACGATCAAGTGTTCCTCCTCCATGATTTTGTCTGACTACAAATTCTTGTTTAATGAATGCATCAACAAATTCTACTTCAAGATAATATTTTCCAGATTCATTGATAATTATAGGCTTATTTTTATCATATCCAATTTTTGTTTGCACTGGACTTGAAACAATAGCAGGATCACAAGATATGTCTGCACCCCAGCCCAAAATAAAATTGCCGTCATCATCAGTTATTTTTGCATCATAAGAATTGCAATTTCTATCGCTTGGTTTTTCTATAATGAATTGTATTGGTTCTCCAATGATATTTACATATGAGAAATCAATGAATTGGGATTGTTCTTCTAGTTGCATGGGGGAATTATCACATGGCAATGAATCACATAATCCAAATACACTGGGTGCAAATATTACAGAGCCTGCAAAAATCAGTAAAATAATGAAAATTTTCATAATATGATTAGAAAAACAATACGAAGTTCATAAAGCGTTCTAAGATTTTGTGATGGGCCATGATTATTTTTATCCAAACCTGCTATCAAAAAGAGAATTCATTCTGGCAAGACATGTTTTTTGCAAATCTCCATCAAGTTTCTGGCAAAACTGGTCTGCTTTTTCATCAGATACAAATCTGGTAAGTGACTCAATTGCACCAATCACGCATTGTTCCTGATATTTTGGAGGAGTGGAATTACACATCAAGATTGTCTTGTCTACGACATCAAAATTGTCTTTTGTCAGATGTGCTGCAACCCCTTTATAGCATATTGGAATGTATTTCGGGTCAGGTATTCCAGAACAGAAGGAATATGCAGTCTGCAAATCATAGTTTGCATGAACCAAAAAATAGTTTGCCTGATATCTGTAACATAAAGTGGCAGCTTCAGAATTTTTTGTGCCATTAATTTGGTTACATGGATAATACATGTCAGATTTGTCAAAATCGCCACCTCGATTTTCGGCATACTCGCCCATGTTTTGCATGAACAGACCTCCATTGCACATGTAGATTTCATTCCAGTTATCAAACTCATTGCACCTCTCAAGTGCTTGCGTTGTGTTATAGTTGTAAATTTTGATAAGACTATGGCCCATGCCATGAACGCATTCACTTTTTGCATTATCCCCCAATGCATCACTGACAATTTCACATGACTTCTTAATGTCTACAGATTCTATAGGGGTGCCATCAAGCATGTTTTCAATTTGAATTGTATTTTCTAGTAACCCGTGCATAATTCCTGCAGCACATCTATGATCAGATAGTTCAGATGCCTTTGACAAATCTCTATTAACATATCCGTATAGAAATTCTCCTATATGATGAGCCGATGGATGACAGTAAAAGTCTGCATCGACATACAAGTCTATCAGTTCATCTAGAGTCAGAAAAACTGTTTGTGTAGAATTGTTACGAGATAATTCATAGAGCATGTCAATGGTGCATTCATCGTCATCATAGCATGAATCAAAGATGGAATCAGCATACGATACTGGCGTAGGCTGTATGCTAATTACAAACAGCGTAAAAATTCCAGATACTGCAACTAGCATGATTGTTAAAAATTCATTTTTCATATTCGTGCTATCTCTGATTCTAATCGTCTTCTGTTGGTACGTGTAGAGTATCTAACACGGGTATTGCAGCAGGGGCAACGCAGGAATCTTTTTTTAAAGTAATAATCACAATTTCTGCAGTAACACCCACCTGTATGATATGCAACATGTCTTGTTGAAGATTCTGATTGTGCACATCTACCTTTACAGAATGTCATGAATTTTTACCTCGCAATTTTTTTTGTAGTTTTCTTTTATTGTACCATCGTGAAAGTATTCTTTCTAAAATTATTCCACCTGCAACTACTGCTACTGGAACTGCAATTGAGATTATGAGTTCTAGTGTAGGATCTCCACTAGTTGCATTTGTTCCATCAAATGGTTGTGGATATACGGTTCTGTCAAGACTTACAGATCCTGTGTTTGCCCTGTCTTCGCTTAATTGAAATGCAAATTCATCAATTCCAGAACTGCTTGGTTCTGGTTCAGGATGAGGTTCTGGCTCGTGTATTGGCTCTAATTCTGGGCTTGAAGATACCGTCATATCCGCATCAGAATTTGTAATCTTCTCTGATGCCGAACTCCACTCATTAGCAACTATCTTGGAACTTTTTTCTTCAATGCTTTCTGACTGTTCCAATACTGGCATCAACTGATTATTGGGTTTAACAGTAAGCCATGAAACAATCCCTGCCATTCCTATTGCTGCAAACTTGGAGAATTTCTTTAATGAATTAACTAGAGAACTAGTTGACTTTTCTGATGTTATTAGAAATGATTGGTTTGTGGAAACATAGTATTTCATTTCCTGACCCTTTGCAGAAATTCCTGTCTTTGATACTTTGATCATCCCTGCGGCCTGCATTCTTTTTAGATGGTGTATTGTCAATGTCAGCGACATGTTGTTTTCTTGTGCAATTTCATTTGCAGTCATTTCATTGCCGTTTGAGACTAGTTTCAAAATTTTTCTGCTAGAATCATTGCTAAATATCTCGCCAATCAGCTTGATCTTGTCATCTTCTGTTGAGATGATTTCGATGTCTTCATCCTCGTCGCTCACGATACATCGTGCTATCATATTTTATGAATTAAATGTTCGGTAAAATTTAGATTTCATCAAACGTTATAAACAAAAAATCATTCCCAACATTACTAATGAAAAGTATTTTGTTTGGGGGGCATAATTGGAAAGACTAGTAAAAATTGGAATTGTCATAGCAATTGCAATAGGGTTGATTTTCTTTTCATTGTTTTTAATAACGATTATTCCTCACATTGTTGCAAACACACAGAGAGATTGGGGCGATATTTTAACGCCAAAACTCACAGATGATGATGCGATGGAAATTTTTAGTAGCGAACAGGTCTATTCAAAATTCAAAGAAAAATATCCTGATGCCAGTGAGGTTCTTAAAAATAATAACAACAGAAACGCGCGTATGGAATTGACTGCGATGAATTTTACAACTTTTCATTATATCACATTGAATATGGATTATGACATACGTGATCAGATGCTGGACTATTCAATCAGGTGCAATCTTTCAGGCGATGAACGACTTCCAAGTGCTAGGGATACATTGGCAATTCTTTATCTGCAATACACTCAATGCTTGCAAATTCCAAAAAAATCCTTTGTAAATGGGAATGAGGATGTAGTTTATCATGACTATGATGAGAGTGTTTATCCTGTACCGTCAGCATATCAATTGGCAGTAGAGCGTGAAAGCGCAGGACTACGTGCAAATTGATCTATTGTGATTTTATCAGGCTGTATACAAAACATCAGAAGAACTTTTCAATGATGTGCTAGGGTTTCATACAGTATGAAGTATTTTGTAATTTTGGGGATTATTGGTATTTTTTCAAGTATTCTAATTGGGTTTCCGTATTCTGATGCATTTTTTGAAGAAGGTATGGTTATTGAAGTTCCTGGACAAAAAATGAGCATATCGCAAAATGTTATTTCGCCTGGAGAAACTATGTTTGTTATTGGAAGCTTTGAGCAACCTGTAGATAATTTTACTGCTAATATTTTCAAAGATTATAAAAATTCCAATGATCTAGTTTTAACATTAAACCTCCCTTCAAATGAATTTGGAGATTTTAGTTTTAACTTTACAATTCCACAAGATTGGACGGGAAATTATCGCATGGTTTTAGAAAATGGACTTCAATTCATGGATGGAGAATTTGCAGTAAGAACAAATCATGTGGGTGGATCTTTAGATCGTACAGTTTATCCGGTTCCGTGGAGCATGTCTCCATTAAAACAAATCAAATCTGGAACTTATGGGCAAGATATCCAATGCCGTGATGATCGGGTACTGGTATTAAAGAAAAGCAGTGAACTGTATTCCTGTATAAAACCTGAAACAGTTCCAAAACTTTTTGCACGAGGTTGGGCGTTAAACGAAGTCAGAATTATTAATACTGATACTATGGAGTATGGAAAAACAATTAAAATAACTGGAGTTGTTGACAGACTGAACACACCTGAAGGTTTTGAGTACCACTTGATTCCTTTGCGTGAAGAACTTCCGCGAATCGAGTATACGGGATATGATACGTTGAACTTGTTTTCAACAAAAGACACTGTTCATCATTTTCTTCGAAATCTTGAAGGAAAACTTGTAGAAATTGAAGGGAATTTTTTGCTTGATGACGGAGAATATTTCAGGCACTTTTCAGGATTTCCAACCGTTCCAGTAGAACAAATGAAGATCATTTCAGACAATGAAGATTTAAAATATTCAATTGACGGTGCAAAGATCGTATCAATTGTCAAAGTTCCAGACCATATGACTCTTAACATTGTGCTTCAGGAGGCAAAAAAAGGTACTCTGGAGATAACGATTCCACGGGATTTGATTGATGCCAAGATTGGAGAATATGATGATGCCTTTTTTGTACTAGTTGATGGAATCGAAGTGGCTTTTGAGGAAGAAAGCAACAGTACTGAAAGGATGTTGACTATTGCATTTGAAAAAGATACACGAACAATACAAGTGATGGGAACCTCTCCATTGTGAGAATAGAAAATGAAAACTAGACTTTTGATAATTATTCTAGTAGTTTCAATAATGATTCCAACAAACTCTTTTGCAGAGCCTCCACCTAATTATCAAGGAAGTTTTGAATATTCGAAATGGGTTGTAATTGGAAACATTACTACAGTTGAAATTTTATCTGAACCTGATACAAATCGTGCAGGATTTGCATTGTACACATTAGATATTGAAAAATATCTAAAAAACCCTATTGACAATTCTACCATTACAATTCTTGGGCATTATAATATTGAGGAAGTGGGAAGAACTACTGCCTCTAAATTATATGAAATTGATCAAAGGGTTTTGTTTTACATTCAGGAATTGAAGAATGTTCCTGGATATGATTACATAGTTAGAGATAGGACATCTGGAGTCATTACCGAAAAACTTTGTCCTGAAAATACTTCTTATCAAACAGGCCTTTGTTTTTACAACGATGATCCAAATAGGGCACATCCGCCTTGCATCAATCGAACAATGGAAGATTGTAAGCAACATAGAGTGACATTTTATGATGAATCCGAAGAGATAGTATGCGGTGCAGGCACAGAAAATATTGAGGGAATATGTCAAGTCATACAAACAGACAGAATGAAAACTATGGGCGATGATGCGCCTTTCTTTGGCATCTTTGCATACTTGGATAATTTTATCTCATGGATATTTGGGAACTAAAATGAAAACTAGGTTTTTGATAATTACCGTATTTATCATTGCGTTGATTCCAGTGACTGCCAAATCATTTGCCGAAGGGTCATTTAATGGGCATTCAAGTATTGATCCTCCCTTGTCAGAAGTAATTGCCGGTCAATCAACTGAAATGAATATCAGATTTTCGTATACAACTGGGCCATATGCATTAAATAATTTTACTCCTATAATTGAGGTAAATCCTTCAAGTGCCAAACAATTTGTCAAAGTAGAAGTTGATTCTCTTGAAATTACACAAGGACAAATCAAAAGGATTCCTGTAACCCTTACTGTGGATTCACACACTGAACATGAAAAAATATTTCTTAGCATCTCATATGATGGATATCACTTTCAATCTGGCGAATTGTACAAAAGTTCATGGAATGATCAAGTTGCTCTTGATGTCAAAGGCGCACTTGTTCCAGAACCCAAGTCAAGTAAACCAATTTCCCAAAACTGTGGGCCTGGAACTGTTTTGCAAGATGGAATCTGTGTCGAAGAACAGACATCACAGCCAAACTCTGATGGAATATGGGGGGGCGTAACTGAAATTCCATCAAAAATATCTCCATTAAAACAATCAAAATCAGGTATTCCTTTTGATAAAATACAATGCAATGTAGACTTGATTTTAATTCAAAAACATGATGGTTCTCCTGCATGTGTAACTGAATCAACCAAACAAAAATTAATTGAAAGAGGGTGGACTGCCAAAGACGATTCGATATTAAAAACCAGTACAAACTGTATGACACTTGAACAAAGCAAAGAAACTGCACCATTTTTCAAAACTCCTGCATACTTGCCTGATGGATATTCCTATGTGTGTTCACAGTCAGGCACTCCGTCTGAGTCGTACATAGTGTATCATCATCAAGAAATTCAGGATTGGGACATACCTGAATTGATAAGTGATGGTGCAATTTTCATTTACCAAATTGATGAAAGAAATATCGTCAGTGCAGAAAAGTTGGAAACTCTTGGAACCGCAGAGCAGAGAACCCAAGATGATTATGACAGTGTGATGGAGGTAAACCCTTCACTGCAGCCACAACTGATAAGAATTAACGGAATGTTGGCATATGCAGTTGACTCGTGTCCTGTTTGTGGAATGCAAACTGCAAACTTTCCTGATGGAACGTTTATACAAAAATCTACTTCTACTGAAACAAAAATCAAATTCATTGATGAAAATGGAGTTAATTATATGCTAAAAACGACCTTACCGTTAGACGAATTAATTTTGGTAGCAGAATCACTTCAGTGATGTTTTGGAGAAAAAAATGAAAACTCGAAACAAAACAATCATAATTTCATCTATCTTACTGGTTTCAATAATCCCTATGTGGTATTTTTCAAGTCACTCTTTTACTTTGGATGATGAGAAATTTTGTGAGATAAATGATGAGGGTTTTGACAGAGTCGTCAAGTGTGTGTATTTTGATTCTGGAGAGGTTTTACAAAATAATAAACCATACAAACCAGGTCCAGAACAACTTCAAATGGTTTTAGATTATTGTAATGATGCTTCTGAAATGAAAAACGCAATTGGTTTTGAATATTTCAATGACACACATTACATTAACAATAATCTTTGCAAATGGCAAAAGTTAACCAAATTCCCAAACTCTGACGAATACTGTATTCCTGGTCAAAACATGTGGACAGATGTTAAAGAGATAAGAAATCACACCCACATCTACAACACAGACAAGTGTATGTGGGAACAAGAGTTTAGTTGGACTGCTCAATATGGTAAATCTGATCCAACTGTAATGATTCTACGAGGTGCAGTTATTGAAGGAAATAAAAGTCTAGATCCTGAGGTAATTACTGTTGTATTGGGGAAAAACAATACTGTGACATGGGTTAACCGAGATGATGTGGCACATGGATTATCTAGTGATTATGAAAATAACATGTGGTGGACTGGAGTTGTGGAACCTGACAAATCAGCATATGTGACCTTTAACAATACTGGAATCTTTAGTTATCATGGAACTCCTGGTCCTTGGATATCTGGTACTGTAGTTGTACTGCCTGAAAACTATAATGAATCAAACTTACCTTCATCTGATGATTATGATTTTGAGCGAATACATGTGATTAATGCTTGTACTTTTCATTCTCTTTGCTTTGGGGTTTTTGAGAATGGCACTCAGACTATGACTCAGTGTGATTTTCCTATGCATGGGTGTGGGCCAGTTTCATTTGATAGTTATGTAGAGGAAGAAAATGAAAACTAGATTTTTGATAATTATTGGCACGTTTGTTATCGTTACTGCTTTTGTTATTGCATACGGTCCTATTGTATTAGAATCTGAATCTAGATCAAAACCTCTTTTGTGTGAAAAAAATTTTATTCAACGAGGAAATGAATGCTTTCCGGACATCAGTTATCTGGATCCCAACACCATTTTGATTTATTCTATACATTCACCAAATCAGATAAGAACTACTCCGCTCCCACCTACATCAGTTATTTTTCTAGAAAAAAACAGTACTGTAACTTGGATTAATGAATCGGGTTTTCCTGTCACTGTTTATGAAAAAGAGAACAAGTGGGTAATTGAATCAATAGATCCAAAAATGCAAAAACAAATCACATTCAACCAGACTGGATTTTATGAATATTTTGTACAGAATTCAAATGACCGAGGTCATGGAAGACTAGCTCTTGTTTCTAATGATACGGATTCACTTCCATATGATACAAAGTTGGAGATTGCAAGAGCCATTGTGGAACAAGATCGTGACAACTACCCAATAATCGGATTGGGTATTGGTAATGCAGAAAATTCTCTGGGAATTGATATTGATAAAAAATACTTGGAAGAAAATCCTGATGCATCTTCTTTTTTTATGGACAGATACACCAAAATGATCCCATTTGATGTAAAAATTACAATTGAATTCACTGGACCTATTGTACCAACCATGCAGGATAATTAGAAAATGCAGACTAGACTATTGATAATTGTTGGTTTGATAGTAATTGGTGCTGTTATCGTGACATTGGGAATAGTTGAATCTGAGATTCCTGGTGCTAAAACAATAGACTCTTCGAGTCTTGAATACCTGAAATCCTTACAAAAATTATGTAAACAAAATGAAACCAGTGATTCTGTATCACTAATTGATGGTCCCAGATGGCAAAATACAACTCATTACTTTGATGTGCCTGACTGTCAGTTTGTGCCACTAACCAGTTCAGAACATGCAGACATTATGGAAGACGCGTTGCTTGTACCTGCACCATTTGTCGAGTTTACAGAAGGTGAAATTATTGACACCCTTTTGCCGCTAATTGACGATTCTGGTGCAAAAAAAGTCTATGAAAGCTCCAAAAAAGTAAGATATGAAACTGTCAAAGCAGAGCTCAGTATAAGCGCACCTCGAAACACCGGCCTGTCTCGCTATGTTGATTACAACATATTTGACAAAAATTATGTCATTCCAGCTGATCAAGCGCAAGAATTTGTCAAATCTCTGTTGGATAGAATTGGGTACAAAACCGATGGCTCTGAAGATGTGGATGTTGAGGAGTCATATCACAAAACAAGTATCATGATTTACCAGACAAAAGACGGCATGAAGATAACAAATGAGATGAACAGATTCCAGTTCAGAGACGGGAGTATGCTGCTTGAAATTGCACATTGGTATGACAATCTGGATGAATACACCATGAAATACAGCCCTGATGATGCAAAAAACATTGCACATGACTATCTTGTAAAATTGGTATCTGAAGACCCCAAGTTACGTGACGCAGACATTGTCATAGGCGATGCTGATTATGCATTTGCAGAGTTAAACGCAATTGACAACCGTTTGGTTTATTCTGTTAGCAGGATGTATTTTCATGTTATAGTCCAAGTTGATGCAGTTACTGGCGATGTCATAAATGCGGACATGATAAACATCACTGGAAAAGAGATACCTGGCTGTGCATCCGTAGGGGTGTCTAGGCTAACGCAACAAGACATAAAAAATATTGAGGACCGTACGGGAAATCTGCTCTACTATAAACTGACAGACAAGGACTTGGACCAACTGCCTGTTCTCAAAGAGATGATTAATGCGACAAACTCTAGAACCGAATACAATGACAGGGTACGACTGCCCATATCTATTGAAGAGTGGGATGGCTATGCATTATTTTTCAAAGAAAAGTTCGACCAACAGCATGATGAGTACTATGAGTCTGATTTGCAAAGCAACTATGTTTTGTATGGTGACAAAACCTATACTGTAAGATACAATGAAAATTACAAGGACACACCGTTTGCAGTAGAGTTGATTCCTGCAAATGTTGACTATGATCGCAAAGCAATTACTATACTAAAAAATGAAACAGACAATATTCCGAAATTTAACGAAGCAATCGATCTGATGGGAACTTGGGAGGTGTCTGTGAGAAACAGTACAGCAATACTGGAAAGCAAGCAGCAACAATATCAGGATTACCTGTTTGAAAAAAACACTGAGAAATATGGTGTAGATGCAGAAGAGTATGCCCACGTATTCTATTACAACGGAAACTATTACGAGCCCAGTTTTGTCATATGTTAGAAAATTAACCCGTAACTATTTTCTCGGGAATTAAATCCATGCCGATTCGTTTTTCATAAATAAAATCCACACACCATTCAAATTTTTCTTGTGTTACCCCATCAGGTAATCCAATATCTTCAATACTATATTCCCCATCAAATTCTTCATCAAGCAAATTAGAATATTTTGTAAGATGTGCAAGTATGGATTGATTACATCCAAGGTCAAACAATTCCTTTTGATCACACCAATCAAAACAATAGTCCTCACCAGCATCCCATCCTGTAATCCATCCATAATCAAGTGAAGAATGAATCGGCTGCACTATCTTTTCCAGATATTTTAACTCACATCCATTTCCCTTGTATATCAACTCGCGACTACATTTATCAGAAATTATTTCATAAATTTCAACATCTATGTTATCAAGCGATTCATCGGGGTCAAAAACAGTTGCAAGATAATACTGCGTAGAGTTTTTTCCATCTGCAATGGCTAAAAATGATTTGTAAATTCCCGTTGAATATGACTGATACACATTCTGTACTTTAGAAGTTATTCTATAATCATCTAATTTTAGATTAAACGCCATCGTTGCTTTTTTCTCTAGGAATTGATCATAAGGTGATTTTTCTGGAAAAATACAGCCACCTCCAGGCCTATTACAGTCAGGATCAAGCCATATCCTGTTACAAGTATAATGACTATCAAACCATCTATCACATAAAAAAATTCCAAAATCATCAAACTCTAACCAATAGTTTGGCAAAATGACAATTAAAGAAGATGTAATAGAGATCATAACAATAATTATCAAAAGTCTAGTTTTCATTTTCTAATTCATTCAAAACAGGTGGATTAAACAAATCAAAGTTTTCTGACAAATGTCTCCAATCCTTTATTGTGTCATAACATCCATTATTTCTCCACTCTTCAAAATACTCGGATTTTAATAGAAATTCTTGAGGGGTTGGAGGAGTCCATACAACATCTTTTTCTTTTTGTTCTTTTACATGATTTGAATACTTGACCATGTTTGAATCAACAAGACGAGCACACTCATTTTTTATCCAACCTCTCTCAACAAGTTTGATTTTTGTTTCAGGTGTTACACAAGCAGGAGAGCCATCATTCTTTTGAACCAATACCAGAGTTTCTCTGCATTGTATTTCATCAAAGGAAATTCCTGACTGGAATTGTTTAAGAGGAGAAATAGGGTCTAACTTCATATTTTTCTGCCTAGTTTCAATTAACTGTACGGGATCAGAATATAGTCTCTGACATTTCTCTCCTTGAACATAATCTACTGTTTCTTTAAACTCTGCTGTGTTATCATACGTGTTTATGTTCTCAAGAGTGTGTGAAAATATTCTAGAATATACACCATGATGATACGTACAACCACTGGTTATTTTATCTCCAATGGTCATTACTGTATCGGCAGTAGTTTCAGGTTCATCATAAACTGCATATTGCAAATCCATTGAATTATCCAAAGTAATATGGATAGAATCACTGTCATTTATTGTCACATTGTGAATAAAATTTTGTGCATCAGAGCCAGATCGAAATATCTGAAATCGGGCATCAGAAAAATAACTGTGTTTGGTTATTGGTTTGCCCAAGTTAAATTTCTTATCTAATGGTGTTACATCTATGCGGATTTTTACATCAGGGTGTGATTCATCATAGAATGTGTAATTACCTGTCTTATCAAGCACTTGATAACGTATGTCGTTAAATGGCACAATAAATGATTCGTATACTCCTTCTTGGTTTGAAATTGTAGTTTTGTAACTTGTATTGTGCCATCGTATAGTGTTGTTTACTCCAAGAGATACGGTAGCTTCGGTAGGACGAAAGATCATCTCTTTTCCAGTCTCATCAGTTGATGTCAAGAGTATTGTGGGTTGCATGGCAGACTGATGTGCACATTCATAATTCTGAGAATAAGGTTTCTTTGTGCAGACATAGGGGTTGACCGATTCGACGATTCTATCTTTGCATGATTCATCACAGGTTCTTTTTTCCAATACGGGTATCTCTACAGGTTTTTGTGATGTTTGTGGGGTATCATTTCCAAACAATTCATAGTAATTCCAAAAGTACCAGTTCTCTGGGACAAAGTTATAATCCTGTCCAATCCAGTTTTGCAAAAGTTTTTCAGAAAATCCGTCTTTCATCAATGCCTCAAATTCATCCGTTTTGTATTTCATCCATTCAGAGCCTTTAAAGTAGTAAAATTCTGCCCAGTCTACTTTTTCTTCTTCATCTGTCTGACCTGTATCATGACACGGCACATTCAGCCAATGAAAGGCAGAATCATAGGGTTGTCCGCATGATGCAAATGCATAGTTTACTGAAAATAATGACAATATAATCATAGAAATCACAAAATACTTCATACCATATGAAATCAATATTCGTCACTGAAAAGTACTTCGAATCTATTGTAGTCCAATTTGTGACATTTCTTTGCTTCTGTCTATAATCCCCCACGAATGACGCGGGGTATAGACAACGGCTTCCCGTTTGACCTTTTTCAAAATATTTGGAGAAATTCTTAACTAGTTTCATCAAAAAATCTGCTCATGTATCCTCTGACATGTCACTGTAATCTACAGGATGGCAAAATTCAGGATGCTGTAAATCATACTCTAAAATGGATTCCCCAAATTCGAGATCAATACGATGAACCAAAATTTTATGAGGCATTTACAGATCTTGAAAATCCAAATATACTGACCTATTTTATGACATTTTCAGATAAAGAAGCAGAGGAAAGAATAGCAAGTATGGAAAAACCAAGAAAGTTTGGTGAAGATCTTTACAAAATGTGTACTCAAGAACCAAAATGGATAGAACATGAACTTGTCAACTCCATTAGAAACTCAAAGCCTGACAGCCAGATTCACACTAGAGTAGAATACAAAGTAAAACCTGATGTAGTAAGTGATGTCAAAAAACAAATTGTAAACTATATTGATGCTGTTAGAGATGCCGAACCTGACATTCGTGTTTATGAATCATATCAAAATAAAGAAGAACCTTCAAAATTCACCCATCTTGCCGAATTCAAAGACAAGGCAGCAGAGCAAAACCACAAAGATGTCTCTCATACTAAGAAATTTGCAGAATTTTTGTGGCCGTTATGTGAACAAGAACCTAAATTCATCTATATGAATATGATTGGTTCGGCAAGACGATAATCTACTTTATCTCTCAAGAGTTAAAGGTTCGAAGTACTTATGAATGAAGAGTATGTGATTTCTTAAATGACAAAAATTGATTGTGCTCAAAATAATGAACTGGAAAAAGAATTAACAAAATTTCTACAAGAACGAAACTATTCTACAAAACAAGAAAATGACCTGTTAATAGTAAATGAAAAACTACCAAAATCGATATTAGATCTGTTTCTTCAAGAAACAAACCGAGCAAGACACAAGATTACACTTATTGAACCTGATTCTTTTTTGCTTGCCATTCCAGTTAACATGGAAGAAATTGGGTTAGAAACATGCGAGTTTTGTGGATATACTAGCCATCATGATCTAGTAAGTGTTCATCGAAGAACTCATCAAGCTCTTTAGAAAATGAAAACTAGACTTTTGAAAATTAATTCGATTCTCTTTTCCTAATCTACACTGAATTATCTCAAAAATATGCCTAAAAATGACTCAAGAGTCCGTGTTATGGCGAACTCTCGGATCAAAGTACGCATAAAGGAAACGGAATCTTATCTATTTTCACGAAACACTCAATAGAATTATTGTTTGATTTTTTTGTATGTCGTTTAATATGCAATTGTTAGAAAATTTGATAGATTTTAACGATAAAAATTCTCCAAAATTTACACTATATGTAAATAATCAAATCTATCCGATCTCAAACACCTCGATTTCAAATTCCCCAATCCCTGTAAATGAACCAACTACTCGTGGAGGTGTATATTTTTCAGACAAATTTGCATATAAAATGAAATGTGTTGTTGAAGATCTTTCTGTTGTTCCATTGCTGACAAAGAAAATGCTTGGCCCAAATACTGAGTTTGGTGAACTCAAAATTACTACTCAAATTGAAACAAATGGTAAACCAGTTTCTATTGAAATTTTAACCAATCTGACAAACAGTGTTCAGACTCCTGAATCTATCGAACTTAGTATGATAATTGTTAAAATAAATTCAGTTTAGCCTACCTTTAGGTATCTATCATATCTTTCTCGACTCTCTTTATCTGATAATATTTCATATGCTTTGTTAAGCACAGCCATTTCTTCCTCTGAATTTTCTTTTGTTTTATCTGGATGAGTTTTTTTTGCCAATTCCCTGAATTTCTTTTTGATTTCTTCTGGAGTGGCATCGTTGGGAACTCCTATGATTTCATAATAGTTGGGAAGTTCATCATTATTTGCTGCATCTCGAAACTCTTTGTCTTCTTTTGTATTTCTTCGTTGACCTAATTCTTCATAATCATCACCCCAGTCTGAGTGGTATTTTTCAAATGTCTTGTCTTTTTTAGATTCTAACTCTTCTTTGTCATATGATGTTTTTCTTCTTAAGACAATATCTCTTGCAAGAAATAAAAACACTCCTAAAATTGCAATCACAAAACCTGAAAATAAAATAATTTTTTCTTCATCTGTCACTTCTAATTCCATATCAAGATTATTGTTTTGTGCAGTTGCTGTTTGCCATGCTCCAAAGACTATTACAAAAATCATAAAAATTCCTAACTTGTTCATTTCTCTCTCTTTTACGATAATCTAAAATCTTCTTTTGTTGTATTTAGTACTACGTGAGTTATTGTGTTTTCCACGTTTGGAATCGTTGCCAAGCCCTTTACAAACTTGCTTAATTCATTTCTCTCCTTAAATTTTGCAATAATTATGGTATCTGTTGAACCTGTGATATCATATACCCCGCAAACATTTTCAAATTTTGATATTTCATCTTCTACACCTACAACTTTGTCGTTTTTGGCAATAATTTCAATTATCGCAGTTAACGAATATCCTATTTTCTCATGATCAACAATTACTGAATACCTCTGGATGATTTTTGCTTTTTCTAATTTTTTGATTCTGGATAGGACCGTAACTGTTGATAATCCAAGTTTTAATGCTAATTGTCTTGCTGACTGTCTTGCATCCACTAACAAATGTTTGATAATTTTTTCATCTGTTTCATCCATGACTCTATCATATAATTGTGAAAAATATATTTAAAATTTCATGAAATTTGTGTAAATTTGTTTGATTTTTTTCATCTCTTTCTCACAATTTCTTTTCAGATTTAATACTGATGAAATTAACATTGGTTTATGGGCGATATTGAAGATCTTGTTAAAAAAGGACAATCTTTAATGGATGATGGGAAATTTGATGATGCCCTTGGATTTTTTGAACAAGCTCTGCTTTTGAATCAAAATGATCCTGATCTTTGGAATAACAAAGGAATTGCACTACGAAGTTTAGGCAGATATGAAGAATCTATGTTTTGTTTTAACAAATCCCTTGAAATTGAACCTAGGGACAAAAATGCCTCTTGACGTTCTATTATGTGTCATGTTTGTTGAATCATTGTTTACTGCAAGTCAATCTATATTATTAACAAATTATTATCAAAGACGATGAGTAGTAAAATTGAGAAGATGCTTGTACAAGCTTTTGAACATGTTGAGGATGGAAATTACTCTGATGCGTTGAAATTATATGATTTAGCACTAAAAGAAGAACCTGCTAATCCTAGCATACTAATTGACAAAGGTGCGACATTACAAAATTTAGGCAAACTCAAACTTGCCATTAAAACATATGACAAAGCTCTTAAAATTTCTCCAGAGAATCTTGATGCTTTACTAAACAAGGGAGCTGCATTGCATTCTGAAGAAAAATATCTTGAAGCCATTGAATGTTATGACGCTGCATTAAAAATTGACAAAAAATGTGCAATGGCGCTTGCATACAAAGGCCTTTCATTAGGAGAAATGGATAAGCTCCAAGAGGCAATCAAACATTTCAAAAAAGCCTTGTCTATTGACAAACACTATGATTTGGCAAGCATTTCTAAAGACATGGCACAAGAATTACTAAAATCAATAAAAGAAAAAAAGTCTAAAACACAGTGACATCGCCTGGTGCTGGTTCTCTGACATTTTGCTTTTCATTTTTTTCAAAAAAGTCCCTATGTGCGGAATTTTGATGTTCACGTAATTCTTCTATGTTTTCAAAGCCTTTGTGGCAAAGATAGCATTTAGGTTTATGTTCATCAACTAGAGGAAGTACCATAATGAATATTGCATAATTGACTACTTATTTCTTGAGACTGGCAGGATCACAAATCAAACAGAGTAAAAGAATATCGAAAATTTAAACTAATACTGAAATTATTCTAAATTTCATAATTTTCACTCTTGATTATGGGTATTTCATGGAATTCTGGTATTTCGAAGATTAATTGAATATTCATGTGATTTATAGGATGAAAAAAACTATTCAAAATGGAATAAAGTGTCGGAGAAGTTGATAACAAAATTATGATTAAACAAAAATGCGACCGGTGTGGTGTCAAGTTTGGGAACAGAAAGTAGAAAAACTAAACAACGATTTTGTGGAAATTGTAAAAAGAAATTTGATTTGTATAGATGATACTCAGGCATAACTTCATCAAATTTTTGTGTATTTCACTAAGGAATATATCATGATGGAAAAACGAACCAATATGTTAGAACAACTAGTTGGAGATTCACAATCTTTAGATCGTGCTTTGGCTGGGGAAGAACTCTCATACAAAGATGGTCTTGAATTGATGAATTATGATAATTTACATTTACTTGGTGCTGTTGCAGATAACACTAGAAAAAAACTAGTAGGTGACACTGTAACTTTTGCAGCATCATATTACATGAACTACACGAATGTCTGTGCAGCTAGTTGTCAGATGTGTGCATTTTATCGTAAGGATGGTGCAGATGATGCATACACACTAACTCCTCAAGAAATTGAACAAAGAGTTGGAATTGCAGAGCAGATGGGTGCAACAGAGGTCCATATAGTTGGAGGCTTTCATCCTAAACTCCCTTTGGAATATTATGAGGATATGATGAGGGCAATCAAAAAAAGTCATCCTCAATTGAACATCAAGGCACTAACTGCAGCTGAGATTTATTATTTGTCAAAATTAACAAAAAATTCTACAAAAGAAATTTTATCTCGTCTAAAGGATGCAGGACTTGATTCAATGCCTGGTGGGGGTGCTGAACTATTTCACCCTGACATTAGAGGAAAAATTGTGAGAGGAAAATGTACTGGACAGCAATGGCTTGATGTCATAGAAGAGGCTCATAATATGGGAATCAAAAGTAATGTCACTATGCTTTATGGCCATATAGAAAAGCCTGAACATATTATTGATCACCTGATTAAGGTCCGTGAATTACAAAAGAAAACAAATGGATTTCTAACTTTGATTCCTTTGAAATTCAGCTTAGATAATACTGAATTGGAGCAAGAACATTTGGTAAATAATGAATGTTCATCCGTATATGATTTAAGAATAATTGCATTATCTAGATTGATGCTTGCAAATGTATTGAACAATATCTCTGTTTACTGGGTAGCATATGGAAAAAAGCTTGCACAGGTTGCATTATCTAATGGAGGAAATGATCTAGTGGGAACAGCATTCTCTGAAGAAATCTACAAGGCAGCTGGAAAAACAACATCTTCTTCAGTTGAAGAACTTGCAACAATGGTCAAAGAAATAGGTCGTATTCCTGCCCAAAGAAATACTCACTTTGATATCTTGAAAAAATTCTAACTCATTTGTTTTTTAATAGACTCTAATTTTTCTTCCATTTTGGCATGTTTGTCTCTTCTTGAATCTATTTTGATTATTACTTCCACTCTTGCAATTCCTAGATTGTGAACTGTTTCCATCATTTGTTTTGTTGCCGAGTTTATCGTATCAATGTTATCTGATTCTAAAATTGTCCCCATGGCATTAATTTCATATCTGAGATTCTTCATTTTTTGAATGGATTCTATTGCTTTTGCAATGTAAAAACTGGCACTAGTCGTTCTAGTTGCCATGGGATAAATACTGATTTCTGCCTGAATCAATAATATTGGTTAGATAATTTGAGATTAAAACCTTTGAATTATTCTGCAGGTTTCTTTTCTTTTCTTTTTGCAGTATCTTTTTTCCGTCTTGCTCCGAAGCTTATCAGTACCAGTAAAAATCCAATACCAATTAAAATTCCTGATAACATCTGATAAGCTTGGTTTTGGTCTTCGGCTATCATAAGATCAATGATTTCCTCCTCACTCATTCCTGCTTGACCTGTTGGTTGTTCTGCATATGCGCCAGTAAGTACAATTCCTGCAATTATCATTGCAATTCCCCCTGATAGAATTCTCTTGTCTACTAAAACCAACTCTACTTATCTTTGATTTTTATCATATATTAGGTATTTTCTCATTTTAATTTTTGGCACTAGAAAAAAAATGGTCACTATGTTATATGTAATGTTTCAGAATTTTTAATCACTGAATTCAAAAATTGAATCATTGATTGTATTTGGAATGATGGGTGGAATACTTTTGCCTGCTAGATTACTCTTTGTGGAATTTGTTACAGATGATTGGTTGGGATCTTTTGGAATAATTGCATTGGTATCTATCTCTTTAATTCTTCTTGCAAAGAAGAACAAACTGGGCTTCTTTGGACCTATGCTTGAAAGGCAGATTTTCAAATTCCAAAAAGGCAAAAGAGGAATTTTGATTTTTGCTGAATCTGCATTCTTACTTGTAATATTAGGTACGATGATTTTTGCAATAGACCAAGGGCACTCTGTTTATGCTGAACAAAAAATGCAACACGTTTCTAATTCCCAAAACCAAAAAAATCAAGTAATTGAATCTGCAAAGAACATGACTCCTTCTGATTGGATATATGGGACAATTATGGCCCCTATGGGATTTGTGACTGCATTTCCTCAAATGAGTGCTGCCATGGCTTCAATTGATCAAAAATTAGATGGATGGCTAATGCATTTTTACACTGTGGGTTTTGTCGAATATTTGGAATTATTAGGAATTTTGACATATTACAGAATATCCTATAAACAAAAAATATCTCAGAATGTTTTCCAATTTAAAACTCCAATTCGATAATTATAATTTAAAAATATTTTAGATTCCCTCTTTGGTTTTTATTGCATTGATTATCCCATCTCGTTTTTTGTATTCAATTTGCAAATTTTTTTCTAGTCGTTTCATAGTTTCTAAAAGCCTTTGACTTTCTTCATTTGATTTGGGATTTTTTAATTGTGGTTCTATTGATTTTTTATGTTCTTCGAGTTTTTTGAGTCTTTGATTATTTATCTCCAATTCTTTTTTTAATAGGATCGAATCTTCGTCCATACTGTTTCACCAAATATGGTTAATTGCTTGGATTACTAAAATCCTTCAGGGGGTCTTTGGACAAAAACATTGCAAACTAGTGCATCTGTTTTTTCATCTCTGTATTGAACATTACATGAAACAAACTTTCCTTTTAGTGCACGTTCCAAATCTTCTTTAGTCTTTTCTTCATATTGTGGTTGTTCAGGATCATCAATTTTACTCATGATGATTTTTTCAATTTTTCCGTATTGTTCTTGATTATCTTTTCTTGTATGGCTAATTAGCAACTCAAAAGCATTGTTTGTTAGAATGTTAAGTACTGCTCCCCCGATTCCGTCTCCCATGTTTGGTAATTTTTTTCTGTTCTATAATTACTTGCTGGCAATGCTGATTTCAAAGTCTGGGACTAGGCCTTTCTCTTTTGCCATTTTGAATAACCTTCTAATGGCCTCTTCTCCTGGATCTCCCATGTTTACAGTAACTTTGTTCACATACATTTTTACAAATTTTTCAATCAAACTTCGTTCTTTTCCTCTAGCATATTGCATGGCATAATCTATGGCATCATCGAAATGTTCGATTCCAAACTCAATTGATGATTGGAGATATTTATCAAACTTTACAATTGTATCCATGCCTAGATCTGTTCTCATGACATTGATTCCTAGTGGGACTGGTAGCCCTCCGGTTGTTTTATCCCACCATTCCCCAACATCTAAAATTTTGACATTTCCTTCTTGTTCATATGATAATTGGGTTTCATGAATAACTAGCCCTACATCCACTTTGCCTGATTTTACAGCTTCTGGAATATCACTAAAATTCATTTCAACATAATCAAATTTCCCAATCATTAATTGCAATAGTAAAAATGCTGAAGTCATTTTTCCCGGTATGGCAATTTTACATTTTTTAATTTCATCAATTGTCATTTGTTTTCGAGCAGTTACAATCGGTCCATAGTTAATTCCAAAACTCCCGCCACTTCTCAAGATTGTATATCCTGGAATGAATGCACATGCATGAACTGAAACTGCGGTTACATCAAGCTCTGGATCTGTTGCTTTACGATTTAATTTCTCAATATCTTCAATAACGTGATTTACCTTAAAATCTGGTGATGGGACCTTTCCTGTAAACATTCCATAAAACATGAATGCGTCATCTGAATCAGGAGTATGTCCTACAGAAATTTCCATATCTTTTTGCTTAATTTTGGTAATAAATACCAAAACCTATGTTCAACAGTTTTTCTAATATATGCCAAAAACTGATTTTAATTATGAATTCAATTGATGCATTTGAGGAAGACATTCAATTACAATTAGATTTTCTGAAATCCTTCAAAAAACAAAAAACATTATCTATTGAAAAACAAAAAAATATTCTTTTCACAGGCAGTGGTGATTCACTTGTCTCTTGTTTACTGGCAGAGTCTTTTTCAGGAGGATTGGCAAAGGCAATAGATCCCCTCGATTTGTATCAAAATAAAGGAATGGCAAAATCAAAACATGTGTGTTTTGTATCTGTTTCTGGAAATACTATTACAAACATCAAGGTTGCAAAAACTGCACAAAAATCAACTGCAATCACATCTAAATCTCAAAGTAGATTGGCCAAAGTATCTGATAGTTCCATTATTCTTAATTCACCAAATAGTGGGGTTTTCACTGCTGGCAGTATCTCTTTTTTGGATAGCGCATTAACTTGCATCTCTTTGGTAAAAAATATCAAAATCCCTGATCCCTCATTATTTAAAACTGCAGAGTCATCTGCCAAAAAAGCTAAAATCTCAAAACGTATTTTTGTTTTGGGGAATCTTTTCACTTTTCCTGTGGCAATGTATTGCGCTGCAAAGTTTTATGAAATTCTAGGATACGATGTACATTATTCTAGAATTGAGCAGTTTTCACACATGGAGTTATTTTCAGTCAAAAAAGGTGACACTGTGATTATTTTTGAGGAGAAAAACATCCATGCAACACAATTAGGAAATAACCTCAAAAAAATTGGCATTAATGTAGTCCATCCTGCTATCCCATCAGAAAAACTATCTCAGGTGATCTATTGTATTTTCTTTTCACAATTAATTGCACTCTATGAAGCCAAAAAGATGCGAAAAAAAGAATGTCATTTTGTCACGGCAGAAAAAATTCGTGATGTTTCTAACCGTATGATTTACTGATCTTTTCAAAAACTAAGGTTTAATACCTGAATCCAAAGTTTTGCGAATATGGTAAAATTCAAGTCTACATCTGAGGTATTGAAAATTATCAAGAACAAAGACAATATTCGTAACTTTGGTGTTATTGCTCACGTAGACCATGGAAAAACAA